>CANJOI010000172.1 GCA_947475365.1 Fidelibacterota bacterium | reverse complement strand
GGCGGTGATCGTCAGCCCGTGCGACCGCATCGACGCGGCCGCCATCGCCGCCCTGCCCGCCACGGTGCGCATCCTCGCCAGCTTCTCGGTGGGCTTTGAGCACATCGACCTGGCCGCGGCGCGCGCGCGCAATCTCCGTGTCACAAACACACCGGGCGTTCTCAATGACGCCACCGCCGATATCGCGCTGCTGTTGATGTTGGGCGCTTCGCGGCGCGCCCATGAAGGCCGCAAGGCGATGGAAGACGGCAGCTGGCCGGGCTTCCGGCCCACATTCATGCTGGGCACCCAGGTGACGGGCAAGCGCCTTGGGATCGTCGGCATGGGCGGCATCGGCGCGGCGGTGGCCAAGCGCGCGCAGTCCTTCGGCATGACCGTGCTCTATCACAACCGCAAACCGGTGGAATGGGCGCTGGACTGCCGCTTCTTCGCCTCACTCGAGGAGATGCTGCCGCACAGCGACGTGCTGTCGTTGCACCTGCCCCTGACCGAGGAAACCCGCGGACTGCTGGACGCCGAGAAGCTGGCGTGGCTGCCGCCGGGGGCCATTGTCGTCAACACCGCGCGCGGCGGGCTGATCGACGACGACGCCCTGATCGCGGCGCTTAAATCCGGCCACATCGCCGCCGCCGGGCTCGACGTCTATAACGTCGAGCCACGATTTGACCGGCGCTACCTGGAACTGGGGAACGTGTTCCTGCTGCCGCACGTCGGCAGCGCCACCATGGAGACGCGCACCGCCATGGGGATGATCGCCATCACCAACATCAATGCCGTGCTGAACGGCAAGGAACCACCATATCCGGTGGTCTAAATCCGGTGGTTTAAGACGCGGCGGGCTCTTCGCTGCGCGAGGACTTGCCCGACCCCACATAGGCGACCGAGCAATGCTCGCCGCAGTAGGGCTTGCTGGTCGCGACCGGCTTGCCGCAAAAGCGGAAATCCTCGTGCTTCGGGTCGCCGATCGGCCAGCGGCAGGTCTGGGCCGAGAGGTCGGTCAGCGTGAAGATCCGCGTTTCCTTCTTGGGCTCGGCGGCCTTCTGCTGACGCTTGATGGGCGACGGCCGGCCTTTGAGGCCGAGGCGATGGGCTTTGCCCACGACCGCGTTCTTGGAAACACCTAACCGTTTCCCGATCTCGCCCGTGGTCAGGCCTTCCGACCAGAGTTTCTTGAGGCGGCCGATCTTCTCATCGTTCCAGCCGCCGGGTTCTTCCGTGCTCATCGGAGTGCCTTGGTCCGTTTATAAAATGAAGGCCAGAAGATAGTTGGGGCCAGGGGTGCTGTCCACCTAAGGCGTTAGCCGCCCGAAACACTGCGAAACCAGCCGCTCCTCAGACCTTCAGGACCGGTTCGTCGAACACAAACTGGCCTTTGGGGTCTTCGATCTCCACCACCCAGAGATCGGGGTCATAGCCGGCCTGGCGGGCAAGATAGGCGTCCGCGTCCCGTTCGGGAACCGGCGCGGGCCCGGTGGATCTGATCCAGGCCGGGCTGCCATCCGCGGCGGTGGCGCCCGCGAACACCTCGCAGCCCGCCTTGAACCGGTTGAACTTCAGGAAAAGCGCGCCCGCGTCGGCGTCGCCCTTGCGCACCACGGTGGCCATCAGCCCCCTGGCCTGCGCGCGCCTGATCCAGGCTTGTGCCTTTAACTCGGTGCGGAGCCGTTCCATCACGCTCAAGATGTAAAAAGAAGTAATAAACGCAGCGGTCTATAAGGTTTTGATAACACTTTCTGTTTAGTGTAGGTATTTGAAATGGAGCATTGGCCGGCGCAGCACGCCCTCGGACTTGATCGGGGGGTGGAAGCCGGTTCGCCGCCGCCAGTGCGACCAAGGTGAGACTGAAGCACGACTTGGTCGTGCTTCAGGGGGTTGACGGCCGCGGCCGCACATCACGCCGCAGAAGCGGCAGAACCAGGGGCGTACTCAGCCATGATGCAGATCGTTGGCCTTGTCATTGTCATCATCATGGTGTTCGGCGGCTACATCATTTCCGGCGGCTCCATGCACGTCGTGCTGGAAGCGGCCCCTCACGAGCTCATGACCATTCTCGGCGGCTCCATCGGCGCGCTGGTGATCGGCAATACCCCGAGCACCCTTAAAGGTGTGGTGGCGGGTCTCAAGCAGGTGTTCTCCGGCCCCAAGTGGAAGGAGCAGGACTTCAAGGACATGCTGTGCCTGTTGTTCACGATCACCAAGATGATCAAGTCCAAGGGCATCCTGGTGATCGAAAGCCACATCGAAAAGCCCGAAGAAAGCACGATTTTCCAGAAGTACCCGCGCATCCTGGCCGATCACTTCGCGCTCGATTTCATCTGCGACACCCTGCGCATGCTGTCCATGAACCTGGACGATCCGCATCAGGTGTTCGACACCATGGAAGTCCAGCTCGACAAGCATCACCACGAGAAGCTGGTGCCCCAGGGCGCGCTCTCGACCATGGCCGACGGCCTGCCGGCCATCGGCATCGTCGCCGCCGTGCTGGGCGTGATCAAGACCATGGCGTCGGTGACCGAGCCGCCGGAAGTGCTGGGCGGCATGATCGGCAGCGCGCTGGTGGGCACGTTCCTCGGCATCTTCCTGGCCTACCTGCTGGTCGGCCCGCTCCAGACCCGGCTCAAAGGCATTCTGGACGAAGAACATCGCTTCTACCTGATTATCCGCGACGTCCTGGTGGCCCATCTCAACGGTAACGCCCCTCAGGTGTCCGTGGAAATCGGCCGCGGCAACGTGCCGTCCGAAGTCCAGCCGACGTTCTTCGAGCTGGAAGAAGCTCTGAACTCCACCTACGACGCTTAAGCGCTTTGGGCGGGGCTCTCCGCGCTCCGCGTGGAAATCGAGACGGCGGAAAAGTAGAGGATTTCTAAATTACCTCCGCTACCGCCTTGATGTAACCTAAGGGTGCATTAACTAGTTCGCGCGATCCTCACCACCCGGGCGTGTGCGGGGATCTTGTTGCGATTCGATACCACTTCCGTGAAGATTGCGCGGCAACAGGCTTCCGACGCACCCGTTTGACTTGTGCTCCCCTGCCGAATTGATTGCGTCAGTCGTAAACCCTCGTCGTCGAATACAGCCTTGGCCATCCAAGCATCCTGCAACCCGATCGTGGACAGCGATATTGATTCGCTGTTCATCCTTCCGTTGCGCATCATTCCCTTCAAGACGGAGGCGCTGGCGCGCGCGCGCTTGGTGAAAAACAGCCATCTGGTCGGGGTGATGGAGTTATATGCCGAGCGCGAGACCGGTTCGGGCCAGGTGTCGATCCGCGATCTCCCCCAGCACTTCAAATGGAAAGAGGGCGCGGCGCATCCCGACCTCAGCATCATCTATAACCTGGCGCCCCTGCCCAGCTACGACGTCTACTCCTTGCGCCGCACGCTGCGCGAACTCGGCGTCCCGGTGAACAATTACGCCGACCTCAAGCTGTCCGAGGAAAAGAACAAGCAGCTGACAGGGTACATGTCGCGCTTCACGTTGCCGCTGATCAAGGAGATCTACGGCGACGACAGCAAGGACATCACACGCTTCGAGGATATCGTCACGCTGTTCAAGGACCCGGACGTCAAGAAGGCCATCGCGCGCCTCAAGCAGATGGCCGAGAAGCTGCAGACCACTATCGACCAGATCCCGACGTTCCTGGAGAACTACGGCGACATCTTCATGTCGCTGTCCTACTACAACCACTGCCTCGACCGGCTGACGCCGCTGCTGGAGGCGTTCATCTACGCCATGGGCGACATGCGCAAGAGCATGCAGGTCAGGAACGACCGCAACCTCATGGCCGAGATGGACAAGGTCGAGAAACTGATCAACGGCCTGATCACCTTCCTCAAGCGCACCTTCCAGGATTTCGGCACCATGTCGCAGGACATGTGGAACAATCTCACCGCCGCGAAGTTCGAGCAGGTGAAGGCCTATGTCGAAGGCACCCAGG
The DNA here is from genome assembly GCA_947475365.1 of Fidelibacterota bacterium. Taxonomy (GTDB): domain Bacteria; phylum Pseudomonadota; class Alphaproteobacteria; order Rhodospirillales; family Rhodospirillaceae; genus SHVO01. Next base: position 4,087 of record CANJOI010000172.1, on the reverse strand, counting down.
TGAAGGTGGGCAGCGTGCTGTGCGGACTCACCGTGAAGATGAACGCCTGGGTGATAAAGTTCCCCAATCCGCGGTCAGGGGGGCCCGGCGCCAAAGGCGAGTTCATTATGACCGATATGCGCCAGGGCCTCGCGGAAATCGTCGCCATCGCCCGCGGGCAGGCGTGGAGCCCGGACGACGCGCGCTCTTAAACCGCCGCCTTCTCCGCGGTTTCCCACTTTTCCTGAAGATCGAGCCACTGGCTCTCGGCCTGCGCGAGATCCTTCTCGACCGTGCCCAATTGTTTCTGCAGGTCGAGCAGCCGTCCGACGCCTTTGCCGTAGAGCGTGGGGTCGGCCAGCGATTCCTTCACTTTGGCGCGTTCCTTCTCCAACGCCGTGACGCGTGTTTCGGCCTGCTGGAGCTGCTTCTTCAACGGCGCCAGCTGCTGGCGGCGTTCGGCGGCGCGCTTGCGGTCGGCGGCGGGATCGGCGCCCGTATCGCTGCGCGCCTTTTCGCGGCTCGCGGGCGCGGCTTCCGTGAACCGGTTGCGGTAGTCATCGAGGTCACCGTCGAACGGCTGCACCCGGCCCTTCTCGATCAGCCAGAAGCGGTCGACGGTGAGTTCCAGGATATGCGGATCGTGGCTGACGATCACCACCGCGCCCGGAAACGCATTGATGGCCTCGATCAGCGCCTGGCGCGAGTCCATGTCGAGGTGGTTGGTGGGCTCGTCCAGCAGCAGGATATGCGGCTTCTCCACCGTCATGAGCGCGAAGAGAAGTCTGGCTTTCTCGCCGCCCGACAGGCTGCCGATGACAGTCTCGGCGCGCGCTTGGCTGAAAGCGAAAGCGCCCAGATGGCTGCGGATTTCGCGTTCCGGCACGCCCGGACGCTTGCGGGAGAGTTGCGTGATGGGCGTGACGGTGAGATCGAGTTCCTCCGCCTGATGCTGGGCGAAATAGCCGACCCGGAGCTTGCCCGATTTGTTCACCTCGCCGGCCATGGGCGCGAGGCGTCCGGCCAGGAGCTTCATGAAGGTGGATTTGCCGTTGCCGTTGGCGCCGAGCAGGGCGATGCGGTCGTCTTCGTCCAGGCGCAGCGAGATGTTGGACAGCACCGGCTTGCCGTTGTAGCCCAGCGTCACGCGATCGAGCGTATAGAGCGGCGGCGGCAGCGCCTCGGGCTCCGGGAAGGTGAAGCGGAAGCTGCCTTCCTCCTGGTGCTCGGCGATGGGTTTCATGCGTTCGAGCATTTTCAGGCGCGACTGCGCCTGCTTGGCCTTGGTCGCCTTGGCGCGGAAGCGGTCCACGAACGACTGGATCTCCGCGCGCCGCGCCACCTGCTTCACCCGCGCCTTCTCGTTCTGCTCGATCTGCATCTGCCGCGTCGCCTCGAAACGGTCGTAGCCGCCGCGATAGAGCGTGAGCTTACTGTTCTCGAGGTGCAGGATTTCCGTGGGCACCCGGTTCAGCAGGTCGCGGTCGTGGCTGATCAAGAGGATCGTGCCGGGATAGCGCTTCAAATATTCTTCCAGCCACAGCGTGGCTTCGAGGTCGAGGTGGTTGGTCGGCTCATCGAGCAGGAGCAGTTCCGGCTGGGTGAACAGGAGGCCCGCGAGCGCCACGCGCATGCGCCAGCCGCCGGAGAACGACCGGCACGGCCGGTTCTGCGCTTCGGCGTCGAAGCCGAGGCCGGCGAGGATGCGCGCCGCGCGCGCCGTGGCGGTGTGGGCGTGCTTGTCCTGGAGCCGGGCGTGGATGGCGGCGATGCGTTCCGGGTCCGTGGCGGTCAGGGCCTCGGCGTTGAGGCTCGCCAGCTCCTTATCGGCGTGGATCACGGTGTCGATCAGGCTCTCGTCGCCGTTGGGCGCTTCCTGGGTGGTGATCCCCATGTCGACCCGCTGCGGCAGCTCGATCGACCCGCCGTCCGACGCCAACTGCCCGGCGATCAGGCGAAACAGCGTGGTTTTGCCCGTGCCGTTGCGCCCCACCAGGCCGACCCGGTGTCCGTCATTGATCGTGGCGCTGGCCTGATCCAGGAGCACGCGCGCCCCGATTCGGTAGGTAAGGTTATTGATCTGCAGCATGGGCGCGGTTTATCACGCCCCGCTCAAATGTAAAATCGTGGGGGCGGGCAGCGCGGGATAGGCTAAGGTCCGCCCCTCTCCCCGAGGACGCGAGAACTTGAAAAAACGAGGCCGGGCGTGACGCAAAATCCGGATCAGGGCGGCTACATCACCGATGTGCCCTATGTGATCCACTACTACCGCGAGCTCAACCCGGCCGTGCTCAAGCTGGCCTTGGCCATGAACGGCATCGCCTGGGACCGTGACCAGGATTGCGACTACATCGAACTGGGCTGCGGCTTCGGGCTTACGCCCATGTTCCTGGCGGCGGGCCATCCCGGCCTGCGCTTCACCGGCACCGACTTCAATGCCGAACATATCGCCACCGCGCGCGGCATCGCGTCGCGCGCCGGGCTTGGCAACATTTCCTTCGTCGAAGGCGCCTTCGCCGACCTGGAGACGCAGGTTCCGGGACAGTTTGACGTGATCGCCATGCACGGCATCTGGTCGTGGATCGACGACGAGAACAGAAAACACATCCTGAAGTTCATCGACCGCCACCTGAAGCCAGGCGGCCTGGTCTATTCCAGCTACAATACGCAGCCGGGCCACGCCGTGGCGATGCCGCTGCGCCAGCTCATGTTCATGGGCTACCAGGATGCGGCGGGGCCGACCGAGGTCAAGGTCGACGCCGGCGTCAAATTCGCCGAGAAGATCCAAGGGCTGAACGCCGCCTATTTCGCGCAGAACGCCCGCGCCGCCCAGGTGCTGGACCACATCAAGCCCAAGGCGCGTAACGCCCTCGCGCACGAGTATTTCCACACCCATTGGCGCGCGTTCTATTTCGCCGAGGTGGCGGAACCGCTGGCGGAGATCGGCCTGACCTATGCCGCGTCGGCGCATCTCCTGGACAATGTGGATTTCGTCAACTACGCCCCGCCCGCGCGCGAATTCTTGCAGGGTCAGCCGATAATCCGCCGCGAGGGGCTGAAGGACTTCTTCGCCAACCGTGAGTTCCGCCGCGACATCTTTATCAGGGGGACACCGGTGAAGCAGAACCCCGCGCCGCTGCTGGCCGCGACCCGGTTCGCGACCGCCGAAGGGCCCGAGGGGATCGACAAAATCACGGGTTTCTCGTCGCTGGGAAAGGTCACGGTGAAACCCGAACACGCCGGCCCGGTGTTGAGCGCGCTGGAAAAGGTGCGATCCGCGAGCATCGCGGAACTCCTAGCCGATCCGGCGTGCACGGGCCTGACTCCGGCGGAAGTTCTGGAAGTCACGGTGTTGATCGCCGCCCGGGGCGGCGCCGACCCGGCGCTGCGCGAAGCGGGCTACGAAGCCCGCAAAGCCGCCGCGGACAGCCTCAACGCGGCGATATGGGAGGCCGCGCAAACGGTCGATGTGATACACTCTGCCGCCTCGCCGGTGACCGGCGGCGGCGTCGCCCTTCACCGCATAGAGCAGTTGTTCTTCCTGGCCAATCAGAAGGGCGAAGACCCCGGCGCGTTCCTGCGGCGCCTGTTCGGCTCCCAAGTTCAGGGCGACGTGGCGAGCAATTACAGGCAATTCATGGAAAAACGCGTGCCGGTTCTGCGAAAATTGGGCGTTGGTTGACCTCAGGCTTTGAAGGACCTTAATTTATGAAATACGCACTGGCCGCCGTCTTCGCCGCCTTCGCGATCGGCACGGCCCACGCCGCCACATTCGCGGTCGAGGTCGGTGATCACTCAATGACCGTGTACAGCACCGCGACGAAGAAAGAGGTGTGTGTCCTCAAGAACGCCTTCTCGTACGTCTTCAACGGGCAACGCGAAACCCGCACCCAGACCTGCAATGTGAATGTGCTTCCGGGTAAACATCTCGAAGTGTGCAAAGTGGCGCATTCCGATCTCAACGAGATCAAAATCGAAAAGCCGGTCGAAGTGCTCTCCTGCACCGAGCAGAAATAGCGCTAATAGCGCTCCTCCGCTTTCATCCCTTTCCAGCTTCCTAAATCGGCAACCGTTGCGTGTCCCCAGGCGTTGATTGCCGGGAGCGTGC
>CANJOI010000171.1 GCA_947475365.1 Fidelibacterota bacterium | reverse complement strand
GGTGCTGATCGACGGCAAGCGCGTGGTCGGCTCGAACCTCGGCGGCCTCGGCGGCTCGCTGCTCGGCAGCGCGGTTGACCTCAACATCATGCCGAACGGCCTCATCAGCCGGATCGACGTGGTGACCGGCGGCGCCTCGGCCGTCTACGGTTCTGATGCGCTGGCCGGTGTCATCAACTTCGTGCTCGACAAGGAGTATGTCGGCCTCAAGGGCAGTGTCCAGGGCGGCATCACGACCTATGGCGACGGCGCCAACTACAAGGTGGACATGACCGCCGGCACGGCCTTCGCCGGCGGCCGCGGCCACTTCCTGATCAACGCCGAACATTCCTCGGCCGACCCGATCACTCACGCCATCATCCGCAAGAACGTCTATGACAACACCTACAACTGGGTGATCAACCCGGCGTACGGCACGGCCGCGGGATTGAGCACCAGCGTTCCGCAGTACCTGGCGCTCGATCAGGTCGGCCTCGCCACCGCGACCCCGGGCGGCATCATCACCGCGGGCCCCCTTAAGGGCACCGTGTTCCTCCAGGGCGGCACGCCGGCGCAGTTCAAGTACGGCAACATCGTCAGCTCCCAGTATATGCAGGGCGGCGACTGGCAGACCTCGCGCCTCAACGGCCAGCTCCAGCTGAACCTTATGCTGCAGCGTGAGACGATCTTCACGCGCACCAGCTACGATCTCACCGATAACGTCCAGGCCTTCGCCGAGCTGCAGTGGTCAACGGCGCATTCCGACAACCATATCGGCGTGCCGTATTTCCGCCTGGGCAACCTGACCATCAAGGCCGACAACCCGTTCATCCCGGCGTCTGTCAGGACGCAGATGACGGCGCTCAAGCTCACCACGCTTACCTTGGGCACGTGGAATGGCGACTTCAACGAGCACAACATGGGTGCGGACAACGTCCGCACTTTCCGCAGGATCATGGCCGGCCTCGAAGGCAACTTCGACATGGCGGACACCAACTGGAAGTGGGGCGGTTCTTATTCGCGCAGCACCACGCATATTTCCGCGCGCTCGACCAACAACCCGATTGTGCCGCGCTACCTCGACGCCGTGGACGCGGTCACCAACGCGAACGGACAGATTGTCTGTCGCATCGCGCTGACCAACCCGAACACCGCCTGTAAACCGATCAACGTGATGGGCATCGGCGTGAACGTTCTCACCGAGGGCGCCTACCCGTACTCCTTTGGCACGGGCTACCTGTTCACGCGCATGAAGCTGGACACTTTCGAAGGCAGCATCACCGGCAACCCGTTCTCGACCTGGGCGGGTCCGGTGTCGGTGGCGATCAGCGCCGAGCACCGCAAGGAATCGGCCACGGGCTTCACCACCGCGGACGACCAGGCGAGCCTGTTCTTCGCGGGCAACTACAAGGCCACGATCGGCGAATATTCGGTGACGGAAGGCGCCTTCGAAACCGTGGTGCCGTTGGCGCGTGACACCGCCTGGGCGCGGTCGTTTGACCTGAACGCCGCGGTACGCGCGACCGACTACAGCGTCTCGGGCTATGTCACCACCTGGAAGATCGGCGCCACCTACAACCCCATCGACGACATCACGTTCCGCGCGACGCGGTCCCGGGACATCCGTGCGCCGAACATCGGCGATTTGTTCAGCGGCGGCACCACCGGCACCGGTACCTCGATCGACCGGTTCCGTAATGAGACCTACGCAATCCTGACCAACACCGCCGGTAACTTGAGCCTCAAGCCCGAAGTTGCCGACACCACGGGCCTGGGCATCGTGCTTCAACCCAAGTTCTTCCCGGGATTCGGCGCGTCGGTCGATTACTACAACATCGACATCGCCGGCGCCCTGGCGCAGCTGGGCGCACAGCGGATCATCGACAATTGCTACGCCGGTGATACCTCGGTCTGCGGCCTGATCCTCCGCGATGCGCCGGCCCCCGGCCAGACGCTTGGCCTCATCCGCCAGGTCAACAACCTGTCCCGCAATCTGATTTCCCAGAGCGCGCAGGGCATCGACTTCGAGGCCAGCTACAACATGCCGCTCTCGATTGTCGACGCTGATTGGGACGGCAATCTTCAGCTCCGCGGCCTCGCGACAAAGGTCCTGAAACTCAACAGCGTTGACCTGGACGGCATCGTGCAGCAGGGCGCTGGCGTCGGCGCTACCATCGGGGTCAACCCTCCGCCGCTCTCGACCGAGGATTTCCGGTATATCGTGTCGCTGGGTTACACCAGCCCGACGTTGTCCGGAACGGTCACGATGCGCGGCGTGGGAGCGACGGTCTACAGCAAGACGGCCATCGTCTGCACTTCGGGCTGCCCGGTCTCGACCGCGAACGCACAGACTGTCAACCTGAACCATATCGACGGCGTCAAGACGTTCGATCTCAACCTGAGCTACACTTTCGAAAACATCGGCACCACGGCCTTCTTCGTGGTGGACAATGTCTTCAACGTGCTGCAGCCGCTCAAGTACGGCACGACCAGCGCCGGCTATTACCAGAACACCAATGCCGACGAAGGCCGCACGTTCCGCTTGGGCGTGCGCTTCAAGATGTAGCTTGAATCGTCATAGCGTTTCTCAAAGTAAAGGCCGGGAAGTAATTCCCGGCCTTTCTTGTCTCTGCAAGACGGGAGACTCGGGCGGCCACAAAGCGGGGCCTGACAGTCATCCTGAGCGCTCCAGAACGGGATGATCGTCCGGGCGGTCAACAAACCTTCGAGAGCGGGTCACAAAGTTGCGCGGTGGCTGTACGCCTCCAGAGGCGGCGGGCTGTGAGCAGGTGCGGTCGTACAGGCAAGCTTGGTCAATTAAATCGCTGACGCGAAGCCCTTTTGATGCCGCTGCAGCGCAGCAATTTCCGGGCGGTTGAGCCGCTACCCCCACCTTGGTTTAGGTCGCCTAACCGTTCGTTTTTGCAATAAAATAGTGATCTTACCGCGCCGGAGTAGTATATTTAGAATCGTTAAGAATTGCGAGATTGCTCCGTTGGCGCGGAGCCACGTTCCGCCTGATTGGCGACGACGTCACGGGTTGCCTTCGGTCTAGATGGTCTTGATCCAGATGAGGATTGATCTGGATCATGGAGGGGCAATCGGCGGCGCGTCACCGTGAAAATCGGCGGCAAGAAACGAACTAAGGGAGAGAGCAAGTGCGGCTGTTTACGACGTCCGGAAAACTCAAACAGGTTCTGCGCGGCAGCGCCATGGGCCTCGTCGCCGCGTTTGCGCTGGCAAGCTGCTCCGGTCCCGGCACGGGAACGCATGCCGCCGCGCCGGCCGCCGCTAAAGCCGCGAAGGTAACCGCGACCAAGGAACCCGAGGCTGAAGCCGGCCCGCGCCGCCTGCGTCTGATGACGCAGGAGCAGTATCTCAACACGCTCGCCTATGTGTTCGGCCCGGACATTAAGCCCGAAACCCATTTCGCGCCGGTGCAGCGCACCGACGGACTGCTGGCCAACGGAACCGCCCGCGCGGGTGTGACCGACAGCCAACTCGAGCTGTTCCAGAAGACCGCGGCGCTGGTCGCGGGCATGGTCGTGAAGCCCGAGCGCCGCGACTTCCTGATCATGTGCAAGCCGGCCGACGAAAAAGCCGCGGACAAGGCCTGCGCCGGCAAGTTCCTGGCCGATATCGGCCGCCTGCTGTACCGCCAGCCCATGAAGCCGGCAAAGGTCAATGAGCTGGTCGAGCAGGCCTCGGTGTCCGCCGACAAGCTGAAGGATTTCTACGCCGGTCTCGCCGTGGCGATCGAAGCCATGCTGGTGAGCCCGAACGTGCTCTATATCGCCGAGACCTCCGAACCCGATCCGAAGCGCCCCGGCCATCTGCGCCTGGATGCCTACTCGCTCGCGTCGCGCCTCTCGTTCTTCCTCTGGAACGCGGCGCCGGACGACGCCATGCTGAAGGCCGCCGATAGCGGCGAGATCCTCACCGACAAGGGCAAGGCCCGTATCGTCAACATGATGCTGGCGAGCCCGCGTCTCGAAACCGGCATGCGCGCCTTCTTCGATGACATGTTCGCGTTCGACGACTTCAACAATCTGGCCAAGGACCCGATGGTCTATCCGTCGTTCACCGGCGTGACCACCGGCGACGCGCGCGAGCAGACCCTGCGCACCGTGATCGACCAGCTGATCACCAAGAACAAGGACTACCGCGACCTCTACACCACGCGCGAGACATACATGTCACCGTCGCTGGCGGCGCTCTATCGCCTGCCGTCCACCCGCACCTGGGCGCCGTATGAGTTCCCGGCGGATAGCCCGCGCTCCGGCCTGCTGACGCAAATCAGCTTCCTCGCGGTGCATTCGCATCCGGGCCGCAGCTCCGCCACCTTGCGCGGCAAGGCGCTGCGCGAAGTGCTGCTATGCCAGCCGGTGCCGCGTCCGCCCGCGAACGTGGATTTCTCGATCGTCGAGAACCCGAACTCCAACTACAAGACCGCCCGCGACCGCATCAACGCGCACCGCACGAACCCGGTGTGCGCGGGCTGCCACAAGATCACCGACCCGATGGGCCTCGCGCTTGAGAACTTCGACGGCGCCGGGCGCTTCCGCGAGAACGAGAAGGGCAACCCGATTGACGCCAGCGGCAGCCTGGACGGCGTGGAGTTCAAGGACGCTGTGGGCCTCGGCAAGGCGCTGCACGACCACCCGGCTCTGACCAGCTGCCTGGTGAAGCGTGTGTTCGCCTACGGCACCGGCGGCGCCTCCAAGTCGGACGAAACCTTGAAGTGGGTCAACGCCCGCTTTACCGAGCAGGGCTATCGCCTGCCTGACCTGCTCCGCACCATCACCCTGAGCCACGCTTTCGGCGAAGTGTCCTCGGATGCGCCGGCTCAAGCCCCGGTGAAGTCGGCCAGCGCCGACGCCGCGGCGACCACCCCTGCGAAGTAAAGGAGAAGAACCATGAATGGTCTCAATAGACGTCGCGTCCTGCGCGGAATGTTGAACGGCAGCGCCGTCACCGTCGGCTTGCCGCTGCTCAACGTGTTCCTCAACGGCAACGGCACCGCCCTGGCCGACGGCCGCGCCATGCCCGTGCGTTTCGGCACCTGGTTCTGGGGCCTTGGCATGACCAAGTCCATCTTCGTGCCCAAGAAGACCGGCGCGAACTGGGAAATCACCGAGGAAATGGAATCCCTGAAGGGCATCCAGAAGCACATCAACGTGCTGACCAACTTCACGGCGTTCCGCGACACCTACGAGAACCTGTGCCACTACACCGGCTGGATCATCGGTCGCACCGGTATCGCGCCGTCTAACCAGACCGACAAGCCGGGCGAGACGCTCGACGTGACCGTGGCCAACCAGATCGGCCGCACCACGCGCTTCAAGACCTTGACCGCCACCGCTACCGGCGACGTGCGCTCGACGTTTTCCTACGAAAACGCCAATTCGCCGAACGCGCCGGAATTCTCGCCGATGGCGTTCTACACGCGCCTGTTCGGCCCGGACTTCCAGGATCCGAATGCGGCGAGCTTCACGCCGAACCCCAAGGTCATGGTGCGCAAGAGCGCGCTGTCGGGCGTAATGGATGAAGTGAAGGAACTGAACGCGAAGCTGGGCGCCGACGACAAGGCCCGCCTCGACCAGTATTTCACCGGCCTGCGTCACCTCGAGCGTCAGTTCGAACAGCAGCTCACCAAGCCGGAGCCGATTGCTTCGTGCGTGTCCCCGAAGGCGCTCAAGGAAGACCCGAAGCTGGGTGGCGAAGCCGCGCAGATCGCCGAACGCCACAAGATGATGACCGACCTGATGGTTATGGCCGTGGCCTGCGACCAGACCCGCGTGTTCAACATGAGCTATTCGAACTCGTCATCGAACACCACCAAGGCCGGCTACGAGAAGCCGCACCACACTTGCACCCACGAAGAGCGCGTGGACGATGCGCTGGGCTACCAGCCGACCGCGTCCTGGTTCACCCGCCGTTCGATGGAGAGCTGGGCGTACTTCGTCGATGCCTTCACCAAAGTAAAGGAAGGCGACGGCACCCTGCTCGACAACGTGCTGATCTACGCCAACAGCGACCACGGTTATGCCCGTGTCCACTCGCTGGACGGCATGGCGATGTTCACCGCGGGCCGCGCCGGCGGGAAGATCAAGACCGGTCTGCACATCGACGGCGCCGGCACCGCCGGTACGCGTCTCGGCCTGACCTGCATGCGCACGATGGGCCTCGATATCCCGTCGTGGGGCACCAAGAGCAACAACACGTCGAAGGACGTGTCGGAAATCCTGGTCTAAGGGTTTCCATCGCCGGAAAGCGCTTCGCCCGGAGAGGAAATATCCCTCTCCGGGCGCATGCCTGACCGGAGCGAAAGACGAAGCGGAGGGCGGGGCCGCCTTGAGGGGAAGGCGCCGCGCGAACGGAAAAAGGATGGAATTATGAGAACACTGGGCAAGCTGGTTGGTTTGGTTGCGGGCGTGGTCGCAGGGTGTGGCTTCGCCCTAAGTGGCGCTCACGCCGCGGAAAAGCGGCTGATGGAAGACTACGTAAAGGCGCCGCTGCCGCCCGGCTTCCAGGTGATCGTCACCGAGCTTGAAGGTCCGGTGTTCGCCGATTCCAAGGGCAAGACCCTCTACAAGTGGCCGATCAAGTCGATCCGCAATGGCGACGTCGGCGAGCAGAAGAACAAGCCGACCTGCGACGACACCGTCTATAAGGTCAACGCCGGCCTGATGAGCCCGTATCCGGGCGGCTACACGCTGCCGGAAGTCGAAACCCGCCCCTCGTGCCTCCAGGAATGGCCCGCGGTTTACGCTTCGGCGGACGACAAGGCGGTCGGCAAGTGGACCATCGTCGATCGCAAGGACGGCAAAAAGCAGTGGGCTTATGACGGCTTTGCCCTCTACACCTCGGTGCTGGACGAAGTGCCTGGCGACACGCGCGGCGGTACCCGCCGCAAGGCCGGCGGTGACTCCCCGGCTTATCGTGAGCCCGTGAGCCCGGCGCCCAATATCCCGGCGCAGTTCGGTGTGTATTCGGTGGCCAAGGGCCGCTTCCTTGCCACCTCAATCGGATATTCGGTCTACACCTACGACAAGGACACAGCGACCAAGTCGGCCTGCACCGGCGCCTGCCTCAACGAATGGGCGCCGATGCTCGCGGCCGAGAACGCGGTTGCCCTGGGCGACTGGACGGTGATTGAGCGCGCCCCCGGCATTAAACAGTGGGCGTTCCGCAAAAAGCCGCTCTACACCCGGATCTCGGACGAAAAATTCCGTAGCTACGAAGGCGGCGACATTCCCGGCTGGCACAATGTATTCACCCAGACTGAGCCGGCGGCGCCGAAGGGCTTCACCGTGCAGGCCACGCGCGCCGGGGAAGTGCTGGCCGACAAGAACGGCCGCACGCTCTACATCTATAACTGTGGTGACGACGCCATTGACGAACTGGCCTGCGACCACCCGACTTCGCCGCAGGCCTACCGCCTCGCCATCTGCGGCGGCGGCGACGTGGATGTGTGCAACAAAACCTTCCCCTATGTGATCGCCGAGGCGAATGCCAAGAGCGAAAACCGCGCCTGGACCACTGTCGACATTAACCCCAAGACCGGGAAATTCGCGAAGCCGGGCGAGGCGGGTGCTCTGCGCGTCTGGGCTTATCGTGGCCGTCCGGTCTACCTGTTCGGCAACGACAAGAAGCCGGGCGACGTCGGCGGCGACGCCTGGGGCGAGTTCAACGGCCACCGCAACGGCTTCAAGGCTTTCTGGTTGCGCGACGATTTCCGTACCAACGCCGGCTAACAGACTTCTGCTCAGGGAGAGCGATGCCATGAAACATGCAGTTAAATTCGGTGCGCTGTTTGCGGCGCTGACCGTTGGTGGGTTTGCCGGCGCCGCGCTCGCGGATGAAAGCAGCCAAGTGATTCGCAACGGCACCATCGGCTACGTGCTGACCGACTATCACTGGGCCCTGTACCAGACCAAGGACAGCAAGGCCGAGTGCCCGCAGGGCTTCAACGATGGTCCGCGCGAGCAGTTCAAGGTTCTGTTCCCGGCGGATGACGGCAAGAAGCGCACCCTTCTGGAAACCCAGTTGGCGCG
>CANJOI010000170.1 GCA_947475365.1 Fidelibacterota bacterium | reverse complement strand
GGCCAGCAACACCAAAACCGTCCGCTACGGGATGTGAGCATGCCAAGCGGCTTGGACAAAGCTCTGGCAAAAGTCCTCGCCGCCGCCGCGCATCTTCCGGGCATCGAGCAGAGCACGTCCTACGGCAATCTGTCGGTCAAAGTGCAGGGAAAATACCTGTGCTCCCTCAAAGACCCCAACACCCTTTCCTTACGCTGCGCCATGGAGGACAAGGAGATGCTGTTCGCCTCCGCGCCCGGGATCTACTACGAAACCGATCACTACAAAGGCTGGCCGGGCCTTCTGGTGCGTCTCAACAAGATCTCGAAGAAAGAACTCACCGTGCGCCTCGAGCGCGCCTGGCGTCTCCAGGCGCCCAAGAAGCTGCAAAAAATCTACGATGCGGCTTCCGCCGCGCCGGCAAAGCCAAAGCCGCGCGTCAAGAAAAAGTAACAAGACCGCGGCTTCGAAAGCACGATCCCGTGAAGGGAGGCTCCCCGGCGGCACAAAAGACTGCTGTGGCGCAGGAAGACCGCCTAATGTGTGCGCCTCTGTCTTTTGCCCCGCCGGAGGCTACGGCATGTTCGCGAATTTTGGACTCTATGCCGCTTTCCTCGGCACCTCGCTGGCGCTGTTGCTAAGCGCGACCGCCGCCTATGTGATGATCACGCCGTTGCAGGAAGTGCGCCTGATCCGCGGCGGCAACCGCGCGGCCGCCCTCAGTCTGGGCGGCGCGGTCATTGGCCTCGCCCTGACGGTGTTCGGGGTAGCCTCATCCACCTTCGTCGTCTTGGAGCTGCTGGCCTGGGGCGCGGCGGGTGTGGCGATGCAGGTGGCGGCCTATGTGGTCGTCTCCCTGGTCTTGCCGGACTACCGCCGGCAGATCGAGAGCGACCAGGTCAGCTACGGCATCGCCGGTGCGGCCTTCTCCATCGCCGTCGGCATTCTCAATGCCGGCGCCATCGCAGGATAGGCCCATGAAAAAATCGAAAATCAGAAAATCACGCTATGTCGCTTCGGTCCTGCGCGGTGCGGGCGTCGTCATCCTCGCCCTGCCGATCGCCGCCTGCGATCCGGGCCAGCAGGCCGCGACCGAGCAGCCCGCTACTGAGCAAAAGGTCGGCGAGCAGGATGTGAAAATCTATTCCTCGATCGAAGCCTGCGCGTCGGATGCCGATCCTGCGGCCTGTGAAGCCGCCCGCAACCAGGCCATCACCGAACATCGCGAAAAGGCCCCGCGTTATACCAACGCCGAACAATGCCGGACCGAAAACAAGGAGTGCGAGGAAGTGCGCACCTCCTCCGGCGGCAGCTACTTCATGCCCATGATGATGGGCTTCATGATGGGCCGCATGCTGGGCGGGGGCGGTTACGGCTTCGGATCGCGGCCGGTCTATACCGACAGCCAGGGCTACGCCAACACCACCGACAGGCGTTTGGGAATGCCGGCCACGCCATCGGCGGGCGGCACCACCACGGTGCGCGCGCCGGTGACCGCCGGCGGCGACATCGGCACACGCACCGCCACCGTATCCCGCGGCGGCTTCGGCAGTTCCTCCGCGCGCTTCGGCGCGGCGTCGTAAATGGAGCGCGTCGCCATCACGCCGCTCCGCGACTGGCAATCCGCGGCGGAAGAGCTCGGGTTCGACTGGCACACGGCGGAAGCACCGGGCGGCGGGCCGCAACCGTATTGGGATGAAAGCGCCTATTGGCAACTGTCGGCCGCGGAGGTCGACGACATCGAGGCCGCCACCGCGGAACTGCACGCCATGTGCCTGGACGCCGTGGCGCATATCATTGCCGAGAAAGAGTTCACCCCCTTCGGCCTCACACCGGCGCAGGCCGGCCTGGTGGCCGCGTCATGGGCCCGGCGTGAAGACGAGGACCTGAGCCTTTATGGCCGCTTCGACCTGGCGATACCGGGCAACGGCGACATCAAGATGCTGGAGTACAACGCCGACACGCCCACCGGCCTGTATGAGGCCGCGGTGATGCAGTGGCAGTGGCTGCAGACGGTCTTTCCCGACCGCGACCAGTTCAATTCGCTGCATGAGGCTCTGGTCGCCCGTTTCCAGGAGATTCGCCTGCGCTGGCAAGCGCGCGGAGTCCCGATGGAAAGCGAACGGCGCGAGGAACTGAACACGCTGCATCTCATCGCCGCCGATATCCCCGAAGACCGGGGCACCATCGCTTATCTGGCAGAGGTCGCGCTCGAAGCCGGCTTTCGCGCCAAAACGCTGGCGGCGGACCGGGTGGGCTGGGCTGAAACCGGCGCGCCGGTCACGCGCGGGAGCGGGGTTACAGGCTGGTTTGTGGACACCGAGGATCAGCCCATCGCCGGGCTGTTCAAGCTGCAGCCATGGGAATGGCTGCTGGCCGACGACTTCGGAGAAAAGCTCCTGGCGCTCACCGACGCCGGCATCGTCCGGGTCATCGAACCGGCGTGGAAAATGTTGCTGTCCAACAAGGCGATCCTGCCGGTGCTGTGGCGCCTCAATCCCGGTCACGCCCTGCTGTGCGAGGCTCACGCGGACCGCCATGCCTTCAAACGGCCCTTGCGCGTGGTGGCCAAACCCAAGCTGGGACGCGAAGGCGCCAATGTGTCCATCGCCGACCTCGACGCCGCCGGCGAAATCACCGGCGCGCCCTTGGACCACGTGGACGGCCCCTACGGCCAGGAAGGCTATATCTATCAAGAGGCCGTGCCCCTGGCACAGGCCACGACCGCGCGCGGGCCTGTGCATGCCGTGATCGGCAGCTGGATCGTCGGCGATGAGAGCCGCGGCATCGGCATCCGCGAAAGCAACACCCTGATTACCGGAAACACGTCCCGGTTCGTGCCGCACTGTTTTACGCCCTAGCGCGGCGGTGTAGTCTCGCGCCCATGGGTTCCGGCAGAGACCAATGACCAAGCTCGGCATCATCACCGGCATCGCCATGGAGGCGAAGCTGCTGGAGCGGTTTGTCTCCCCTTCGCTGATGGTGGATTACGCCGGGCTTGATCCCAGCGCGGCCCATCGCGCCGCCGAGAAGATGATCGCCGCGGGCGCCACGGCGTTGTTGAGCTTCGGTCTCGCCGGCGGCCTCAATCCCGCCGTCGGAGCCGGCGCTGTCGTGATCCCGGCGGAGATCAGAGGCCAGAGAAAGCTCAGCTGCGATCTCGCCTGGACCAAGCGCCTGGCGAGCCTCATGAAGGAAACACCCAGCCTGTTGGCCCATGCGCCCCATGTGCTGTCGACCGCCGCCATGAAAGCAGCGGTGTTCGCCGTGACCGGGGCGCCGGCGGCGGATATGGAAAGCTACGGCATCGCCGAAACCGCGGCGGTGCACGGTCTGCCGTTCGCGGCGCTGCGTGTGGTGGCGGATACCGCCGCCGATACGGTCCCATCCATCGCACTCAAATCCGTGGACAATGCCGGCCGCCTGCGGGTGGGCAAGGCGGCCTGGGGGGCGCTCACGCACCCGTGGCAGATTCCGGAACTGGTCCGCCTGGGCGGGCGGACCGCGACGGCGATGAGCAAGCTGGAGGCGTTAGCTCGCCTTGGCGCGGGCGGGCTGTTCGGCCTTATGTGAGTGGATCTCGTCGACGAAGCCTTTGACCTGCTTCTCGAACACATACTGCGCCGGCCGCTGGTTCTCGAGCGGGATTTCCGCCGCCATCGGCGCCTCGGTGTCGGGCCCCCGCAGCATCACCTTCAGCGCGCGCAAGGGATGCTTGACGGTGTCGATCACCGCCGAGGGTTCGAAGCCGGAATGCACCATGCAGTTGGCGCATTTCTCGTAATTGCCGACGCCGTAGGAATCCCAGTCGGTGGTGGACATCAGCTCGCCGAAGGTCTTGGCGTAGCCTTCGCCCACCAGGTAGCACGGGCGCTGCCAACCGAAGACATTGCGGGTGGGATTGCCCCACGGCGTGCAATGGTAGCTCTGGTTGCCCGCCAGGAAGTCCAGGTACATGCTCGACTGGTTGAACTTCCATTTGCGCCCGCCGGTCTTGCCGATACGGAAGATCTTGCGGAACAACTCCTTGGTCTGGCGGCGCGACAGGAAGTGGTCCTGCACCGGCGCGCGCTCGTAAGCATAGCCCGGTGACACCGTGACGCCTTCGACGCCGAGAGTGGCGACATGGTCGAAGAACTGCGCCACGCGCTCCGGCACCGCGTTCGAATTGAACAGGGTGCAGTTGATGGTGACGCGGAAACCGCGCGCGACCGCTTCCCTGATGGCTTCCTCGGCGCGCTCATAGACGCCGTCCTGGCTCACGGAATGATCGTGCTCCTGCTTCAGGCCGTCCAGGTGCACCGAGAACGTCAGGTACGGGCTGGGCGTGAACTGGTCGATCTTCTTTTTCAGCAGGAGGGCATTGGTGCAGAGGTAGACGAACTTCTTGCGGGCGACGATGCCCTCGACGATCTGCACGATCTCCTTGTGCAGCAGCGGCTCTCCGCCGGGGATCGAGACGACCGGCGCGCCGCATTCATCGACCGCCTGGAAGCATTCTTCCGGGGTCAGGCGCTTGTTCAGAATCTCGTCCGGATAATCGATCTTGCCGCAGCCGGCGCAGGCCAGGTTGCAGCGGAACAGCGGTTCCAGCATCAGCACCAGGGGATAGCGCGTATTCCCCAGCACCTTCTGCTTCATGATGTAGGCGCCAACGCGCAGCTGCTGGATAACCGGGACGGCCATGGGGGATCGCTTTCTTGTTTTTGTTATTGGGCTGCGGCGGCGACGCTGCGCAGCTGGTGCGGCAGCTTGAAGTGGATGTTTTCGGTGACGCCGTCGAGCATCTCAACCTGGATCTCGGCCAGCGTCCGCAATTTGGCGATCAGCTCGTCCACCAGCGCTTCGGGCGCCGAAGCGCCGGCCGTGATGCCGACCACGTTCTTGCCCACCAGCCATTCGGGTTGCAGGCCTTCGGCGTCGTCGATCAGGTAGCTGGGAACGTTCTGGTCATCGCCGATTTCGCGCAGGCGGTTTGAGTTGGAGCTGTTCTTGGCGCCCAGCACCAGGATCACGTCGGCCTTGGCCGCCAGTTCGCGCACGGCTTGCTGGCGGTTCTGAGTGGCGTAGCAGATGTCCTTCACGTCCGGCCCATGGATCGCCGGGAAGCGCTTCTTGAGCGCGGCGATGATGTCGCGGGTGTCGTCGACCGAGAGCGTGGTCTGGGTGACGTAAGAAAGCTTAGTCGTATCGGCCACATCGATCTTGGCGACATCGCTAACGTCGCCCACGAGATGCACCTTGCCGTCGATCTGGCCGAGGGTGCCCTCCACTTCGGCATGCCCCGCATGGCCGATCAGCACAACTTCATGGCCGGACGCAGCGTAGCGCTGGCCTTCGGTATGGACCTTGGCGACCAGCGGACAGGTGGCGTCGATCACTTCCAGGCCGCGGCCGGCCGCGTCCTTGACCACCACGCGCGACACGCCATGCGCGGAAAAGATGGTGATGGCGCCCGAGGGGATATCATCGACCTCGTCCACAAACACGGCACCCTTGGCGCGCAGATCTTCAACCACGCGCTTGTTGTGCACGATCTCATGGCGCACATAGACCGGCGGCCCGTACTTTTTCAGGGCCAGTTCCACGATCTCCACAGCGCGAACCACACCGGCGCAAAACCCGCGCGGCTGGGCGAGCAAAACCTTCATCTCAACGACCTCCGGGAGGCTTAAGGACCCCGTTTTGCGGGTACACATACACTGTGCGCACCGCATCGCAAACGCCACCGTGAGCATAGCCCCCACCGAAAAGCGCTAGTGCCTTGATATTATGATAATTTGTCCCATAACACCACACGCCTCGCGCGACCGTTATCACGCCCTCCCCATGCCTAGGTGACTTTGACCCAGGGCACATGTATGCCGGGGGCGTCATTTGGGGGAAGCGGCCAGCATCATGAGAACATTCGCGGTTTTGGCGGTCAGCTGCTGGTCGGGGTTCCTGGTCATGGCCCTGGAACTGCTGTCGGGGCGCATCCTCGCCCCCACCTTCGGCAGCAGCATTTACGTCTGGGGGGCGGTGATCACCGTCTTCATGGTGGCTTTGTCGGTGGGCTATCTGGTGGGCGGGCGCATTTCCCTGCTGTCCCCCAGCCTGGGCCGCCTCGCCCTGCTGCACCTGGTCTCCGGCATCCTGCTGCTGCCGATCATGGTTGCGGCGATCCCGGTTCTGGACAGCATCTTCACCATCACCGACGACCCGCGCACCGGCGCCCTCCTGGCCAGTCTGGTCTTGTTCTTTCTGCCCGCCATGGTCTGCGGCTGCGTATCGCCGGTGGCCATCAAGCTCCTGATCAAGGACGTGCAGAAGGCCGGGTTCTACGCCGGATTGCAGTATTTCTTCTCCACCTTCTTCAGCGCCGCGGGTACCTTGCTCACGTCGTTCTATTTTGTACTGATTTTCGAGGTGAACGAGATTCTATGGCTGCTGTTCGGCGTCACCGCCGCCATGGCCGCGCTCGCCTTCACGATCTCCAAAACATCGCCCGCACCGGAGGCCGCATGAGACTCCTGTCGCTGATCGTTATCGCCGCGCTTGCGCTGACCGCGGCGCCGGCCCAGGCGCTGCTCAAGACGATCCACTCGGAACGCTCGATCTACCGCAACATCTTCGTCACCGATGATGACGACCTGCGCTGCCTGACCTTCCGCCGCTTCGCCGGCGGGCATCGCCAGACGTGCATTAACATGACCAATCCGTACGAGCTGGTCTTCCCCTACGCCAAGATGATGCTGGGCTCCCTGGCCCTCAATCCGCATCCTAAACGGGTCCTGATCGTGGGCCTGGGCGGCGGCACGTTGCCGACCAATCTGCGCGGCATGGCGCCTGAGGCCGACATCACCGTGGTCGAATTGGACCCGGCGGTGGTGAAGGTCGCCACACAGTTCTTCAAGTTCGAAACCGGCCCCAAGCTCCATATCGCGGTCGAGGACGGCCGGGTGTTCATCAAGCGCGCCCTGGCGAAGGGTGAGCGCTACGACCTGGTGATGCTGGACGCCTTCGAGGACGACTACATCCCGGAGCATCTCCTGACCAAGGAGTTCCTGACCGAGGTGAAGGGCATCCTGACGCCCGAAGGCGTGCTCGCGGCCAACACCTTCTCCAGCAGCAGCCTCTACCCTTATGAATCCGCCACCTACGCCGCCGTGTTCGGTGAGTTCTACAATCTGAAGATGGCCAACCGCATCATTTGGGCGCAGCCGGGCAAGCTCACCGACCTCATGACCATCCATCAGAACGCCGAGACGCTGGCGCCGGAGTTCGCCAAACGCGGGTTCACACCGGCGTGGCTCATGGACGTGCCGTCCAAGGTCCGCGACTGGCCCGAGAGCACGCGCATCCTGACGGACCAGTATTCGCCGTCGAACTTGCTTAACGGCAAGTAATCGCTCCAAGTAACAGCCTCGAATAATTATCACTTTCGCGGCATTGACGCCCGCGCAAGGCTGCCTATATCGCCCCGCAGGTTGATGCGGGATCGGCCGTCTTTTAGAAACCCGCGCCCGGGAAGAACGACAAAGAACAAAAGGAAGACCGCCGTGCGTGCCCTGTTTCTCGTGACCAGTGTCGTGTTGAGTGTTGGTTTCGCCGCCGCGGCTCAGGCCGCAACCCCGCCGGCTTACAGCCAGATTTGCGACAGTCCCCGCCTGCGCTCCCTGGAACGCGCCGACTGCCGCGCCCAGATGAAGGCCGCGCAGAACGACGACGCGCGCCTTGGTATCTTCCAGACCTTCGACCGCCGCATCAACGGCGCCCTGGCCCAGGACAATCCGGCCCCGAAGGCCGACCAAGCCAACCAGGCGCAGTAGCCTTTCCCACCTTAATGCTCTAAGCCTCGGGCCATGTCCGAGGCTTCTCCTTCCCCCGCTTGCCCGCAGTGCCTGAAATCTCAGGCCCTGTGTATCTGCGCGTCCATCACGCCGGTCGACAACCGCATTTGCCTTTTGGTCCTGCAACACCCGCAGGAACAGGATGTGGACCTCGGCACCGCGCGCTTGGCCGTGTGTCATCTCAAGAACGCGGTCTTCAAGGTCGGTCTGTCGTGGTCGAGCCTTACCAAGGTGCTGGGCCGCACCGCCGACCCGAAAAAATGGGCGGTGCTGTATCTC
>CANJOI010000169.1 GCA_947475365.1 Fidelibacterota bacterium | reverse complement strand
GGTAGCTCGCCACACAGCCAACGGCCCGGTACATCTGGTTGTCGATGCCCTTCTCGCCGGTCGGACTGGTGAAATCGTTGGGCCCGACCTTGCCGTCGAGATTGAGGCCGATGCCGGTATTGCCGCTGACGGCATAGAACGGCAGTTTTTCCGGACCCGTGCCCGGGTTCCAGATCTCGCCTTCGCGCTCGAGCTGGGTTTCCAGCAGCGTGCGCTCGGTGCCGTCGCGCGGATACAGTTTGTCGAACTGCTCACGCGGACCGTCATTGAGGCCGTTGGGGCACTCGGCCTTACCGTCGGCGGTCTGGTACACGGCCACCGCCTTGTTGACCATGGTGAAGCCGATCTTGCGGTCCTTCAGCTCGTCGTCCGCCGACGCAACACCCGCGCCTGTCACCAGGCCCATGGCGACACCCGCGGCCAGCCATGCTTTGCGAGAGGCCCACGCTTTATAAGGAGTTTGTTGGTTCATTGGATCTCTCCCAAAATCAAATCGAACTGCGGCCGAAATCGTCGCGCAACCAGAACGCCTTGTAGCCGTTGCGCACGCCACTGAACTCGCCCCAGGAATCGCATTCCATGTCGCCGGGCTTCTTGTCGCGGCCGCACAGATAGACCGGACGATCGCGGTAAGCCCAGACATGCAGCGATCCCGGCGCGCCGGCCGCCGTCTTCTTGCCGGTCTTGGGGTCGATGTCCATCACGCTCCAGGTGCGGTTCTCGCTCTTCGCGGTCTTGTCGGCGATGAGGTAAGGGAACTGCTCCAGGCAGCGCTGCGGATCGCCCTTGCCGCAGATCATGAACCGGTAAGCTTGCGGTGTGTCGGGATGGTTGCAGGAGAGCTGATCGAGCGCGTCGTCATTGCAGTTGTAGACGTAGATGGTGCGCCCCTGGGCGTCGGCGAGCACTTGACCCGAAACGGTATCCTGCACGGTGAAGCCTTTGGGCGGGCTCGGCGCCACCTGCGTGAAGACATTGCGCCAGCCGGGCACATCGCTGCCTTCCTGGCTCGGCGTTTTCTCATCAAGGACGTGGGTGTAGACCGGCCGCTTGCGGTAGGTCCATTGCTTGACCCCCGGCGCGCGCTCGATGGTCGCCCATTCGCCCTGCGCGGTCACGCGGTCAGGCGCCAGCACCGGCGTCCATTCCTTGATGCAGGCCCCAGTACAGTTGGACTTAAAATCGGCGTCCTTGTCCCACTGGTAGACCGAACGCCCTTCAGCGGTTGTCAGCAGGCGGCCGCGGCGGAACGGGCGCACGGCGAATTGCTTGGGCATGGCGGCCGGCGGGCCGACCGGTTCGCGCAGCGCGCCCTCAGCGTCGCCGGCCAGGGTATTATCGGGGCCACGCGGATTCACGGACGAACCCCCGATCACGTCGCCGATCTGCTTATCGAGGTTTGAGGTGTAAAGCGCGAGGCCTTCATAGGCCCACTGCTTCTTGCCATCGGGACGGTCGACGATCGTCCACTTGCCCACCGGCTTGGCGTCTGCGCCGGCATAGACCGGCGGCCAGGCCTCAATGCAGGACGGGCGGGTCTCAAGTTCGGGCAGCACCATGCCGCCCGGATATGGGCTCATGAGCCCGGCATTGGTGCGGTACTTGGTGCCGGTGCAGGTGGGCTTGCCCTTCTGCTCGCCGGCCGGCCCGTTGCGCAGATCGCGCAGCGGCCAGTTGTAGAGCGTCTTGCCGTTGGCATCGGCGTACACAGGACCTTCCAGCTCGGCGATCACCACCTGGAATCCCGGCGGCATCTCCTCGCGCACATAGTCCTGGGTCAACGCCTGCTTGGCGACTTTGACTTCAGCCTGCACGGCGGCACCGAAGCACAGCCCGGCGGCAAGAACGCCGATGACGGTTTTTGCATAACGCATCGCTGTTCCCCTTACGCCAGGATCTCGCTGATTTCCTTGCTGGCCTGGTTGCTCTTGGTGCCCCAATTGTTGAGGTCGAGGCCCATGAGCTTCATGCCGGTGAAGCCGAGACGGCTGGCCTGCGCGCCTTTGCAGTCGATATGAAGGCCGGCCTTCATCCTGCCACCCGCGCGTCCGGCCGTGAACGCCGGCATCTCTTCCAGCGAATGAACACGGGCGTTGCTGACATCGGAGTTGGCCATGATGAAGACGTTATCGATCAGGCGGCTGTCGCCTTCCTTCACCTTGCCGAACGCTTCGACAAAGTAGGCCCAGCTCTCCATGGAATGGCGGATGAACCACGACGCGTTGGGCTGGTAGCCCAAGGCCTCGTCCGCGGGCTCCTCGTGGGTGCAGGTGTGGTGCGGCTTATCGTAACCGGCCTTGGTGGTGTTGGAGAACGGATTGGCCAACATCATGTTGAACACACGAGTCTGGTCACAGGCCACCGCCATCACCATCAGGTCGGTCATCATGTTGTGGCGCGCCTGGACCAGCGTGGAATCGTTGCCGGGCTTGGCGTCTTCCTTGAAAACCTTTGGCGCCACGCAAGCCGCGCGCGGTTCCGGCTTCACCAGTTGGCGTTCGAATTGGGTTTCGAGCTGTCGCAGGCCCGTGAAGTACTGGTCGAGGCGTTCCTTATCCTCGGCGCCGACCACCTTGTTGAGGTCGGTGATCTGTTCCATCACGCCGGAGAGCGCGCTCTTGCGCATCATGATGCGGGGGTTGGGCGTGAAGGTGGGCGCGTTGGGGTCCTGGAAGTCCGGACCGAACAGCCGGGTGTAGAATTGCACCGGCGAGAATTCCGGCGTAGTCGGGGTGTTGGCGTTCTCGTAGCTGATGATCGAGCGCACATCGCCGGTGGCTGTGGCGGTCAGGCTCTTGAAGCGCGTGGTGCGGCCGATCTGATTGGCGACCGTGGTGTCGATGCTCTCGGACGGCGCCTGGTTGTTCACGGCGGGCGAGATGCCGGTGCGGTAAATGACCCAGCCGGTGTAATGGCAGAAGAACGCGCCGTCGCGATAGGCAGTCATGTTGGTGAGAAGGTTGATGTCCTTCTTCACGTTCCTGAGAGCATTGATTTCCTCGGGCAGCTCGTAGTTGGCGCCGGTCTGCTTGGGCACGAACACAGACTTGCTCATGCCCAGCGCCCAGAACCAGGTGCCGAACCGCACCGGGATCGAGGTGCCGTCGGCAAGTGCATTGCCGTTGCCGTTCAGGAAGATGTTGAGGTACGGCAAACCCACCGTCACCGCGCCGCCATTCAGGATACCGCGCAGGACACGGCGTCTTGAGAATTCGGTCATGGGGCTTCTCCCTTACTTGGCCGTCGCCCCGGCCACGTCCGCAGATGCGGTCTTGGCGGGGGCCGGGGTTTCGATGATGCGCGAGAACGCATTACTCAAGGTGATGGTGCGTAGGAGGTCGGGCAGCTTGTAGCCGGACGCGGCGAAGCGGGCGTTGATGAACTCCAGCTTCTCCTTGTCGCTCGGCTTGGTCGGCTGACCCGTGCTGTAGCTATAGGCGCGCTTGACCAGGCAAGAGGTCAGCGACGGATGATCGTGCAGCACCTTGCCCAGGCCGACCACATCCTGGAAGGGTTTTCCATCGAGAGTGCCCGAGGCGTCGATCTTCTCGCCTTTCTCCGTATCGCGGTAACGCCCAACGCTGTCGAAATTCTCAAGCGCGAGGCCCATGGGATCCATGATCTTGTGGCAACCGGCGCAGGCCGGGTTCTTCTGGTGGATGTTGATGCGTTCGCGCGCGGTCTTGATGGGCGAATTGGGGTTCTCGACCGCCGAGAAGTCGACATTCGGCGGCGGCGACGGCACCGGCTGGCAGAGAAGGATTTCGCGCAGCGCCTTGCCGCGCAAGGTGGGCGACGAGCGGCCGGGATGCGAATGGACCGCCAGGAAGCTGATCTGAGTGAGGATGCCCGAGCGCGGCGCGCCTTCCGGAAAGGTGTAGGGCGTCCAATTGGGCGGGGCCGGCAGTTTGTACATGGCGGCCAGCGCCGGCGAGATGAAGGTCTCACGCGTGGTGAAAAGGTCGCGGTAATCCCCGTTCTTGGTAATCAAATGGTCGATTACGGTGCGCAGGGTTTCCTCGCGCGCATCCTGAGCGGTGACGCCGGTGAACGCCGGATAGATCTTGGGATCTTTGGCCAGCGTCGAGAAATCATCGAACGCGAACATGTCGTCGAAGAAGGCGCGCATGCCGGTTTCGATGCGCGGGCTCGCCAGCATCATGTTGACCACCCTCGCGCGGCCCTTGGGCGTCAAGATTTCGCCGCTCTCAGCGGCCTTGAGCACGGCATCATCCGGCGCGGCATTCCACAGGAACAGAGACAAGCGCGTCGCCAGCGAAACCGCGTCGAGGCGCATCTGGCCGGGCGCCTTGGGATCGGGCTCGGCGCGCTCGGCCACGAACAGGATCTTCGGGCTCACCAGCATCGCTTCCAGCGCGATGCCAAGGCCGGCGTAAAAATCCTTGAGGCTGGCGGCGGAGGTGGACGCGGTTTCAGTGAAGCCCGCGATCTCCGTGGGCGTCAGCGCGCCGCGGCTCAGGAGGCGGCCGGTGTAGGCCAGGAATTGGTTCGCGCAGGCGCGGTCGGCGGCTTTCTCGTCCGCCGGCTTGCAGGGCATCAGGTAGCCGCGGCGTTCCGGGTTGGTGATCAGGCCAGCGACCACGACCGCGGCCTTCTGATAGAGCTCGAGCTGGGCTCCGCCCACGCCGCCGCGCGCGGAACCCAGCGCGAGGAGACCATCGTAACGTTGGGCCGGCGGGAAGTGCGGCTCGGTCTTCACGTCCGGTCCGAACACATGGGCCAGCGTGTTGAGGTACTGCGCCTCGGTCAGCACGCGCAGGCGCTTGGCGGATCCATCGTTGGCAGGCTCGGCAATTGCGCTCGCCTGCGTCGCGGGCGTCTCGGCCTTCTGGGACGGCGCGGAGCAGCCCATGAGCAGAGCTGCGGCGGCCACGCCGAAACCGCTGCCGCGCAGTGCCTTTCGCGTAAAGTGAGCCAAAGCCAACTCTCCCAAAAATACCGGCACGCCGGGGTCTTAGGGCCGCCGGGCGCACTGCGGAATTATACTTTAAAATGATGCCAAAACGTACCGGCGCACGGCACAATTTCGCGATCCGACCCGGCGGCCATATCTAATGTTATTTCGCAAAGAAACAATAACTTAGGATAGGCCTTCGGTGGTGAACGGTCGAAACGGTGTCGCAGGATTGACCGCGGCGCGACCAGCCGACCGTCAGCGTGCGACGTCGGTCTTTACGCCCTTGCCGGCGACGGTCTTGGGTTCGTCAGGGTGCATGATCAACGCCTGGGCGAAACGCACCTCCCACGCGGTCGAGATTGCGGTGTTCTTGCCGCTCGCATCCGGGTAGCCATCGGCGAGGCGCACCGCCGCCCGGTACTGCGAGGGCATCGGCTCCGCACCATAGCTGCGGTGATGGGTCGACCATTGCTGCGGCAGGTTGTGGTACCAGCGCTCCACATCCATGTAGCCGGCCATCAACCCGCTGGCGCCCTCCGGCGTCAGTTTCAGCCGCGCCCGCCAAGCATGCACCGACTGGTAGGGGAACCCGCGCTGCTGGGATTCCGGGAAGGTGATGTCGGTGGGCGTGGTGGTCAGCACGCCGTCCACGATGCGGCCCTTCATGGTGTAGATGAATTCCCTGCCGCGGCGCGTATCCACTCGCTGCGTGCCGCCGGACGCGAACTGCCCCGCGGCGTCGGTCGCCAGAGGATCGAGGCCCCGCGAGATCGTCACGGTCACGTCGTCGTCGTTGGCCAGGCTGTCGACATCGGCGAGTTCCAGAAGCCACCGGTTGTAGTTGAACTTCTGCATGTAGCTTTCGATGAAGTGACGCGCAGATCCATCAGGTCCGCGATAGTTTTCGGTGCATCCCACCACGCGATACATCTGATGGTCGATGCCCTTCTCGCCTTCCGGGCTGACAAAATCATTGGGACCGACCTTGCCATCGAGATTGAGGCCGAAAGCCATGGGCCCCTGCGCCTCGCGAAAAAACGTACGTGTCTCCGGCGCGGTGCCCGGGAAGGCGATCTCGGCTTCGTAGGCCAGCTGCGTCTCGGCGAACTTGTCGGTAACGCCTTCGAACAGCTCCTTGAACTGCTCACGCGGGCCATGATTGAACCCCTGCGGGCATTCCTTCTTGCCGTCGGGTGTCTGCCAGGTGGCGTAGGCCTTGTTGATCAGCACATAGCCGATGGTCCGATCCTTGAGCCCGTCGTCAGCTTGCGCGCCGCCGGCGAGAACCGTGCTGGCGAGGAAGGCGGCAAAAAACGCGCGATGCATTGTCTTTCTCCTAACCATGGTAACCGCCGAAGTCGTCGCGGATCCAAAACGCCTTGAAGCCGTTGCGCATACCGAACAGTTCGCCCCAGGAATCGCACTCGATGTCGCCAGGCTTCTTGTCGCGGGCGCAGGTATAGACCGGGCGGTCACGATACGCCCAGACATGCAGCGATCCCGGCGCGCCGGCCGCCACTTTGCGGCCGGTCTTGGGATCGATGTCGATGGTGCTCCAGATGCGGGTGTCGCTCTTGGCGGCTTTATCGGCGATCACATAGGGAAACATCTTGTTGCACAGGACCGCATCGCCCTTGCCGCAGACCGCGAGGCGGTAGACCTGCGGCTGGGTCGGGTGATCGCAGGCGAGCTGGTCCGCCGCGTCATCGTTGCAGCGATAGATATAGACCGTACGCCCTTGGGCGTCGGCCAGCACGTCGCCTTCGCGGTTGCCGTGCACGGTCCAGCCCTTGGGCGCCGGCGGCGCCTTCTGGGTGAACACATTGTGCCAGCCGGGCACATCGCTGCCTTCGCGGGAGTGGGGAATTGAATCCAAGAGGTGCGTGTAGATCGGCTTGCCGCGGAAGGTCCATTGCTTCACGCTCGGCGAGCTTTCGACGATCGCCCACTCGCCTTGCGGCCTGACGTTTTCCGGCGCCAATACCGGCGCCCATTCGCGCAAGCAGGCTGTGTCGCAATTGGATTTCGCCGCGGTGTCCTTATCGTAAACGTAGATCGAGCGGTCGTTGGCCGCCGTCACCAGCAGCCGGCCGCTGGCGATCTGATTGACGTCGAATTGCGGCGGAACCGCCGGCGGGGGGCCCGCTGGAACGCGCAGAACGCCGGTCTCGCGGCCATCGCCGCCCTTGCGCCACCACTTGGTGCCGCCGCGCACATCGCCCGGCTGCTCATCGAGATGCGACGTGTAGAGCGCATAGCCCTCATAGGCCCACTGCTTCTTACCGTCCTTGCGGGTGACCACCGTGAAACTGCCCACGGCCTTAGCCTCCGCCGGCGCATAGACCGGCGGCCAGTAATCGATGCAGCTGGGGCGCGTCGCCACCTCCGGCAATTCCAGGCCCGCGGGGTACGGACTCTGCAAGCCGGTGTTCACCTTGTAGTGGGTATCGTCACAGCTCGGCTCATTCTTGCGCTCGCCGAGATCGCCGTTGCGCACCGCGTTCAACGGCCATGTGTACATGGTCTTGCCGGCGGCGTCGGCGAACACGGGACCTTCCAACTCCGCCACGATCACCTGGAAGCCGGGCGGTATGGGCTCGCGCACATAGTCCTCGACCGGCTCTTTGCCCCGGGTTTGCGCGTGCGCGGCGGCCGCGAGCGCCATTGCCGCCAGTGCGATGGCTCCCTTGATGTGCTTCATACCAGAATCTCGCCCACTTCCTTGCTGGTCTGATTGCTCTTGGTGCCCCACGAGGCGACATCCAGGCCCATGATCTTCATGGTGGTGTAGCCCAGCGAGGTGCCCTGGGCGCCTTTGTGGTCGATATGCAGGCCGGTCTTGACCTTGCCGCCCGCCCTGCCCGCGGTGAACGCCGGCATTTCATCGAGCGAATGAACGCGTGCATAGGAGACGTCGGTGTTGGCCATGATCAACACGTTATCGATCAAGTGGCCGTCTCCCTCCTTCACCTTGGCGAAGGCTTCCACGAAATAGGCCCAGTTCTCCATCGACCTCTTGGTGAACCACGACGCGTTGGGTTGGTAGCCCAGCTTCTCGTCCACCGGCTCCTCGTGGGTGCAGGTGTGGTGCGGCTTCTCATAGCCCTGCTTAGTCTGGTTGGAGTCCGACTTGGACATGCTCATGTTGAAAACACGGGTCTGGTCGCAGGCCACCGCCATG
>CANJOI010000168.1 GCA_947475365.1 Fidelibacterota bacterium | reverse complement strand
ACCGATGTTCGAACGGGCGGTCTATTACGACCGCTTGACCCCCGACAGCATCGCCTATTTGCGCAAGCGCGCGCGGGAGTACGGCATGACCGCGCTGGTGGCGCTGAACAAGGACGCGCTTAAGCGCGCGGATGACGACAGCGGCAAGCCCGGCGCCAGCCAGCGCATGGGGCTGGGAATTTATTACTACGACGGCCCGGACGAGGGTACCGCCGACCAGCCCCCCGCCAAAGGCAAAGGCTGAGCCATGATGCGCCGGGGGATTTCCGCGTTCATCGGCGTACTGGCGTTCTCCGGCGCGGTTCAAGCAGCGGAGCCCGGCGCCTGCCGTTTCGCGCCGGCGGCCGCGGGCCCATCCTCCAATGCGTTTGAGCGGCTGGTCGCCCTCACCAACGAGCAACGCGGACTCGGCGGCACCGGTATCGTTGGCGTGGTCACGGGCTTTGGCTCTATCTGCGTCAACGGCTTCGAGGTCGACGTGACACCCGCGACCGCGGTTACGGTGGAGGGCCTGCCGGCCAACCAGGGCGATGTCCGCCTCGGCCAGGTGGTGACGGTTGAGGCCTACCCGGATGGTGCGATGCTTCGCGCCGCCCGGGTCAATGTCTCTCTGGCTGTGGCGGGTCCCGTCAGCGAGATCGCCGCGGACCGGTCGCGCCTGACGGTGGCCGGCCAGTCGGTCACGGTGGCGGGATTCGGCGGCAGCGCCGATATCGCCGGCCTGGATTTGGGCGACTGGGTGGTGGTCTCCGGCCTGCGCCGGCCCGACGACAGCGTCGCCGGCAGCTCCATCGTTAAACTGCCCGAACGCGGCCGTGAAGTTTTTGTCTCCGGAACGGCGCGCAGCATCGGGGGCGCGGTGGAGATCGGCAGCCTGCGGATCACGGCGCCCATCACCGCGGGCACTACGGTCACGGTGCGCGGCGCCATCGCGGGCAATGTGCTCGAGGCCCGCGCCGTGGACGTGGCCCTTCCCGCGTTCACGCGGCCCATGGCCAATCTCTCTCTCCAGGCCTATGGGCAGAATCTTCCGAATGAACTGCAACGCCTGGGCGTGACATCGCCGCCGGCCGCCGTGCCCAACACCCGCGCGCCGGTGCAGGTGGACGGCGCACTGGGCGTCAACGGCGCTTTTGTGCCAGGCCGCGTCGAGACGCCGGCGCCCCCCGTTGATGGCGCACCAGCGCGTCCGTTTGCACCACTTGTGGTGCCACCGGCCACGAGCGAGCGCCCGCCGCAAGCGCCCTCATCCGCCCCGTCTACCATTCCCTCGCGCGCCGCGCCCGCCGGTCTACCCACGACTCCCCCGCCACGGCCCATGGAACGCCCGGCGCCGCCGCCGGTGACGCGCCCCGAACGCACGCCGCTGCCTGAACGGCCGGAGCGGCCGCTTCCGCCCGACCGCCCCGCGCCGCCGCGCCCGCTCTAATTCGCCGCGCTTTCGGTCAGCTTACCTTCATGCTTACGCAGACCCCTCGTGCAAAGGCGGAAATCGTCTTTTGAGGGCGGACCTGCTATGGGAAACCCCACGGAACACTGGGTATTCCCATGAATGTCTTCGAGGAATTTCGCGATCTGACGGGCCTTGAGCAGCTGCGCGCGCTGATCAAAGCCGGGCGGCGGCCGCCCATCGGTGAGACCTTGGGCTTTACCTTGGTGGAGGTCGACCCCGGCCGCGCGGTGTTCGCCGGCACGCCAGGCCCCAATGTCTACAATCCGCTCGGCAGCATTCATGGCGGCTATGCCGCGGCGCTGCTGGATTCCGCCTGCGGCTGCGCGACCCACTCCAAGCTCAACGCGGCCCAGGCCTACACCACCCTCGAACTCAAGATCGCCTATCACAAGGCCATGACCGACCAGACCGGCGAGGTGCGGGCAACTGGCACACTCCTGTCCATCGGGCGGCGCGTGGCCTTCGCCGAGGCCAAGCTCACCGATGCCGCGGGTAAACTCTACGCCTCGGCCACATCGACCTTGCTGGTTTTCGAGCGCGGCTAGCGTCATGGACGCGTTTCTCCACTCCGCGCTGCCGGCGTCGCTGGTGTTTATCCTGGCCGGATTGGTGAAGGGCACGCTGGGGCTTGGCTTGCCGACGGTGGCCGTGGGCATCCTGGGTCTGTTCATGCCGCCCGCGCAGGCGGCAGCGTTGCTGATCGTCCCGACCCTGGCCACCAACCTCTGGCAGCTCGCCACTGGTCCAAAGCTGGGAGAGATTGTACGCCGCCTGTGGCCGCTGCTGGTGGGCACGGTCGCGGGCACCTGGACGGCGGCGGCCATCTTCGCCGATGCGCCGGTGAAACTCGCCACCGCCGCGCTGGGCGCGGCGCTCCTGATCTACGCCACCATCGGTCTCTTGAAGCTGCCCATGCGCCTGCCGGCTGCCGCCGAAGTCTGGGCCGGGCCGCTCGCGGGCTTCACCACCGGCATCATGGGCGGAATCTCCGGCAACTTCGCGGTACCCGCGGTGCCCTATTTCGGCGCACTCGAATTGCCGCGCGACGAACTGGTGCAGACCTTGGGCCTGTTCTTCACCGTGAGCTCGTTGGCGCTGGGCGCGGCGCTGGCCTGGCATGGCGTGTTTTCGACATCGATTGGCGTCTATTCGGTGGCTGCCTTGATCCCCGCGTTCATCGGCATGGGGTTGGGCGGCTGGCTGCGTTCGCGGATCGAACCCGCGACCTTCCGGAAAATCTTCTTCGTCGGCCTGCTGTGCGTCGGCGCCCAGCTGGAGTACCGCAGCTTCTTCTAGACGCTACTTCCCGTCTTGAATTGCGCCAGCATCGCTTCCGTGCCGCGCGCGAGCACGCCGCCGTCGACGCCGATGGCCGTGAACACCGATCCCGCGGCGATGGCGCGCCGGGCAGTGACCGGATCGGGCGTCAGGAATCCCGCCGGCTTGCCGCAGGCCCGGATACGCTTGAACGTGGACTCGATCACCGTCATGACGTCTTCATGGCCGGGCTGGCCGAGATAGCCCAGGCTGGCCGCCAGGTCGCTTGGCCCCACGAACACGCCGTCGATGCCGTCCACCTTGGCGATTGCTTCCACCTGATCCACGGCTGTGCGCGTCTCTACCTGCACCAGCAGGCAAATTTCCTCGTCCGCGCGCTTCACATAGTCCTTCACGCGCCCAAAGCGGTTGGCGCGGGTGAACATGGAAATGCCGCGCACCCCGCCCGGCGGATAGCGCACCGCCGCCACCGCCGCGCGCGCCTCCTCTGCCGACTGCACGAACGGGATCAGCAGGCTTTGCACGCCGATATCCAGGTAGCGCTTGATCAGCACCGTGTCGTTCCAGGCGGCGCGTACAACCGGGGACGTGGGATATGGCGCCATGGCCTGCAATTGCGGCAACACGCCTTCCACCCCGGACGGCGAGTGTTCGGTGTCCAGAAGCACCCAGTCGTAGCCCGTGCCCGCGATGATCTCGGCGCTGTAGGAACTTGACAGCACCGACCACAGGCCAAGTTGCTGGCGGCCTTCCTTGATGGCGTGTTTGAAGGGGTTCTTCGGGAGGTCCATGGTCACTCG
Source organism: Fidelibacterota bacterium (assembly GCA_947475365.1). Taxonomy (GTDB): domain Bacteria; phylum Pseudomonadota; class Alphaproteobacteria; order Rhodospirillales; family Rhodospirillaceae; genus SHVO01. The sequence continues at coordinate 4,661 of CANJOI010000168.1, read as the reverse complement.
CTCCGCTGCGTCAGTGAGGAATGATAGCGCACTTGCGGGCAATACGATGCTGCCACAGCGCCAGGCCCGGCGTAACCACCAGTTCCATCACCAGCGCCGCCGCCATGGCGCCGTGCGGAAACCCAACCGCCGCCGCCGACACCGCGCGGCCCACGCCGCCGACCACCACGATCAGGGTCAGGAGACGAAAGCGCGCGCCCTGCGATTCAATTTTAGGAATGGTCGATGCAAAGCCGATACCGATGGCCAACAGCAACCCGGAGAGATAGCGATAATGGCTATCAAGCGCTGGCGCGGCGGCGGCGTCCATCATGACCGGCCCCAGCAGGACCCCGGCCGCACCGGCGGCAAGCGGCACGATGCACCCCACCGCCACCAGAATTTGGAGTGCCCGCCGTTCCATCCAACAGATATGCTTCACCATCTGTAATCCAGACTAAACAATCCCGCCGTGCCGGCGGAGCACCCTTTTTGTCTAGACATAACGGGGGTAAAATGCTCCCTGACCCCTCAAGGATATCCGTTCTTCACTTGACGGTCCGAGGCCATGTCCACCGCCCTGATCTGGGACGAAAAGCGCGCCGGCGAAATCATCGACGCCCATAAATCCATGGCGGGCGCGACCCTGCCTGTGCTGCACGCTTTGCAGGCGGCTTTCGGCCACATCACCGAGCGCGCCATTGAGATGGTGGCCGACGCCCTCAACCTGTCGCGCGCCGAGGTGCATGGCGTGGTGTCGTTCTATCACGACTTCCGCCGCGCGCCGGCCGGAGCCCACGTGCTCAAGCTATGCCGCGCCGAAGCCTGCCAGGCCGTGGGCGCCGACAAACTTGCTGCCACGCTTCGCGAAACGCTGGGGATCGACTGGCATGAGACCACGGCCGACGGGCGCGTGACCCTGGAGCCTGTGTTCTGCCTCGGCCTGTGTTCCTGCGGACCGGCGGCCATGGTGGACGGCAAGCTGGTGGGCCGCGCCGACGCCAAAGGCCTCACGGCGCTGGTGCGAGGCAAGACATGAGCGTGCGGGCTTTCGTTCCACTGGATTCCGCCGCCGTGGCGCTGGGCGCCGACGATGTCGCGGACGCTATCGCACGGGAAGCCCTGACGCGCGGGGTTGCCGTGACCATCACGCGCACCGGCTCGCACGGCATGCACTGGCTGGAACCGCTGGTGGAGGTAGAGACACCCAAAGGCCGCACGGCTTATGGCCCGATAAAAGCGGCCGAGGTGTCCGGCCTGTTCGATGCGGATTTCCTCGCGGGTGGTAAGCACGCCCGCGCGGTGGGACCGGTCGATGATCTCCCCTTCATGAAAGCGCAAACCCGGCTGACGTTTGCGCGATGCGGGCGTATCGATCCCTTGTCGATTGAACAATACCGGGCGGCAGGCGGGCTCAAAGGCCTCACCCAAGCGCTCACGCTCGGCCCCGACGCCACGCTCGCCGCGGTCACGGCGTCGGGCTTGCGCGGGCGCGGCGGCGCGGGATTCCCCACCGGCGTTAAATGGAAGACGGTCCGAGACGCCAAGGCCGGTCAGAAATACATCGTCTGCAATGCCGATGAAGGTGATTCGGGCACTTTCTCCGATCGCATGATCATGGAGGGCGACCCCTTCACGGTGATCGAAGGCATGGTCATCGCCGGCATCGCGACCGGCGCCACCAAGGGTTACATCTACATTCGTTCGGAATATCCCGTCGCCGTGGGCATTATGAACCGCGCCATTGAACACGCCCGGGCCGCGCGTGTGCTCGGTGACGCGGTGATGAACTCCGCCCACGCCTTCGACATGGAAGTACGCGTCGGCGCCGGCGCCTATGTCTGTGGCGAGGAGACCTCGCTTCTGGAAAGCCTGGAAGGCCGCCGCGGCCAGGTGCGCGCGAAGCCGCCATTGCCCGCCCATCATGGCCTGTTCGGCAAGCCCACCGCGGTCAACAATGTCATCAGCCTGGCGTCGGTCCCGGCGATCCTGGCTGAGGGAGCGGACAAGTATAAAAGCCTCGGCGCGGGACGGTCCTTAGGCACCATTCCCATCCAACTGGCGGGCAATGTGAAACATGCCGGGCTCTATGAAGCGCCCTTCGGCATGACCTTGGGCCAGATCGTCATGGACATCGGCGGCGGCACCGCCTCGGGCCGGCCGGTGCGCGCCGTGCAGGTGGGCGGGCCCCTCGGCGCCTATTTCCCGGTCAGCCTGTTTGACACGCCATTTGATTACGAGGCCTTCACCGCCAAGGGGGGCCTCATCGGCCACGCCGGCGTGGTGGTGTTCGACGATACCGTGGACCTCGCCCGCCAGGCCCGCTTCGCCATGGAATTCTGCGCCATTGAATCCTGCGGCAAGTGTACGCCCTGCCGCATCGGCTCGGTGCGCGGCCAGGAAGTGATCGACCGCATTCTCAAAGGGATAGCCGTGGATGAGCAGATCGCTCTCCTGGAAGACTTATGTAGTACAATGAAGCTGGGCTCGTTGTGCGCCCTCGGGGGCTTTGTCCCCTATCCGGTGCTGAGCGCGCTCACCCACTTCCCCGAGGACTTTCGGGCGAGACCCCGGTCCCTCGCGGACGTCGCGTAAGGTATAGACATGGGTTTGATCCAGGAAACCGATTACGGAACGCCCGTTTCCGCAGCGAAGCAACTGGTGACGCTGACCATCGACGGCGCGCCGGTGACGGTGCCCGCCGGGACGTCCATCATGCGCGCCGCCATGGACGGCGGCGTGGCGATCCCCAAGCTGTGCGCCACCGACAGCCTTGCCGCCTTCGGCTCCTGCCGCTTGTGCCTGGTGGAGATCGCGGGACGCAACGGCACGCCCGCATCCTGCACCACCCCGGTCGCGGAAGGCATGCAGGTTTCCACCCAGACCGCCACGTTGAAGAAACTCCGGCGCGGCGTGATGGAGCTTTATATCTCCGACCACCCGCTCGATTGCCTCACCTGCGCGGCGAACGGCGACTGCGAGCTGCAGGACATGGCGGGCGCCGTGGGCCTGCGCGACGTGCGCTATGGTTTTGAGGGCGAGAACCACCTCAAGGCTCCCAAGGACACCTCCAATCCCTATTTCGATTTCGATGCCTCCAAGTGCATCGTGTGTTCGCGCTGCGTGCGCGCGTGCGAGGAAACCCAGGGCACCTTCGCGCTCACCATCGAGGGGCGCGGCTTTGAGTCCAAGGTGGCGCCGGGCATGGGCGATTTTCTGGAGTCCGAATGTGTTTCCTGCGGCGCCTGCGTCCAGGCCTGCCCCACCGCGACGCTGATTGAAAAATCCGTGGTGGACATCGGGCAGCCCGAACACTCCGTCGTCACCACCTGTGCGTATTGTGGCGTGGGCTGCGCCTTCAAGGCGGAGATGCGCGGCACGGAAGTGGTGCGCATGGTTCCGTACAAGGACGGCAAGGCCAACCACGGCCATTCCTGCGTGAAGGGGCGTTTCGCCTGGGGCTACGCCACCCACAAGGACCGCGTCACCAAGCCCATGATCCGGGAGAAGATCTCGGACCCATGGCGTGAGGTGTCGTGGGATGAGGCTATCGCGCGCGTGGCCTCGGAATTCAAACGCATTCAGGCCGCCTATGGCCGCGCCGCCATCGGCGGCATCACCTCATCCCGCTGCACCAACGAAGAGACCTATCTGGTGCAGAAGCTGATTCGCGGCGGCTTCGGCAATAACAACGTCGACACCTGCGCCCGCGTCTGCCACTCGCCCACCGGCTACGGCCTCAAAACCACCTTCGGCACCTCGGCCGGCACCCAGGACTTCGATTCCGTGGACGAAGCCGACGTGATCCTGGTGATTGGCGCCAACCCCACCGACGGACACCCTGTCTTCGCCTCGCGCATGAAAAAACGCCTGCGGGACGGCGCGAAACTGATCGTCATCGATCCGCGCCGCACCGATATCGTACGCTCGCCCCATGTGAAAGCCGCCTACCACCTGCCGCTGCTGCCCGGCACCAACGTCGCCATGGCCAATGCCCTGGCCCATGTCATCGTCACCGAGGGCCTGGTGAACGAAGCCTTTGTGCGCGAACGCTGCGACTGGGACGAGTTCCAGAGCTGGGCGGCCTTTGTCGCGCAGCCCCACAACAGCCCGGAGGCCGTCGCCGGCCTCACCGGCGTTCCCGCGCAGGACATCCGCGCGGCCGCGCGCCTGTACGCCACCGGCGGCAATGGCGCGATCTATTACGGCCTCGGCGTCACCGAACACAGCCAGGGCACCACCATGGTCATGTGCATGGCCAATCTCGCCATGGCCACCGGCAACATCGGCCGGCGCGGCGTGGGCGTGAACCCGTTGCGCGGCCAGAACAATGTTCAGGGCGCCTGCGATATGGGTTCGTTTCCGCACGAGTTCTCGGGCTACCGCCATGTCAGCGACGACGTCACCCGGAAGATGTTCGAAACACTGTGGGGCGTGCCGCTGGAATCCGAGCCGGGTTTACGCATCCCCAATATGTTCGACGCCGCTGTCGACGACAGTTTCAAGGGCCTCTACGTGCAGGGCGAGGACATCGTGCAGTCCGACCCCAATACCGCCCATGTGGTCGCCGGTATGAGCGCCATGGAATGTGTGGTGGTGCAGGACCTGTTCCTCAACGAGACCGCCAAATTCGCCCACGTCTTCCTGCCGGGATCGAGCTTCCTGGAGAAGGACGGGACCTT
>CANJOI010000167.1 GCA_947475365.1 Fidelibacterota bacterium | reverse complement strand
GAAGATCCGGTTTACCAATATAAGGCAGGTTTTACGGTTTGTTGTCGCGCTTGGTCAACCGAGCAAGGGTGGCAAGCTCGCGCCAGAACTGGCGGATCGGCTTGGCCGGGTAGCCCATGACAGTCTCGCCCGGGGCAACATCGCGCACCACCCCTGATTTCCCAGCGATTTGAGCACGGTCGCCCACGGTCACATGGTCAGAAATGGCGACCTGACCGCCGATCAGGACTCCGGCCCCGATCCGGCAACTGCCCGCGACGCCGGCTTGGCCGACGATGACACAGTGAGGCCCGATGCGGCTGTTGTGGCCGATCTGGACCAGATTGTCGATTTTGGTGCCGGCGCCGACCAAGGTGTCGGCCATGGCGCCCCGGTCGATGCAGGAATTGGCGCCGATTTCGACGTCATTTTCGATGATCGCGCGCCCGAGCTGGGGAATCTTGAGGAGGCCCGCGGGCCCCGGCGCGAAGCCGAACCCGTCCTGGCCGATTTGCACACCCGGATGAAGGATGACGCGGTCGCCGATCAGGCAGTGGGACAAGGTGACATTGGCGCCGATGCGGCAGTTCTCCCCCACCCGCACCCCTGCGCCGATCACGGCATTGGCGCCGATACGTGTGCCGGCGCCAATGACCGCGCCGGTATCGACGAATGCGCCTGCGCCGATCTCCACGCCCGCGCCGAAGACGGGCTCCGCCCCCACCGGCGGGCTATCATCGGGATAGAAAGCATGCGCGGCCAAGGCGAAAGCCGCGCGCGGATCTCTGGCAATCAGCGCGGTGCAGCCCGGCGGCGAGAGCGGCGCGAGCGCCACGGTCGTAATGCAGGCGCCGGCCTTGGTGCCGGCAAAGGCGATGGCGTAAGCGCGATCGGCGAAGAAACAGATATCCGACGGGCCGGCGTCTTCGATGGCGGCCACGTCGGTAATCTGAAGGTCGGGGTTCCCCCCAAACGCGACTTCGGCGCCCCCGCTTTCCGCATTTAAGCGGGCCGCCAGGGCGCCGAGCGTGAAGGGTCCGGCGCGGCGAAAGAACCGGAGATCGGCCATCGCCGCGCCGCAGCGTGCTTACTTCTTCGCCGGCGCCGGCGGAGCCTTGGCGGCGGGAGCGGCAGCGCCCGGAGCACCGGGAGCCCCAGGAGCCCCCTGCACCTGCAGCGTGGCCGGATCCTGGAACTTCACGGACGGCAGGCGCTGGTTGATGCGCTCAAGGATCGGCGCGGTGATGTCCAGGGACGGGTCGGCGTAGACCACCTGGTTGCGGGCTATCACGGTGGTGATGCCCTGGGCCTTGGCCACTTCGCCGGAGATGGTGACGATGGTGTTGCCGATTTCCTGCATGGCCTGCTGGAACGAGTAGTCCAGGCGGTCCTGCTTTTCCTTCACCTGGCCTTGGAAGTCGGCCAGCTTCTGCTGGAACGCGGTGGCGCGCTGCTGGAACACGTCCGGGGCCAGAACGCCGCGCTGCTGCGACAGTTCCTGGTCTTCGGTACGGAGCTTGGTCTCCATGTCCTTGACCTGGGCCTGGTAGGAGTTGGCGTACTTCTCGCGCTCCAGGCGCACGCCCTTGGCGGCGAGCGAGTCCGCCAGCAGGCGGTCGGCGTCAACGATGCCGATGGTCGCGGCGGCGGCCGCTTGCGCGGTGCCCGGCTGCGCCACGGCGGCAATCACGAGAGCCGCGAGCGCCGCTGCCTGAATGTGGGTGATGAAGCGTGTCATGTTAATCCCTCGATTTGTGTATGTGCGATGTTGGTCGGTTGTTACTGGAACTTCTGGCCGAAATTGATACGGAAATGGGTTTTACGGTCAAACGGCTGGGCGCCGATGATGAAGAGCGCGTAGTCCACCGAGATCACCCCGACTGGCGATTTCCAGTCGAAGCCGAACCCGCCGGAACCGCGCGGCTTGGTGCTGTAGAGCACGTTCACCGCGCCGGAATTCACGATGGACTTGGGCGGGCCGATGATGCCCCAGTCGGTGAACAAGCGGGTCTTGATGCCGACGTCCTGGGGAAGCCCGAGCGGCACGCGCAGTTCCACGTTGCCGGTGACCATCCAGTCGCCGCCGAGCGCATCGCCCGTGGAGGCATCACGCGGAGACGCGCCGTAGTCCTCGAACCCGCGCAAGGACTGACCGCCGAGCTGCGAGCGCTGGTAGATCTTCACGTCCTGTCCAAGGCCGACGATATACACGCCCGAAGCGCCGGCGGAGATGATCCAGCCGTCGAAGGGCATGGTGTAGATGGCGCCGCCGATACCGCCGCGCACGAAGCGCTGGTCGCCGCCGAGGCCGGCGAGATCGCTGTTGACCGCGATGAAGTAACCGCGCGTCGGCTCGATGATGTTATTGCGGCGGTCGAAGGTCGTGACCTGCGAGACCTGCGACAGGAACGAGGACCCCGCCTGCTCACGCACATACTGCGACGTGGCGTTGGTCAGGCCCGAAAGGCTCTGCAGGAACGCCTGATAGTTGAAGCGCTGATACAGGTACTCATTGTACTGGAAGCCGATACGGGCGGTGCCGCCGTAGGTGTTCGAGGTATAGCCGGTGTACTGGCTGTAGTCGGTCTTGCTCGCCACGAGATCAAAGCCCGCCACCACGCGCCGGTCCATGAAGTACGGATTGGTGTAGCTGAGGCTCACCTGGCTCTGCTGCTGGGCGATGGAGAGGTTGGCGGAGATGGCGTTGCCGGTGCCCAGCAGGTTGCGCTGGGAGATACCGATGTCGAACAAGGCGCCCGAGGCGCTCGAGTAACCGACGCCGAACTGGAGTTCGCCGGTGTTGTCCTCCTCGACCTTCACTTTCAGGATGGTGCGGTCGGGATAGGTCTCCGAGCGGACGTTGTCGATGGTGACGCCGGTTTCTTCCTTGAAGAAGCCGAGGTTCTGAAGGCGTTCCTTCGAGCGGCGCACCTTGGCGGTGTTGAAGGCGTCGCCTTCCGCCAGGATCATCTCGCGGCGCAGCACCTTGTCGATGGTGACGTTGTTGCCGACGATGTCGATGCGCTCGACGAACACGCGCGGCCCTTCGCGCACATGGAAGGTCTCGGCGATGGTTTTGGTCTCGGGGTCTTTCTGCACCTGCGGCGAAACATCGACGAAAGCATAGCCCGACGCGCCCGCGGCGTCGGTGATGGCGTCGACGGTATCCTCGATCTGCTTGGCGTTGAACCAGTCGCCGGCCTGCGGGATCACCGCACGCTGGAGGTTCTCCTTGGGCACGTCCTTGATCTGGACGTCCAGGTCGACCTTGGCGAGCTTGTAACGCGGACCTTCCTTGATGGTGAAGGTCATGTAGAAGTTTTCGCGGTTGGGCGCGAGTTCGGCCACCGACGAGATCACCTCGAAGTCCGCGAAGCCGTTCTGCAGGTAATGCCGGCGCAACAGTTCGCGGTCGTAGTTCATGCGGTCGGGATCGTAGGTGTCCGACGACGAGAAGATGCGCCACCAACGTTCTTCGCGGGTCTGGATAACGCTGTGCAGGTCGGCGTCAGCATAGGACTCGTTGCCGACGAAATTGATGGTGCGCACATAGGTCGGCTGGCCTTCGGTGATTTCAAAGGCCACATCGACGCGGTTCTGCGGCAGTTCGATCACCTTGGGCTCGACGCGGGCGGCGAAGCGGCCCTTGCGGCGATAGAGCTCCAGGATCTTCTCGACGTCCTGCTGGACCTTGGTGCGGGTGTAGACCACGCGGGCGCGCAACTGGATCTCGGGCGTGATGGCATCGTCCTTGATCTTGTTGTTACCCTCGATCTGCACCCGGTTGACGATCGGGTTCTCGACCACACGCACCAGGAGCGTCGAGCCCTGGCGCGAGATCGACACGTCCGCGAACAGGCTGGTGGCGAACAGGTTCTTGATCGAGCGGTCGATCCGCGCGGGGTCGAAGGTGTCGCCTTCACGGACCGTGAGGTAGGTGCGGATGGTGCCGGGTTCGACGCGCTGGTTACCCTGGACCGCGATGATCTCGACCAGGTCGGTGTCGCTCTGGGCGAGCGCCCTGCCCGGCATGACAAAAGCCGCCAGCACCAGAATCATGAATGCCGCCAGAATGCGCGTGACATCTGCGCGGCGAACCAAAGCACCAACCAAGCGGGCCCCCAACGTCATCAACTGTTCTCAGCTCTCAATCTGCCCGATGGTATGTGGCGGGTCACAACGAACGAAATATGTCGTTCCAGGTAACGAACAACATCAGCGCCAGAACAAGTGCCAGTCCGACGCGTAATCCCCACTCCTGAGCCCGCTCCGAAAGGGGGCGCCTGCGCGCGGCTTCGATGGCGTAAAACAACAGGTGTCCGCCGTCAAGCACAGGCACGGGCAAAAGGTTCATAAAACCCAGGCTTAGAGAGATTACCGCCAACATAAGGACGAATTCGGCGGCCCCCGCCTTCGCCGCCTGAGAGGTATATTTTGCAATGCGGATGGGGCCGCCCAAGTCCTCGGTCCCGCGCCGGCCGGTCAGCATCTGCCCCACGGCGACCAGGTTGGTCCTTACAATATCGTAAGTTTGCTGGACCGAAGCGCCCAGCGCCGTGACCGGGTTAAGCTCCTTGTAATGGGTTTCGCCGTTCGACGTGATCCCCAGCAAGAAAGCTTTTGCCTCATTTCCGAAAACATCCTTGGTGACGCTCTGCCGCGGGGTCACCGACAGGGTCAGTTCCTGGGCGCCGCGGCGGACCGCCACATCCAGGGCCGCGCCGGTGGAAAGCTGGATGATGCTGCGGATGTCCTCGAAGCGCTCCACGGTCTGGCGATCGATCGAGAGCACCCGGTCATCGGGCATCAGGCCGGCCGCCGCCGCCGCCGAGTTTTCCTGCACCTGGCCGATCACCGGCTCGGTGATGGACTGGCCCACGATCATGAACGTGATCCAGAACACGATGATGGTGAAAATGAAGTTCGCCGCCGGACCCGCGACGGCAATGGCCGAGCGCTGCCCCACGGTCTTGTACTTGAAGGAGACTTTTTTCTCCTCCTCGGTCAGCTCGCGGGGTTCCTGCGCTTGTTCGCCCTTCCCGTTTTGCTGATTATTTTTGTCGCCTTCGGCGACGAGGCCGCCTTCGACCGCCTGCATGGTTTCGGCCTCGCCGAACATCTTCACATAGCCGCCGAGGGGAATCAGGCTGAACTTCCAGCGGGTGCCGAGCTTGTCGGTGTAACCGAACAACTCAGGCCCGAAGCCGATGGAAAAGGCCTGGCAGCGCACGCCGTTACGGCGCGCCACCCAGAAATGGCCGAACTCGTGAACGAACACCACGATTGTGATGCCCACCAGGAAGCTGAGGACGGCGAAGGTGCTACCAAAAAACTGTTCAATCACGTCGCGGTCTCTCCAGGTTAGCCCCCGTTAAGCACAAGCTTCCCCAAGCCTTCGTCACAGCTACTCTGCCGCCGTTTTTTGCGCGGCGCTTCCCGCCGCTGTCGCTTGAGCGGCGTTTCCCGCCCCTATCGTTTGCGCGGCGTTTCCCGCCGCGACTCTCTGCGGCACATTTCTCGCCACAATCCGGGCCTCTTCATCCACCGCCAGGATGTCCTCCAGGCTGGCGATGCGGCGGCCCGCCACGCGCGCCAATGTGTGCTCGACAATTGCGGCAATCTCAAGAAAGCCAATCTCACCCGCGAGAAACCGCGCTACGGCCACTTCATTGGCGGCATTGAGAATGGTGGGCGCGGCGCCTCCTGCCACCAGCGCCTCCTGCGCCAGCCGCAGCGCCGGGAACCGCGTCAGGTCCGGGGCCTCAAAGGTCAGCGAGCCCAGCTTGGCGAGGTCCAGGCGCGCGGTGGGCGCATCCAGGCGTTTAGGCCACCCCAGCGTGTAGGCGATCGGCGTGCGCATGTCGGGCGTGCCGAGCTGGGCCAGCACGGAACCGTCGGCGTATTCCACCATGCTGTGGATCACCGACTGGGGATGCACCAGCACCTCGATCTGTGCCGGCGTCATGCGGAACAGGTGGTGGGCCTCGATCACCTCGAGGCCCTTGTTCATCATGGTGGCGCTGTCGACCGAGATCTTGGCGCCCATGGACCAGTTGGGGTGGGCTACCGCCTGCGCCGGCGTCACGCCGCGCATGTCCGCCATGGGCAGCGACCGGAACGGCCCGCCCGAAGCGGTGAGGATGATTTTGGTAACCTTCGCGCGCTGGTCGAAATCGAACACCTGGAAGATGGCGTTATGTTCGGAGTCCACCGGCAGCAGCGTGGCGTTGTGGCGCGCGACCGCGGCCATGAAGATGTCGCCGGCGCTGACCAGGCATTCCTTGTTGGCCAATGCGACCGTGGCGCCCCGCTCCACCGCCGCCAGGGTCGGCTTCAGGCCAGCGGCGCCGACGATGGCCGCCATCACCCAATCCGCATCGCGGCGAGCGGCCTCGCATATCGCCTCGTCGCCGGCCTCGATCGCGATGCCGGTGCCAGCCAGGGCGGCTTTCAGGGAGGCATAGCCGCCCCGGTCCGCCAGCGCCACCATCTCGGGGCGCAAGGACTTGGCCTGGGTCGCGAGCTTTTCCCAATTGCTGTGCGCGGTCAGCGCCACCACCTGATAGGCGCCGCGATTGCGGTTCACCAGGTCAATGGTGGACTCCCCGACCGACCCCGTGGATCCCAGGATGGTTATGCGCCGCACGTGGTTATCCCCCGCCTCATCGTTCGTGCGCCCCGCCGCATGGTTCGTGGTGGGCTGTAACAGACCGCATATGTTAACAGCTTTCGGTCCGCGGCGCTTTGACCCAGGTCTTGCTCCAGCCCGTGCAAAGCGGCGCTCACCAGTGTTGCACTCCGCCGCCCAGAATAACGCAAAAAACCGCGGCAAAGGGGGCGGCGGCCCACAGTCCGTCGAAGCGGTCCATCAATCCGCCGTGCCCCGGAATCAAGGCCCCGGAGTCCTTTACGTCATAGCCTCTTTTTATCGAAGATTCAAAGAGATCGCCCGCCTGGCTTATAACTGACAATAACATGGCGATGGCCGCGGTTTGGGGCACGAAGGCGTCCTGGTAGCCCCAGTACACACCGGCGCTGGCAATCACTGCCCAAATCAACCCGCCGACCGCCCCCGACCAGGTCTTTTTGGGGCTGACCGAAGGGGCCAGTTTGGGGCCGCCGATGAGCCGCCCGCAGATATAGGCGCCGATGTCCGTGGCCCAAACCACCGCCAGCAACCAGAACACCGAGAACGCCCCGCCCTGGTCCATGACGTAGAGCAGCGACAGGGCGGGCAGCAGCACGTAGGGCACCGCGATCTGGGCGACGTGGCGCTCCTTACGGCCGGCCATCTTGTCCGACACAATGGCGGCCACCCCGGCGGCGGCACCCACGACCAGGCCGGCGGTCGCGGACAGGAACGTCATGGCCAGCACCGCCGCGACAATGCCGGCGATGGTCAGAGCCTGGCGCTTGGGGCCCGCCTTCCCGTCCATGCGCAGGAATTCGTAGGCCATGATGCCGGCGATGGCCGCCACCATGAGGTGAAAATAGGGCCGCTCCCCGTAAACCAGGGCCAGGAACAGGGGGGCGAGAACCACCCCCGAGGCAACGCGGGTCCAGAACATTGTGATGGGCTACGAGGTCACGGCGCCGTAGCGCCGGTCGCGGGCGCGGAAGGTCGCGATGGCGGCCTCCAGCTCTTCGGCCCCGAAATCGGGCCACAGGGTGTCGGTGAACACCAGCTCGGTATAGGCCAGCTGCCAGAGCAGGAAATTGCTGATGCGCTGTTCGCCGGACGTGCGGATCAGGAGGTCGGGGTCCGGCATATCCGCGGTGTACAGGGCGCGGCCGAAGGCGGCTTCGTCGATGTCTTCGGGTTTGAGTTTGCCCTCGGCGCAGTCCCGGGCCAGTTTCCGCGCGCCCGCCACGATCTCCTGGCGGCTGCCATAGGACAGCGCGATGGTCAGGGTCATGCGGGTATTGGCCGCCGTGCGGGCTTCCGCGCCTTCGATCAGCTTCACAGTCTCCGCCGGCAGGCGCGCGCGGTCGCCGATGATGGCGAGGCGGATGCCGTTGCTGTGCAGTTCGGCGATGTCATTCTCGAGGTAGAAGCGCAAGAGGCCGAGCAGGTCCTTCACCTCGCTCTCGGGCCGCAGCCAGTTTTCGGACGAGAACCCAAACAGCGTCAGGTAGGAGATGCCGAGGTTACCGGCGCTTTTGACCACACGCTTGACCGCGTCGGCCCCGCGTTTGTGGCCGGCCGTCCGCGGTAGCCCCCGCGCCTTCGCCCAACGCCCGTTGCCATCCATGATGATGCCGAGATGGCGGGGTACTTGGTCGGGACGTTCCGGCACCATGCTAGATTTCCAGAATTTCCTTTTCCTTCTCAGCGCACAACCGGT
>CANJOI010000166.1 GCA_947475365.1 Fidelibacterota bacterium | reverse complement strand
GGTGCGCTGCCGGGACTTTCCGGTGAGGAGTGGAAGTTCTTCGCCGCCGCTCTCGACGTCTTCAAGGACGTCAACTCGGTCTCTGGCACCATCCCCGGGGAGGGCGATCCCGGTCTCGGACCTCGTTTCAACCACAACAGCTGCGCCGGCTGCCACGCCTATCCCGCCGCCGGCGGCACCAGCCCGCTGGTGAATCCGCAAATCGCGGTCGCCACCCTGCACGGCGCGCGCAACACCATACCGGCGTTCATCCGGCAGAATGGTCCGGTGCGCGTGGCGCGCTTCGTGCGCAACGCCGATGGTTCCCCCGACGGCGGTGTCCACGATCTCTTCACGATCACGGGCCGCATCGACGCGCCCGGCTGCCAGATCGCCCAGCCGGATTTCGCCGCCGCCATCGCCCAGGACAACGTGACTTTCCGCATTCCCACGCCGCTGTTCGGCCTGGGCCTGGTGGAAGCCACACCCGACGGCAATCTTCGCGCCGCCTTCGACGCCAACGCCGCGTTAAAAGCCCAGCTCGGGGTGTCGGGGCATTTCAATAGCAGCGGCAATGACGGCACCATCACGCGCTTCGGGTGGAAGGCGCAGAACAAGTCGCTGCTGATCTTCACCGGCGAGGCCTATAACGTGGAACAGGGCATCACCAACGAGTTGTTCCCGAACGAACGCGAAACCGCGCCCGGCTGCGTGTTCAACGCAACTCCGGAGGACAGCACCACGCTCGCGGCCGTCGCCAATGTCGCGAGCCCCGCCTCGGCCCACGCCTCCGACTCCCTCAATATCGCGACCATGATGAAGTTGTCGGCGCCGCCCGCGGTGGTGTCCACGGCGGCGGCGCAGCGGGGCGAGAGGGTGTTCAACGACCTCGGCTGCCAGACCTGCCATGTGGCCACCCAGACCACCGGGCGATCGGCTACGGCGGCGCTGTCAAACGTCACCTATCACCCCTACAGCGACTTCGCTTTGCATGACATGGGCGGCGGACTCAACGATCGCATCTCGCAGGGCGACGCCAATGGCCGCGACTGGCGCACCGCGCCCTTGTGGGGACTCGGGCAACGGATCTTCTTCCTGCACGACGGCCGCACCAATGATCTGGTGACCGCCATCCAGGCCCACGCCAGCCAAGGGTCCGAGGCCAACGGCGTGATCGCAAGGTTCAACGCCGCCACGCGCGACCAGATCGCCGATTTGCTGGCCTTTCTGCGCGCGCTGTAACCACGACTCCGGCCCCGCTGTCGCGTAACAGCGGGGCCGGTCTTTTCAACTACTGATATCCGGCGCTTTTCGCTTCCCCCCGCGCTGCGTGAACGGATAGCATTTCGGCCCGGAACGGCTCGGGGGAGCCGCAGCACTTTTCGGCAACCGGGGGATACTCCACTGTCATCGTTACAAAGCCTGCTCGGCGTCGCCGTCATTCTCGGCCTCGCCTGGCTTCTCAGCGAACGCCGCAAGGACGTGATCTGGAGCGCCATCGGCAAGGGCGTCGTCCTGCAGTTCGTGATCGCGCTGCTGTTGACCAAGGTCCCGGTCATCCAGCACGGGCTTGAGTACCTCAACGGGATGGTCAACGCGCTCATGGCCGCGACCCGCGCCGGCACCAGCTTCGTGTTCGGCTATGTCGGCGGCGGCGATGTGCCCTGGACCACAACCAATCCCCCGGCCAACTTCGTGTTCGCCTTCCAGGCCCTGCCGCTGATCCTGATCATCAGCGCGATCTCGGGGCTGCTGTTCTACTGGAACATCATTCCGCCGATCGTGCGGGCTTTCGCCTGGGTGCTGCGCCGGACCATCGGCGTTGGCGGGCCCGCCGGCATCGCGGTCACCATGAACATCTTCGTCGGCATGGTGGAAGCGCCGCTTGTGATCCGGCCTTACCTGCGCACCGAAACCCGCTCTGGCCTGTTCATCATCATGACCGCCGGCATGGCGATGGTGGCGGGCACGGTGATGGTGCTCTACGCCACCCTGCTCGATGGCCTGATCCCCAACCCCATCGGCCAGATCCTGACCGCGTCGATCATGGCCGCGCCCGCGACCATCGTCATCGCCTTCATCATCGTGCCGGAAGACCCAGCCCTGTTCTCCGTCGCCAGCGACCCGACCCAGGTGCAGCTGCCACCCTCGCCGGGCAACAACATGATGTCGGTGATCACCAAGGCCACCATCGACGGCCTGCAGATCTTCGCCAACGTGGTCGGCATGCTGATCGTCTTGGTGGCGCTGGTGAGCCTCGCCAACAGCATTCTCGCGGTGTTTCCGGATATCGCCGGCGGACCGTTCACCCTCCAGCGCGGCTTCGGTTGGCTGCTGTCGCCGATCGCCTGGCTGCTCGGCATTCCCTGGGCGGAAGCGCCCACCGCGGGCGGCCTTCTCGGCACCAAGATGGTGCTCAACGAGCTGATCGCCTACGCCGAGATGTCCAAGCTGCCGGCCGATACCCTGACCGAACGCTCGCGCCTGATCATGACCTATGCGCTGTGCGGCTTCGCCAACTTCAGCTCCATCGGCATCACCATCGGCGGCATTGCCGCCATGGTGCCGGAGCGCCGCCCGGACATCATCGAGCTGGCGCCCAAGGCCATGCTGGCCGGATCGCTCGCGACCTGCCTGTCGGGCGCGGTGATCGGCATTCTGAGCTAGCGGCTAAACCAGTTTGATCTCCGCCAGACGCTCCTGCAGGTAGCCGTCGGCGGTGATCGGCGTGGGATACCGGTTGGGATTGGCGGCCGTGGCGCAGCCCGGCAGCGTCTCGATCAGGTAATCCGACGCATAGTGCTGGAAGAACGGCAGCGAGTAGCGCGAGAAGCCGGCGCGCTCCGGGCTGGGGTTCACCACCCGGTGCGTAGTCGACGGCAGTACGTGGTTGGTCGACCGCTGCAGCATATCGCCGATATTGCACACCACGCAGCCCGGCGGCGGATCGACATCCAGCCAGTTGCCGTCCTTGTCGAGCAGCTGCAGGCCCGCTTCTTCAGCGCCCAGCAATAAAGTGATCACGTTGATGTCTTCGTGGGCCCCGGCGCGCACGCCGATGGCGTTCGGCTTCACCGGCGGGTAGTGCAGGAGGCGCAGGATGCTGTTGCCTTCCTTGATCTTGTCCCCAAAGAAGTCGGGCGCGAGACCGAGATAGACCGCGATGCCGCTCAACACCCGCAGGCCCAGCGCATCCAGCGCCTGGTACAGCGCGTAGGTCTTGGCGTTGAAGTCCGGGATCTCGGTGACGGTGAGGTTGGCCGGCATCGAATCCGCCAAGCGATGGCCCGCGGGCAGGGAGCGGCCCACATGCCAGAACTCCTTGAGGTCGGGCCGGTCGGCGCCTTTGGCTTGCTCGATCCCGAACGCCGTATAGCCCCGCTGGCCGCCGCCGTTCGGGACGATGTATTTGCGCTTCACGGACTCCGGCAGGGCGAAGAACTGCTTGGTGCGGTCGAAGGCGTCGTCGATCACGGCTTGGCCAATGCCGTGTTCTGAAATGATGGCGAAGCCATAGCGCGCGAAACACGCGCCCAGGTCCTTGGCCAGTTTGGCTGTGTCTTTTTCGCCTTCCTTGATGGAGATCGGCGTAATGGCGCGGCTGCTCATGGTCGTCCCTATTCGCTTTGACCCATTTATGAAATTGCCACATCGCTGAGGGCGTTTTTTACATGATAGTATTGGCCAGGCCCTCCTTTCACAACGGCGAGAAAATGCAGCGTCTTCTCCGCATCTTATTGGCGCTTTTCCTTCTGGCGCCGCCAGCCCTGGCCGCGGACGGGCCGTTCCTGATCAACGGCGCCATCGTCACCCCCGGGCGGGTGATCCAGAACGGCTGGATCACCCTCCAAGGCGGCAAAATCTCAGCCATCTCTGAAACCCGGCCCACCGCCGCCGGCGCGCGCACGCTCGTCACCCGCGACATCGTGTTTCCGGGTTTCATCGATCTGCACAACCACCCGCTTTACGGCGTATTCCCGCGTTGGCATCCGCCCAAGGTTTATCCCAACCGCTACGAATGGCGGGCCGACGCCGGCTACTGGCAGGCGATCCAGACACCCGAGGGCAAGCTGGTGGCGACCCGCTTCTGCGATATGGACGCCTATGTCGAGATGAAGGCGCTCATGGGCGGCACCACATCGCTGCTAGGCATCTACCGCCCCGCCGATACCGACGCTGTTCCGCCGTGTGTGGCGGGCTTGGTGCGCAACCTCGACTGGGCCACGGGCTTTCACGGCGACGGCGTCGGCCATGAACGGGCCGGCAATGTCCTGGGCGTGCGGCCCAACGATCTCAAACTCTCCGAAGAAACCCTGGCGCAAATAAAGCGCGGGCCCATTGACCTGATCGCCGTGCATCTCGGCGAGGGCCAACGCAACGACCCCGACTCCCGCGCCGAGTTCGCGCGCCTCAAGGACCTGAAGCTGCTCACCCCCAACACCGCGATCATCCACGGCGTGGCCCTCAGCGAAGCCGACTTCGGCGAAATAAAAGCCGCCGGCGCATCGTTCATCTGGTCGCCGCGCAGCAACTTCGAGCTTTACGGCGAAACCGCCGACATCGCCGCGGCCGCGCGGCAACGGGTGACCATGGCGCTGGCGCCCGACTGGTCGCCCACCGGCAGCACCAACATGCTGGCCGAGATCGTCTACGCAAAAGGCGTGATCGACCGGCAGTTCAAGGGCCTGGTTTCGCCGCAGCAGCTGTTCGAGATGGCCACGTCCATCCCAGCGCGTATTGCGCGCATCGACGACAAGGCGGGCAGCCTCAAGCCCGGCCTCGCCGCCGACCTCTTTCTGCTGCGCGGCGACGCTTCCAAACCATTCGACGCCCTGGTCACCGCCAGGCCCGAGGATGTGACCCTCACGGTGATCGATGGCGTGCCGCTGTTCGGCACGTCCGACCACATGAGCGCGCTGGGCGTCACGGCCTTGGAAACAGTGAACCTGTGCGGCCAGGCCCGCGCCATCAACCCCCACGCCATCGCCGACGGCTTCGCCGACATCACCGCGCGGCTCACGGGCGCCTTGAGATCCGAGAATTTGACCCTCGCCGGACTGGCGGAGTGCAACTGAGGCAAAAATGCAGACCCTGGCCTCGGACGAGATCGACTATATCATCGCCAGTTTTCGCGCCTGGTGCGCGGCGCAAGGCAAGACCCCACCGACCGCCGAGGACGCGGCGGCCTACTTTTCCCATGTTCAAGACCACGAGCCTTTCGTCGCCGAACGCATCGATGGCGATTGGGACGACTTCATCGCGTTCCTGCGCGAATGGCGCCTCGTGCAGGATTAACTAAGTCCGTCTGGCCAGGTTGGTCCATTGCCGGACCATGTCGCACAGATGCGCCATCATATAGCGCAGGAACGGATCGGACGCCGCGAGGCGCTTGTCGATCGCCGCCTTGCTGATCTCGATCAGTTCGCAGCCGCCGTGCGACAACACCGTGGCCGTGCAGCGCCGGTCGTTGCCGAGCATCTCCAACTCGCCGAAGGTTTCGCCTGCCTGCATGCGGTTGATGACCACCTGCTTGCCGCTGGAATCGGTCAGCGTGATCTGCACCTCACCGCTCAGGACGACATAAACCGCATGGGCTTCCTGGCCTTCGAGAAAGATCACCTCCTCGGGCTCCACTATCCGGCGGCGTGACAAGAGGTCGGCGAATTCTGCGCGATCGAGAATGCTCATGCGTCTCTCATTTCCTGGGAAGGGCGTCGAGCAGCAGGCGCGCGACCGCGTCCTGCAGGGGGCCGACGTCGGTGAAGTAGCCTTTGGCGTCCGTGCCCATGTTCTGGCGGTTGGTGAGCAACACGAGAGCCAGTTTAGCTTCAGGAACGCCCAGGACATAGGTGCCGGTGAAGCCGGTGTGGGCGAAGGCGCCGGGCGGCAGGTTTTCCGGCTGCCGCCAGCCGAGATGAGCGCCCGGTTTGAGGAACAGATCGACGGTTTCCGCGCTGATAAGCCGCTGGCCGGCCGAAATGCCGCGGTTCAACAACATCTGCACAAGCACGTTGAGTTCGGCGGCCGTGGAGAACAACCCAGCGTGTCCCGCGACGCCGCCGTTGGCGTACCAGGCGTTGCCGTCGTTGACCTCGCCATTAAGGACGACGCGGCGCCAGCCGTCCCAGGATTTTGGATCGCCGGGATAGCCGTACCCGAAGTCCGGCCCGTAGACCATGTGGCGTTCATAGCCGTTACCGGACTCGGTCACCGCGAAGTCGTCGAAGCCATGTTCGCGCGGCAAGAACGTCGTGCGGGAGAGGCCGAGGGGCCGGTAGAGCGCCTCGGTGAGGAATTGGTCGAGCGGCTTGCCGCTCGCGTGCTCCGCGATGTAGCCGAGCAGCATGAAGCCGAGGTCACTGTAGTGATAGCCCTCGCCCACCGGCCACTTCAGCGCCATCTTGCGAATGGCCTGATACGCCTCGATTTTTCTGGCGGCGGAATAGTAAAGCGGCTGCCACTGCACCAGGCCCGCGGTATGGGTCAGCAGATGCCGTACGGTGATCTTGTCCAGCTCCGGCCCACGGAAGTCGGCGAGGTAGGTATGCACCGGCGCGTCGATCTTCACCTTGCCCTGATCCACCAGCAGCATCATGGCCATGGTCGTGGCCATGACCTTGGTCACCGAAGCCAGATCGAAAAGAGTCGCGGCCGTGAGCGGGCGCGGGTTTGCCAGCCGGCGCCCTTCGAAGTCGTTGAGCGCCGCAAAGCCGAAAGCGCGGTCCTGGATGAGTTTTCCGTCGACGGCGATCACCATCCCGGCGCCGGGGATCTGCCCGTCTTTGACGGCTTTCTCGACCACAGCATTCGCGGCCGCGATGGCTGAGTCCAGCGCCGGCGTTTGGGCGAAAGCGGGTGTGGTGGCAAGCCCGAACAGCAACGCTTGCGCCGCGAACGACCATGCTGTGCTCATGGCGTGGACTCCGAGATCTCAAGCGTCAGCGGCGGGCGGGTCCGCAGCAGCGGCAGCAATGGCAGCGCCGCCAGACTCAATCCACCCGATAGGATGAAGAAGCCATCGTAGCCGATCTCCCGCTGGATGGCGGCCGAGGCCCCCGCCAGCAGGCGCGGCAGCAGGAATGCGAAGCCTGAGAGGAACGCGTACTGGCAGGCGGGGTAGCGCGGATTGGCGAGCAGAGACAGATAGACCACGAACACCGCCGCCGCGAGGCCGTTGCCGAAATGGTCCGCGAAGGTGGTGATGTACAGCACCGTGCCGGCGACCGGCGCGTGCGCCAGCCAGACATAGGCGAAGTTGCCGATGGCGGCGAACACCGCGCCCGCGGCCAAGGACCAGTTCTTGTCGAACCGCGCCGCCGCCCATCCGCCGACGCCCACGCCGATGATATTGGCGGCCAACGCAGGGATGCCGTCCGCGATGCCGATTTGCGTCAGGCTGTAGCCGGTCGTGGAGACCAGCGGCTTCGACAGCGTCAACGTCAGCACGTCCCCCATGCGGTAGAGAGAGACAAACGCCAGGATGCCAACGGTCGCGAAGCCATACGTGCGGAAAAAATCGAGATACGGCCCCAGCATTGCCGAGCGCAGCAGCGGCGCATCAGGCCGGAGCGCCTGGATATGGGGAATGGCGAACGCCATGATGATGAACGGCAACGCGCACAGCAGCAGGACACCGGGCGTGACATTGCTGTCGGGCGTGAGCCCAAGATGGCTCACGACATTCAGGACAACGGCGCCGATACCCGCCACCAGAATGGCCGCGGCGATGAGCAGGCCTGCGCTGACGCCGATGCCGAAAGACAGCGCGCCGGCGCGGCCGGAGGTTGCGTGAGCATCGGCGCGCGTGGCGGCAAGCACCGGAAAGGCCAAGGCCGCGACGCCCGCGACCGCGGAGTAGGCGACGCCCCAGCCTGCCTGCCCGGCCAGCATGACGGCGAAGCTGCCGGCGGCCACCATGGCGGAGCGGTAGCCCCACAACGCGGCGGAGGCGAGCGGCGCCTGCGCTTCGGCGGTGGGTGCCAATTCGACGCGCCAGCCGTCGGCGGCGGCTTCAAGGGTCGTGGTCCAGAACGCCAGCAGCACCGCCCAGAGCGCGGTGAACCCAAGATCGTCATCGGGCGCGGCCCATCCCATGCCGGCGAGCGACGTGACCGTTCCCAATTGGCACAACAGAATCCAACTGCGCCACCGGCCCCAATAACCGCCGAAGCCGGGGATGGTGATGCGGTCGAGCAACGGCGCCCAAGCAAACTTGAACGTGGGCAGCAGCGACACCCAGGCAAAGAACGCGACCACGCCCAGGCCGGCGTTGTTCTGGGTAAGACGCAGGAAGAGGACCGCGGAGAACAGCAAGAACGGCAGGCCCGAGGAGAATCCCAGCAGGCCGAACAACGCGACCAATCGCGCGGGTGGTTTGCCGGTGAT
>CANJOI010000165.1 GCA_947475365.1 Fidelibacterota bacterium | reverse complement strand
GCTTTCGCTGGGCGGATTCGACGGTCCGATCGACGTGCTCCTGGTCCTCGCCCGCGACCAGAAAGTCGACCTGATGCACATCTCGATCCTGGCCCTGGCGGACCAGTATCTGCTGTTCATCGACACCGCCCGGGAGTTTCAGCTGGAGCTGGCGGCGGACTACCTGGTGATGGCCGCCTGGCTGGCCTACCTGAAGTCCAAATTGCTCCTCCCCAAGGAGGAGAACGACGACCAGCCCAGCGCCGAGGAGATGGCCGAGGCGCTCCGGTTCCAGATGCGCCGCCTGGAGGCCATGCAGGAGGCCGGCAAAAAGCTGTTCGAGCTGCCGCGCCGGGGCATGGATTTCTGGGGCCGCGGCGCCCCCGAAGGGCTGCCCACCACCTACCGCGCGGTCTACGACGTCACCCTGTACGACCTGCTCCGGGCCTACGCCCGCCAGCAGCGGGAGAAGAACGTCACCGCGCTCGAGATCGAGCCCTTCGACCTGTTCTCCATCGACGAGGCCATCGCCCGTCTTAAGGAAGTGCTCCCCGGCGTCCCGGACTGGACCGAGCTGAAGGCGTTCCTGCCGTCGGGCATCCGCCAGCCCTTGCTCCGCCGCTCCGCAATCTCTACCACCCTGATCGCCGTGCTCGAGCTGGTGCGCCAGGGCAAGGCCGACCTCCGCCAGGACGGCGGCGCCTATTCACCCATTTACCTGAAACCGGCGAACCGGCCGCAAATTGACGAATGAGCCCAATGACTGATGAGCCGCACTTGACCGTTGTTGAGAACACACCCCCCTCTGACGAAATCGGGGACGATGACGCGCTGCCGGTGGTGCCGGCCTCGGTCGCCGAGGAGATCGCCGAGCAGGATGCCGATCGCAAGGTCCGCATGGCCGAAGAACTGCGCCTGCTCGAAGCCCTGATCTTCGCCAGCGCCGAACCGGTGTCCGAGCGGGTGATCGCCGAACGTCTGGGCGAGGGCGCCGATGTGCCGGGCCTGCTGGAACAGCTGCGCGCGGTCTATCAGGGCCGGGGCGTAGAACTGTTACAGGCCAATGGCCGCTGGTCGTTCCGCACCGCCCCCGATCTGGTGGATCGTCTCGCCCTGGAAAAGCTGGTGCCGCGCAAGCTGTCGCGCGCCGCCATCGAGACCCTGGCGATTGTGGCCTATCACCAGCCTGTCACGCGCGCCGAGATCGAAGAGATCCGCGGCGTGATCGTGTCCACCGGCACCATCGACATCCTGCTGGAGGAAGGCTGGCTCAAGCCGCGCGGCCGCAAGCAGGTGCCGGGCCGTCCGGTCATGTGGGGCACGTCCAACGCCTTCCTGGACCACTTTGGTCTGGAATCCATCGAAGACCTGCCGGGGATCGACGAATTGCGCGCCGCCGGCCTACTGGATAACACCCGTGGCGCCTCTTACTCCACGCGTGGCGCCGACACCCTGCTGTTCGACACCGATGAGGCCGAAGAGGCCGCCGAACCGCTGGTGTCCGGTGAAGAGGGCGCGGAAGAAGGCGCCCGTCCCGAGGCCGCTGCCCCGGCTGAAGCTACCGAGGACGTTGGCGAGGAAGCCGGCGAGGACGAAGACGAAGATGACGACGACGATTACGAAGACGACGACGATGATGACGGCGACGACGCTGATGATGACGACGACGGGGAAGACGGCGCCGGCGAACCCGACAATAAGGGCTGATATCCCCTGGTAATGGCGCTAATCCACCATACATAGGAGCTGGGAGGCTCAGGTGGAGCCGTTACGAGGCGTTGCCGGTGGGAGCCTTGGACGTCCTGCCGGAAGCGGGCATAAACATTGCGGCTGGGAGGCGCTTTTGCGATGATCGCGCGCAAGGCATCACCCCGCTAAACCATTGGAGTAATTGAGTCATGGGTTCCATGAGTTTGATGCACTGGCTCATCGTGCTGGTGGTCGTGCTGCTCCTGTTCGGCAGCGGCAAGATCTCCTCGATCATGGGCGACACCGCCAAGGGCATTAAGGCCTTCAAGAAGGGCATGAAGGAAGAGGACGAGACGCCCGCCGCGCCCAAGACCATCGACGGAACCGCCAGCGGCTCCGCCAAGGAAAAGGACCCGGCGCACTCCTAAAAATCGGGGGCGCGCCTCTTTCCGCTCGGGAATGGGGTTCGAAGGACTTCAGCGATGTTCGATTTCGCATGGTCGGAATTGGCCCTGATCGGGGCCTTATCGGTGCTTCTGCTTGGCCCCAAGCAGTTGCCCGAAACCATGCGCACGCTCGCCAAGCTGATGCGCAAGGT
Source organism: Fidelibacterota bacterium (assembly GCA_947475365.1). Taxonomy (GTDB): domain Bacteria; phylum Pseudomonadota; class Alphaproteobacteria; order Rhodospirillales; family Rhodospirillaceae; genus SHVO01. Next base: position 6,173 of record CANJOI010000165.1, on the reverse strand, counting down.
GCGCGGCCTGTCGGCGGAGTTCCAAGGCCACTTCAACGAAATGGTGCGCGAGGCCGAACTGGAAGAGTTGCGGGCCCAGGTCCAGAAGCTCTCGGCCGGCAATCTCCAGTCCGAAGTGAGCAAGGCGATTGACCCCACCGGCGAGATCGAAGGCGCGTTGAGGCTCGATCCCGCCGCCGAGGCTTTCCACGCCACCACCGAGGCTGAAGCCCTGGCGGTCGAGCAGACCGCGTTGCAGCCCGACCCCGCCGCGCCCCAGATCGCGGCGGCGCCCGCGGCGCCCAGCCCCACGGTTGAGCCCGCTATTCAGCCGCCGCAGACCGCCGTGGCCGCGCCGCAGCCTCCGTCTCCGCCCGCCGCCGGTCCCGCGGCATGAACGCGAGCGCGAATCTCCCGGCCAAGCCGTCGGACAATCCCGACAGCCATACCATGCCGCTGATCGAGCACCTGATGGAGCTGCGCAAGCGGCTGATTTTCTCCATCGCGGCGCTGATCATCGCTTTCGGCGTCAGCATGTCGTTCGCCAAGGAAATCTTCGCCTTCCTGGTGGTGCCGCTGGAAAAGGCCGAGCGCGCGGCCGGCCACCCGCTGCAGCCGATGATCTATACCCAGCTGACCGAGGCCTTCATGACCGAGATGAAGGTCGCGTTCTTCTCGGCGGCCTTCATCACCTTCCCGATCTTCGCCAACCAGCTGTGGAAGTTCGTGGCCCCTGGCCTCTACCGGCATGAGAAGCGCGCCATTCTGCCGTTCCTGTTTGCCGCGCCCGTGCTGTTCTTCATGGGCGGCGCGCTGGCCTATTACGTGATCATGCCCATGGCGTGGAAGTTCTTCCTGGGCTTCCAGACCACGGGCGTCGAAGGCTCGATTCCGATCCAACTCGCGGCCCGGGTGGGGGAATACCTCACCATTGTCATGCAACTGATCTTCGCCTTTGGCCTGGCCTTCCAGATGCCGGTGCTGTTCATCCTGCTGGCGCGGGTGGGCGTGATCTCGGCCAAGGGCCTCGCGGAAAAGCGCCGCTACGCCATCATCCTGGTGTTCATCTTCGCCGCCGTGGTCACGCCGCCGGACGTCATCAGCCAGCTCAGCCTCGCGGTTCCCATGTGCATTCTCTACGAGGCCTCGATCATCGGCGCCCGGTTCGTGGAGAAGAAGCGGGAAGAAGAAACCGCCGCCGAAGCCAACGACACCTCGGCCGACGACACGGATTTCAACGCCGCATAAGGCCGTCCGGCTGGACTGAATCCGGGGCTGCCCGTATAAGCCTGGGCATCGTTATCAAAGGCTTTGCCCCATGCTCGACCTCAAATGGATCCGGGAAAACCCCGACGCTCTGGACGCGGCCCTGGCCCGGCGGAAAGCCGCGCCGGTGTCGGCGGCCATCCTTGACCTGGACAAGAAGAATCGCGCCACGGTCACTGAGCTTCAGTCGCTACAGGGCAGGCGCAACGAGGTCTCCAAGCAGATCGGCGGGGTCAAGGCCAAGGGCGGCGACGCCGCCCCGCTGATGGCTGAAGTGGCCGCCATCAAGGACAAGATGGCGGCGCTGGAAGCCGAAGGCACGAAACTGGGCGAGGAAGTGCGCCAGATCCTGCTGACGCTCCCCAATGTGCTGCAGGCGGATGTGCCCGACGGCGCCGACGAAAGCGGCAACGTGGAAGTCCGCAAGTGGGGCACGCCCAAGACCCTCGATTTCGCGCCCAAGGATCATGCCGACCTTGGCACCGCGCTGGGCTTCATGGACTTCAACCAGGCTGCCGTGATTTCGGGATCGCGCTTCGTGGTGCTGAAGGGCGCGCTCGCGCGGCTGGAGCGCGCCATCGCCCAGCTCATGCTCGACACCCACACCGAGCAGAACGGCTATACCGAAGTGAACCCGCCGCTGCTGGTAAAGGACGAGGCGCTGCTCGGCACGGGACAATTGCCGAAGTTCGCCGACGACCTGTTCCACACCACCGCCGGCCACTGGCTGATCCCGACCGCGGAAGTGTCGCTCACCAACCTGGTGGCCGAACGTATCGTCGAGGCGTCAGAATTGCCGATGCGCCTGACCGCCTTCACGCCGTGCTTCCGCTCCGAGGCCGGTGCGGCCGGCAAGGACACCAAGGGTATGATCCGCCAGCACCAGTTCGAGAAGGTGGAACTGGTGAGCATCGTGACGCCGGAAGAGTCGGCGGCCGAACTGGAACGCATGACCGCCTGTGCCGCCGGTATTCTCGAAAAACTCAATCTGCCCTACCGGGTCATGGCGCTGTGCGCGGGTGATATCGGCTTTGGCGCCCAGAAGACCTATGACATCGAAGTGTGGCTGCCGGCGCAGAACACCTACCGCGAGATTTCAAGCTGCTCGAACACCGGCGAATTCCAGGCGCGGCGCATGAACGCCCGCTACCGGCCGCCGGGCGAGACCAAGGGCACGCGTTTCGTGCATACGCTGAACGGCTCCGGCCTCGCGGTCGGGCGCACGCTGGTGGCGGTGCTGGAGAACTACCAGCAGGCGGACGGTTCGATTGTGGTGCCGGATGCGTTGCGGCCGTATATGGGCGGCCTGACGTTGATCAAAAAGTAGGGCATCAAAAAATGAAGCCGCTCGGCGACCTGGCCCGTTGCCGCATCCTGATCTCCAACGACGACGGCATCCACGCCCACGGCCTCGCGGTGCTGGAACGTGTCGCGCTGACTTTGACGGACGACGTCTGGGTGATGGCGCCGGCGGTGGAACGCAGCGGGGCAGGGCACTCGCTTACCATCCACGAGCCGTTGCGTCCCGTGAAACTCGGCGAGCGGCGCTATAGTTTGTCCGGCACGCCCACCGACTGCGTGATGGTGGCCATCAACCACATCCTGAAAGACCATCCGCCCGACCTGGTGCTGTCAGGCATCAATCATGGCGGCAACCTGGGCGAGGACGTGCATTACTCCGGCACGATCGCCGCCGCCATGGAAGCAACCCTTCTGGGCGTGCCGGCCATTGCCTTGTCGCAGTCCTTCAGCGAGCTGTCCCAGGCGCCTTGGGACACCGCGGAGCACTACGGCCCGAAATTGATGCGCGAGATCTGCGACATGGGCTGGCCCAAGGACGTGCTGATCAGCATCAATTTTCCCGACTGCCGGATCGCGGACGTGCGCGGCGTGAAGCCGTCGCGCCAGGGCCGCCACAAGATGGGCGAGGACTTTGACCTGCGCCATGACCCGCGTGGCCGCCCGTACCTGTGGATCGGCGAGCAGAAATATCAGGGGCGCGACAACGAGGGCGACCTGAAGGCCGTGGATGACGGCTTCATCGCCGTCACGCCACTCACTGTGGATCTCACGCACCAGGAAACCCTGGATGCGCTCTCGGAGAAATACCGCCCGTGAGCGTCGAGAGCAGGAAAATCCGTCTGGTGATGGACCTGCGCAACGCCGGGGTCATCGACACCAAGGTCCTCGCCGCCATCGAGCGCGTGCCCCGCGAGCAGTTCGTGGCGGAGGCGTTCCTCGACCAGGCCTACGCCAACCAGGCGCTGCCCATCAGCTGCGGCCAGACCATCAGCCAGCCCTTGGTGGTGGGCCTCATGACCCAGGCGCTGGATATCTCCGACCGTCAGAAGGTGCTCGAGGTCGGCACCGGCTCAGGCTATCAGGCCGCGATCCTGTCGAAGCTGGCGCGCCGGGTTTACACGGTCGAGCGGCACCGCGATCTCTTGCTGGAAGCCGAGCGCCGGTTCACCGCGCTGGGAATCCATAATATCACCACAATGGTGGGCGACGGATATAAGGGCTGGCCGGCCCAGGCGCCGTTCGAACGCATCCTCGTCACCGCCGCCGCGCGCATCGTGCCGGAGGATCTGGTGGCGCAGTTGTCGGAAGAGGGCGGGGTGATGGTGATTCCGGTCGGCGATGCGGGCGGGCTCAATCAAGAAGTCATCCGCGTCCAGAAAGACGGCAAGCAGTTCAAGAGCGAGCGCCTGTTCCCGGTGCGGTTCGTGCCGCTGGTTCAAGGTGTTCCCGAGACGAGGGCTTAGATGAAGCGGATGTATTTTGTCGGCGCGGCGCTGCTGGCGCTCTCGGCCTGTGCGCCGGATTTCAACCCGCCGCCCGACTATCAGGGCGGGTTCCTGATGGATGGCGACCGCTCGCGCACGGTGAACGTGGAGGCGGGCGACACGCTGTATGTTATCTCGCGGCGCTATGACGTGCCGACGCGCGTGATCGCCGCGCGCAATGGCCTGACGCCGCCCTACGCGTTGACGGTCGGCCAGCAGTTGATCCTGGACCCCGCGCGCACCCACAAGGCCCAGGACGGCGATACGCTGGCGTCCATTGCCCGGCGCTATGGCGTGGACGAGGCGACGCTTGCCTCGGCCAATGATTTTCCCATGGGCACGCAGATCCGCGCGGGCACCGACGTGTGGATTCCCGACCCCTTCACCAGCGCCGCCGGTCCTATTCGCGGCATGGCGAGCGCCGGCATCAGCAACGCCGACCTGCCGCCGGTGACCGCCGCGCCGCGCAATACGCGGCCCATCACGTCGGAAAACCTGCCGCCGCTGCCGGGCGCCGCGCCGCTTTCGGCCGGTGTATCCACGGGTGTATCCACGGGCGTATCCACGGGCGTATCCACGGGTGTATCCACGGGCGTTGGCGCTGCCGCGGCCACGATCGGCGCAGGCGCGGGCGCCATCGCGGAACAACCCTTGTCGGCGCCCATGCTCTCTCCAGCTATGCCAGGGCAGCCATCGCCGCCGGTGGCGCAGCCTCTTTCCCCCCAGCCCGGGCTGCCGGAGACCAACGTCGCCAGTCTGCCGCCGCAGCGGCCCGTGGTTCCGCCCACCACCAGCGGCGCGCAATTCACCTGGCCGGTGAATGGGGCGATCCTGGCGCGCTTCGGCGCGGCCGGAAAAGGACTGCACAACGACGGCATCAATATCGCCGCCCCCGCCGGCACCCAGGTGCGCGCCGCCGGCAATGGCGTGGTGGCCTATGCCGGCAATGAATTGAAGGGTTTCGGTAATCTGCTCTTGATCAAGCACGCCGATGGCTGGACGACCGCCTACGCCCATAATGACAAGCTGCTGGTGGCCAAGGGCGACACCGTGGCGCAGGGGCAGGTGATCGCCGTGGTGGGGCGCACCGGCAACGTCGACCGGCCGCAGCTCCACTTCGAGGTCCGCAAGGGCACCCAGGCCCTGGACCCCATGGCCTATCTGGCCAAATAAGCCCCTAAATTAATGCGGCCGTAACAGGCTGATCCGCCTTGCGAAACCCGCCTTGCCGCCCCAGATGGCGGCAGGGTGGCTGGAGCACGGGGATGGGATTTGCTTTAGGGCTCCGTGTCGGTATATTCCGCCCGCCTGATTGAGGCATTTTCCCGCTATTTATGAAGGAGTTGGCGGATGTTGATTTCTCCCGCCTTTGCCCAGGCCGGCGCCGATGCCGGTTCCGCGGCTGGTTTGGCGCAGTTCGTGCCGCTCGTCCTGATCTTTGTGATCTTCTATTTCTTGCTGGTCCGTCCCCAGCAGAAGAAGATGAAAGACCACAAAGCGGTGCTGGAGGCCATCCGGCGCGGCGACCGCATTGTCACCAATGGCGGCATCGTTGGCTTGGTGACCAAGGTCATCGCCGAGGAACGCCAGCTGGAAGTGGAAATCTCCGACGGTGTGCGCGTGAAGGTCATGCGCGACATGGTCAACACGGTCCTGTCCAAGACCGAGCCGGTCTCCGAGAAAGCTGACGCTAAAGCGGACAAAGACGCCTCTAAATAAAGTCGGGATAAGCCCAGATGCTGCAGTTCAGCTTCTCCAAGATCGTTTTCATCCTGGTCATCGTGTTGGGGGCGGTGTTCTTCGCCCTGCCCAACGCGTTGCCGGGGTCGATCACCGCCAAATTTCCGCACTGGTGGCAGCCTGTGGCGCTGGGCCTCGACCTGCGCGGCGGCTCCTACCTGCTGCTCGAAGTGGACACCTCGGCGGTTTACAAGGAGCAGCTGACGGACATCGAGGAACAGGCGCGCGGCGCGCTGCGCGACGCCAAGATCCGCTACCGCAACATCCGCGTCGCCGAAGAGTCCGTGTTCATCACCACCGAGCCGGCTGACCGCGCCGCGGCGCGCGCCGCCGTCGCCAAGATCCTGACCACCATGGAATTCGACACGCCCGGCGACGACCGCATCCGCATCAAGGTGCCGG
>CANJOI010000164.1 GCA_947475365.1 Fidelibacterota bacterium | reverse complement strand
CGGCCAAGTGGACGTCAACAACATGCCGCAGGCCCTGGTGTCGCGCGTCGATGTGGTCACCGGCGGCGCGTCAGCCGCCTACGGATCCGATGCGCTCTCCGGGGTGGTTAATTTTGTGCTCGATAAGACTTATACCGGGATCAAGGGCCTGGTCGAAGGCGGCGTGACGACCTACGGCGACGATCGCAGCTGGAAGATCAACCTCACGGCTGGTGTACCGTTCGCGGGCGGGCGCGGGCATTTCCTGATCAACGGCGAGGCCAATCACACCGACGGCATCCAGGTGAATAACCGCGACTGGAACCTTCAAGGCTGGAAGGTAATGGTCAATCCGCTGTATGGCACCGGCGCGGGACAGAGCAGGTCGATCCCGGAATATCTGGTCGGCAACCAAACCGCGGTAACATCCACTAACGGCGGGATTATTGTCTCTGGCCCCCTCAAGGGCATCGCCTTCGGGCCGGGCGGGGCGCCGTATCAATTCAACTATGGCCCCGTGACACGCGAACCGTTCACCCAAGGCGGCGACTGGCGCAGCAACGTCCAGGATATCTACACAGCGCTTGATTCACTCATTACCGCCGAGAGCGTCTTCATGCGCGGCGGCTATGACGTGACCGACAACGTTAACGTCTTCCTTCAGGCGTCCTGGAATCGCACTTACGCCTACGCCGCTGATTCGCAGCAGTACAATGTCGGCAACGTTTCGGTGAAGACCGACAACGCTTTCTTGCCGCCGAGTGTGGCGGCGCAAGCGCAGGCGCTGAAACTCACATCGCTGACGATCGGCACATTCAGCCAGGATCTGGGGGTGTTCTATACCTCGAACGACCGCGTCACCGCGCGCTATGTGGCGGGCGGCAACGGCAAGTTCGACGCCGTCGGTACGACCTGGAGCTGGGATGCCTACTATCAGAAAGGTGTGACCCGGGCGTCGGAGAACATCACCAACACCACGGTCAATTCAAACTTCGCCGCGGCGATCGACGCTGTGCGCGCGCCCAATGGCACGATCGTCTGCCGGTCCACACTCTCCAGCCCGGCCAACGGCTGTGTGCCGTGGAACGTGTTCGGTATCGGCGTGAACTCCAAGGCGGCGCTGGGCTACATCACGGCCTCGCAGCCGCACCGCAATGAGCGTTTCGTTGAGGATGCGTTTTCGGCGAACATGAACGGCGAGCCGTTCTCGTCCTGGGCCGGTCCGGTGTCGCTCGCGTTGGGCATGGAACACCGCTACGAAGGCGTCAGTGGCCGGTCGAGCGCCGAGGATCAGCGCAGCAATCTGTTCGTCGGCAACTTCCTGCCGAACTTTGGGCACTACACGGTAACCGAAGGTTTCGTGGAAACCGTCGTGCCGCTGGCCAAGGACGCGGTCTGGGCCCGGTCCTTTGACCTCAACGGCGCGGTGCGCGCCACCAGCTACAGCGTCTCTGGCTATGTCACGACCTGGAAAGTCGGCGTCACCTGGGCGCCCATCGACGACATTCGTGTCCGTGGCACCCGTTCGCGCGATATCCGGGCGCCGAACCTGAATGACCTGTTCGCCGCGGGCACCGCCAACACCAACGGCGTGCTGGACCCGTTCAACGGCAATGCGCAGATCCAATACGTCGGCTTCGCGGTTGGCAACACCAATCTCAAGCCCGAGATCGCGGACACCACCGGACTGGGTGTGGTGGTGCAGCCGAACTTCTTCCCTGGCTTCAACGCGTCGGTCGACTACTACAAGATCGACATCAACGGCGCCATCGGCTCGGTGAGCGCGCAGAACATCGTCGACCTTTGCTACGCCGGACAGCAGCAATTCTGCGCCGCGCTGACGCGCGGTTTCCAGAACGGCGTGCCGGTATTCACCCGCATCCTGCTGCAGCCGTTCAACTTCGTGACCGAAAAGGCGAGCGGCCTGGATCTGGAGGCGAGTTACCGCACACCGCTGGCGGCCATCGTCGGCGATTGGCGGGGGGATGTGACGTTGCGGATGCTGGCGACGCACTTTATCTCGCGCTACACCGACAACGGCATCAATCCGGCTTTTGATGCCGTCGGCACCAATAGCGGCAGCGGCCCGCCGCATTGGCGCTACATGGCCTCGCTCAACTACAACGCCGACCCGCTCAATATCACTTTCACGGCGCGCGGCCTGTCGGCCGGCACCTACAACAACACTTATGTCACCTGTACATCCGGGTGCCCTGTGTCCACGGCCAACAACCGCACCATCAACTACAACACCATCGACGGTGAGACCTGGTACGACCTGTCGATGGCCTACAAGTTCATGCACCAGCCCGACGACGGCGTGGACATGGAGGCGTTCCTGAATATCCGCAACCTGATGAACAGCGACCCGTCGGTCTATGCGCGCGGCCCGTCCGGGTCCGAGCACAAGGCAGCGTCTTACAACGTCCAGCTTTACGACGGGGTCGGGCGGGTGTTCCGGGCCGGGATCCGGTTCAAAATGTAACAGAGGGCCGGGGCGGGGGCCTCTACAGGGCCCTCCCTCCCGGCCTGCTGGCGTGGGCCGGGGAGGGCCAACCTCCAAGAGCATTGGACGGCTTCAAAAGCCGTACTTTTGGGCATTAGGACATCCCTCCTGCCGGGAAAGATGTTAGAATGAAGTGTTCCTGAACTCCGGCGGCAAATTTGGTTGGGCTTCCGGGGCGGAGGCCTTGAGACCGTTCGTCTACCCATGGAGTCCGTGCCCGAGTTTTGCGCCCAGGGTGTGGACTGTCGCGCGACGTTTATTGATGCGCGCAAGGCGGATGGGCGCAGGGGCTAGATGATTTCTGGATCGAGATTCTGGGAGGCTGCCGATGGCTGGTTGGTGCAACAGATTGACGGTCGCGGGTCTGGTTCTCGGTGCGGGTCTCGCATCGGCGCCCGCGATGGCGGCACAGACGCAAAGCTATGTCGTCAATTGGTTCGCGGGCGCGGCCTATACCCAGGACGACAACTGCGCCGGCGGCATCAATCCCGGCCTCGATATCCAGTTCGCGCGCGAGCTGAAGTCCGTTGGCATGGACTCCAAGGAGGTCGAACAGATCATCGGCTGGTACCTGGCCAATACCCATCAATACGAGGTTGATACCGCGATCCGCTTCCGTGGCCGCTATCAGGGTAAGCCGGTCAACGCCTTCAACAACCCGCAGACCGTGCCCGACCCCCAGCTGAAATACGTTACCGGAAAATACGGTTACGGTTTCAATCTCGACGGCAAAGGCGCCGACGATCCCAAGGCCTTCATCGATCCGCAGACCCAGGAAAAGGGCATCGACAACCAGCTGTTCCGGGCCATGGGCTGCCTGGAAGGGTTTCGCGGCTCGCTCGTGAACCATCCGACCTATTGGTACTGGATCTGGCAGACCATCCGGGATTCCCAGCCGGCGTGGCTGGTGACCGTGAGCGGCGAGGACCTGAAGAAGGACGGCCCGATCACCATCACCTTCGACCGCGCGCTGGAGTACATGATCTCCAACAACGGCGGCGAAGCCCGCGCCGATGTGACTTATCGCGTCGATCCCGATCCCCGCTCGCACAACGTGTTCAAGGGCGAGATCAAGAACGGCGTTGCCATGGTCACCGAGCACAAGAATTTCCAGATGCTCCAGAACTCCTGGGGCGTGCCCGAACTCAACCTGCACAATTTCCATCTGCGCATGACGGTGAACGCGGACCGCTCGATGGAAGCCATCATCGGCGGCTATCAGCCGTGGCATCACCTGTACTTCGCTTTTGCCCACGGCGGTCTGTCGCGTGAGATCTCCTCGGGCAGCATTCCCGGCATCTATTATCTCCTGAAGAATTTGGCGGACGCCGAACCGAACCCGAAGACCGGCCGCAATAGTGCGATCTCCGCGGCCTATCACATCAAGGCCGTTCCGGCCTTCATTGAAGACACGTCGAATGTTGCGGGCGCTTCGGCGGCGGGCCGTGCGCCGGCCGGCGGCCAACGTTAATCCGAAAGGTGCGATCGACCATGAAACGTAAGTTGTTGGGCGGCGTGGGGCTGGCGGCGGCTGCGGTGGCGGCCGGTGTGTTTATGTCCGGTACCGCGATCAATACCGCGACGGCCGCCGCGGTCTCCAAAAACGCTGCCGCCCATGTTCCGGGAGTCGCGGTCACACGCCGTCTGTCGCCCAGCCAGTACGAAGCCACCATCCGCGATGTGTTCGGTCCGACCGTGACCCTCGGCGGGCGCTTCGAGCCGGAGGTGCGCCGCGACGGCCTGCTCGCCATCGGCCAGGGCTATGTCAGCGTCACCTCCACCGGCATGCAGCAGTACGAGGCCATGTCGCGCGCCATCGCCGCGCAGGTGATCGACGAGAAACATCGCGACATCGTCATCCCGTGCAAGCCCGCCGACGCCAAAGGGCCGGACGACGCCTGCGCCGGCATGTTCCTGGGGAAAGTCGGCCGCGCGCTCTATGGCCGGCCGCTCACCAAGGATGAACTCCAGACCCAGGTCATGGCTTCCAACATGGCGGCCAAGGAACTGAAGGACTTTTACCAAGGCATGTGGCTCAGCCTCGCCAGCATGCTGGCCTCGCCGGAATTTCTGTTCCGCGAGGAAAAGCTGAAAGCCAAGGCCGACAAGAACGGCGCCTTTGACCTCGAGCCCTACGCCAAGGCGTCCAAGCTTTCGTTCTTCCTGTGGAATGCCCGCCCGGACGATCAGCTGCTCAAGGCCGCGGAGAAGGGCGAACTCGATAATCCCCGCGGCCTGAAGAAGCAGGTTGACCGCCTGATGGCTAGCCCGCGCTTCGAAGAAGGCATGCGCGCGTTCTTTGTCGACATGCTGGGCCTGGACGAACTCGACGTCATGACCAAGGACGCGGTGATCTATCCCAAGTTCGACAGCCGCATCGCCGCGGACGCCAAGGAACAGACCCTGCGCACCATCGTGAACGTGGTGCTGGAGCAGAACGGTGACTACCGCGACATCTTCATCACGCCGAAGACCTTTCTCACCCGCCGGCTGGGCGCCATCTACGGCGTGCCGGTGGTCAATGCCGCCGCCAACGGCGCGCCCGAGCAGTGGCAGACTTACGAGTTCGCCAAGGACGATCCGCGCGTGGGCATCGTCTCGCACATGAGCTTCCTCGCGCTGCATTCGCCTCCGGGCCGCAGCTCGCCGACCTTGCGCGGCAAGGCGCTGCGCGAAGTGATGATGTGCCAGAAGGTGCCGGCGCCCCCGGCGGCGGTCGAGTTCAAGATCGTGCAGGACACCAGCAATCCCGAGTACAAGACCGCGCGCGCGCGGCTCACCGTCCATGCCACCAACCCGGTGTGCGCCGGTTGCCACAAGATCATCGATCCGCTCGGTCTCGCGCTCGAGAATTTTGACGGCACAGGTTCCTATCGCCTCACCGAGAATGGGGCGCCGATCGATACCAGCGGCGCCTTGAATGGGGTGTCGTTCGCCGGCGCCGCGGGCCTCGGCAAGGCCATTCATGACAGCCCCGCGACGAGCGACTGCGTGCTGAATCGCTTGGTGTCCTATGGACTGGGCCGTCTGCCGGACAAGGGCGAAAGCGAATGGGTCAAGGGCCTCGGCAAGGGTTTCGCCGAAGGCGGTTATCGTGTGCGTGATCTGGTGCGGACCATCGCCACCGATCCCGCTTTCTACAAAGCGTCGGGACAGGCAGTCCCGGCGGAAGTCAAACCGGAAAAAAGCCAGGCCGCGAACTAAGCCATTTGCGCTGTGGGCGGACAACACGGAGGGTCAGAGAATGAGCGCTAAAATCACCAGAAGGACCGTTTTGCGCGGAACCATGGGCGCAGGCGCCGTCACGGTGGGTATTCCCTTTCTCGACTGCTATCTGAACGATAGCGGCACGGCGCTCGCCGCCACGGGGGCTGCGCTCCCGGTGGTGTTCGGCACCTGGTTCCAGGACTTAGGCTTCAACCCCGGCCGCTGGGTTCCCGCCAAGACCGGCTTCGACTTCGAAAACAATATCGAACTCAAAGTGCTCGATCCCTACAAGAAGAAGATGAACCTGGTGAGCGGCCTCCAGTACTTCCTGGACGGCAAGCCGCTGGAAACCCACCAGACCGGCGTGGAAATCGTCACCACCGGCGGGATCGGCGGCCAGGCCGAAGCCATGGCCAGCACCGACAGCCTGATCGCCGATGTGATCGGCACACACACCCGTTTCCGCTCGCTGGAAGTGGCGCTCAACGGCGGACGTCAGAGCCGCAGCAAGCGCGCCAACGCCCCGAACAATCCGTCCGAGCCATCTCCGGCCGCCCTCTATACCCGCATCTTCGGACCCGACTTCAAGGACCCAAACGCGGCGGACTTCAAGCCAGATCCGGTGGTGATGACGCGCAAGAGCGTGCTGTCCTATGTTACCGAACAGCGCAAGAAGACCCTCGCCGAAGTCGGCGCCGCCGACCGCGTGCGCCTTGATCAGTACTTCACCGCGATCCGAGAGATTGAACAGCAGCTGGCGCTTGAGCTGCAGCGCCCCGATCCGCTGCCGCAGTGCACGGTCGCTCAGAAGCGCGACGAAATGAAACCCAGCTCGCTGATGCCGTCTGTGATCGGCAACAGCAAACTGTTCTCGGAACTGCTGGCCCACGCCATCGCCTGCGGCCAGACCCGTGTCTTCAATATCAACATCGGCTCGCAAGGGCTGCGTACCGAAGGCTCGGCGCAGACCTGGCACGGCCTCACCCACGAAGAAGCCATCGACGAGAAGCTCGGCTACCAGAAGGAAGTCACCTACTTCATCACCACGTCCACCAAGATGTGCGCGGACCTCCTGGGTGTGCTCGACAACTACCAGGAAGGCACGGGCACGCTGCTTGACCGCTGCGGCATCATGTGGATGACCGATCACGGCTACGCCCGGACCCACACCATGGACAATATCCCGGTGATGACATTCGGGTCCGCCGGCGGCCGTCTCAAGACCGGCCAGCATATCTCGGCGGTCGGCGATCCTGCCACGCGCGTCGGCCTGACCATGCAGCAGATCATGGGCGTGCCGGTGAGCAGCTGGGGGCTCCAGTCGAACCAGACCTCCAAGACCATGAAAGAGATCGTTGCCTAGGCACGGAACGAAGCAGGGAGAAAGAGATGTCTGGACGTAAAGTTCTGGCTATCGGCGCCGCCGCCATCACCGCGGTGACGGTGGGGTATCTCGGCGCCAACGCCGCCGAGCGGGGCAAGGCGCTGGCACCGGTTATCGCCACGCCGCTTGGCATCACCACCCAGCCTTTGGGCCTCGCGCAAGGGTGGGGCCTTGGCAAGGATGTGGCGGCGGAACTGCCGCGCGAACGGGTCGCTTACACCGATCTCAAGGGCATGACCCTTTATACTTACGACAAGGATCCGGCCGGAAAGTCGGTGTGTGTCGATGCCTGCGCCAAGACCTGGCCGCCGATGCCCGCGGCCGCGAACGCCAAGCCGTACGGCGACTGGTCGGTGATCACGCGCGCGGACGGCACCAAGCAGTGGGCGCTGAAGGGCAAGCCGCTCTATCGCTATTTCGAGGACACCACCCAGGGCTCGGTGGCCGGCTTCAATTTTGAATACATCAGGAATCGGGGGCCGCTAGCCGGTCACCGCGGCGCGTATTACGGGCCGCGCCTGCAGGCGAAGCCCATGCCGGAAAACTGGCATGTGGCCATGCTGTATCCGATGGAGGATATGAAGCTGCCCGCGGGATTCCGCGTTAATGAAGTCCAGGACGCCGGTGGGATCACACTTTCCGACGAGGAAGGGCACACGCTCTATGTGATGGCCGCCGACGCGTCCAAGGAACCCAAGGCTTGCAACGGCGGTCCGTGCGCCAAGCAGTGGATCCCCTATGCGGCGCCGTCGGTTGGTTTGCCGGTGGGCGACTTCACCACCGTGGCGCGCGCCGATGGCGTGAGCCAGTGGGCCTATAAAGGTCTGCCGGTCTACAAGTTTGCCGGCGACCAGAGCCCCAATCTCGCCAACGGCGATGGTGTCGACCCCCTGTGGCAGGTGGCCTATGTCGCCAAGTACTACATGCCGGCCGAAGTGAAGATCGGCAACACCGCGAGCCAGGGCAAGGTGCTCACCACCGCGTCAGGCATGACGCTCTATCGCCGCGACGGCTGGCTGTACCAATCCGGCGGCGGTCACAGCTTCCCGCGCGGCCAGGCCCAGCGCCCGGCCGTGGGCCGCGACCTGGGCACCGATCGCCACTGCGGTGAGCAGTTCGACAGCATGGCCGCGCTCGGCGATTGCAACGTGATCTGGCAGCCGCTGCTGGCAGCGGATGACGCACAACCGTCCGGCTTCTTCGACGTTTACACCCGCGCCGACGGCAAGAAGCAGTGGGCCTACTCGGGCTATGCCCTGTGGACCTTCGCCGGCGACAAGAAGCCGGGTGATATCAACGGCCATGACTCCTACGACATTGCCGTCAGCGAAGACCCCAACGTCCTGGTCAATGTCGGCACCCAGATGGACGGCTCCCAGGCCTTGTACTGGAGT
>CANJOI010000163.1 GCA_947475365.1 Fidelibacterota bacterium | reverse complement strand
GTTCATGACCAACCCCGCCCCCATCTGCGTGCTGGACGAAGTGGACGCCCCGTTGGACGACGCCAACGTGGACCGTTTCTGTTCCTTGCTGGCCGAGATCATCCGCACCACCGAAACCCGCGTGCTGGTGGTGACCCACCACCGCATGACCATGGCCCGCATGGACCGCCTGTTCGGCGTCACCATGGCGGAACGTGGGGTTTCACGCTTGGTGAGCGTGGACCTGAAGGCGGCGGAAGAGATGCGGGACGTGGCGTAGCGAATAGACTGGTCGCAGCTACTTTTGTCTTGGCTGAGTGTTGGGATTGTGTGGGGAAAAGAGCCTGCCATCCTTGCCAAGAGAGATGCCCCTCCAGAGAGGCCTCTCGCGATCAATTATTTCGCCCGTTACAGCCGAATGTGTGATCCGCACTAGAGCGGACAGCCTTTGCAGCGTGTGCTCGAGGTCTGCGTATTGGGAAATCTTCCCAGGCTTAATTTCGTAGCCACCATTGCCTTTAAGATCGTGGCGGAACTTGCGGCCAGCGGCGTCAGCATAGCTCTCGGTCTCTTCATTTCCCCAGCCAATGAACCACTCGGTATGAACGAGATTATTTCTGCGCTCGTTTGCGCCACCGATCTCGTCGCTTAGTTTTCCGACTATCTTCGCGGATTTCGCATCCTCTCGAAAATGCTGCAGGTACAACGCAGTGTAGAAGCGCCGCAGAGCCTCAACATTTTGCCCCGCGAATAGTGTCCACGCGATCTGTTGATCCAACCCCTTTCTTAGCAGGAGAAACATGCAGGCCTCGCGCAGAGCGCCCGCCAGCTGTTCTCCTCGCACAACTATCCGTCCAACCATTGAGTAGAGTTGATTAGTTTGTCGTTCGCGTTCTTCGTCGGACACTTTGGGTTGCTTTGTCATCGGACTAGCGCTCCGTTCATGCCGCGTGGCCATAGGGTAGGCTGTGGCCCTCGTATAAGACCTCGTTGCATCTCAATCCTGATGTAACGGGTGCGCCATATCGTCTCGTGGCCGCCGACGGTCCGGGGCCTATTCGCCAGCTTGGATTTTGACAACCCGCGCGCTCAGATGCTTTCTGAACCAGCGGATGGATGGCGTTTCACGCCCTTTATGATGATCGTACACGGTCAATGCCCTGAAGATCATGAACATTGGTTCGTCGGATTCAATTTCCCATTCCGTGGGCTGCTTGTCGTTAGCATGCTTCAACCAATCCCGGCTTAGATTGACCGCCGAAATGACGTGGCTTCGCATGCTAATACCACGCGCCTTCGCCTCGCGACCCAAATCGCTTTCATCCATCATGCGCCGCTCCGCGAGTTCCGTAAGCTTTCGGATCCCGGTCCCTTCCGCAATCGGCAAGCAGCCTTCGGCGGCGCCAGCTAACGTGACCGCTTCAACAAACTCACCCACTCGGTAATGGCGGATTGCAGCCTCTATCTGGATCAACGCCGCTTTGGCCTTCGTGAGTTTGATCGGCCTATTTTTTCGCGCGGGCATCGGCGATGCTCAAGAGATGAGATGCCAGGACAACCATCTGCTGAGCCTCTCGAGGATCATTGATAGTGACCGTTCTATGGGAATGAGGATTTTTGTAGGAACCGATGGCGCCTGCGAACAGGTGAGCCAACGCTTCGCGCTCCGACTCAGGCTGTGTCATGTCGGACAATGGGCCAACGCTTTTGTCGAATGCCTTCCGCATAAGCGCCGTTCCAATGTCAGCCGCTGCAAATCCACCGGCTTTTCTAACCGCCACCTCAACCGCCTTGAATGCGGCGAATACAGCGTCGTCGAGCTCGCCTCGACAAAGATCGGCCCACACCTTGTCTGCGATGGTGGGATGTAGCATCGCTTTGGGAAACGCCGCAGCCGCCAGGTAACTGGTGAAGTCATCGCGACAGCGGATTTCATTAGCCTTGCGTCCGAGCTGGCGCCAGCCGTTCTGGCCATTGGTTCCTTCGGCACGGATCAAGAAACCTTGGTTTTCCAGCCAGGCCCATCCCTCGTTGATAGCCTGCCGCATTTCCGCGCGGCGGTTCTGAGGGTATCCTGCTCCGCGATGCACTGCATCTGAGTCGACGCCGTGGTCATTTAGGTATTGCGGGTGAACCATCCCGTTCTGCACGTGCTGCCGAGTCAGGTGAAGGATTGCAAAACCGAGTTCTTCCTCCGACAGGTCTTTCACCATGTCGGGGTCTGGAAACAAATCCATGAGCTGTTGGGGCCGGGACATACCCATAGCTTACCAGAGGCCCTTGGCGGTGAAAGGTGCGCGATCTGGCCTTATTTTTGTTTAATATCATATGCTTATATCCACTTTCTATCTCCTTGACACCCCCCACCCCCTCTCCTATCTTCCGCCCGCTTTCGCGGCGCAAAAGCCCGTTTTTGCTTGGTTTTTGAGCGGTTTTTGAGGGCCTTGGCCTCCGAAATCCGCTACACCCGCCGCCGAAGCTTGCGGGGTGGCCGTTTTGGCCTGGCTGGGCGCTTGAGAGACCGGAGTGACCGCCATGTCTGAAGAGCAAGACCGCGAGAGGTTGAACAAGCTGGGGGACCGCCTGTCCGCGATCCAACAGCAAGAGGCGGACAAGGAGCGGGCGGAAGAGGCGGCAACGGAATCCTCGCGCGGCGCCGGCATCGGCATGCGGATCGGCATCGAGCTGATCGCGGCGACGCTGGCGGGGGTGGCCCTGGGGTGGTTCATCGACACCAAGCTGAACACCAAGCCGATCTTCATGCTGGCGTTCTCGGTTCTGGGCTTCACCGCCGGCGTGATGGATGTGCTGCGGATTTTGAAGGGCCTGGACAGCGCGGTGGGCTACGGCCGGGCGGTACGGGACAAGAAAGCCGAAGCGGACGCCGCCAAGGGGTTCCGCGACGATGACGACGATTAGGACTTAACGGGGGTTCGGAGTTCCGCACCCTCAGTCCTCGGGACAAACCCGGGGACGGCAAAAGAAGAAGCGAAGGCGAGAAGACCAGATGGCACACGCAGCCGAGGGCGCCCATGGCCCGATGGAGCAGTTCGCGATCCACAACCTGATCCCCATTCACGTGGGCGGCGTGGATATCTCCTACACCAACTCCGCGCTGTTCATGACCTTCGCCGTGGCGCTCACGGGCATGCTGTTCTGGGGCGCCACGCGCCGCCGCCTGATGGTGCCGGGCCGCTGGCAGTCGGTCGCCGAGCTGATCTACGAATTCGTCGCCGACATGGTGAAGAGCAACGCCGGCAAGCAGGCGATGCCCTACTTCCCGTTCGTCTTCACCCTGTTCCTGTTCATCCTGTTCGGCAATTTCCTGGGGCTGATGCCCTATGGGTTTACGTTCACCTCGCATATCGCGGTGACCGCCGGCATGGCGGTGGTGATCTTCATCGGCGTCACCGTCCTGGGCTTCGTCAAGCACGGCTTGCACTTCTTCTCGCTGTTCGTGCCGCCGGGCACCCCGCTCGCCATGTGCTTCATCCTGGTGCCGCTGGAACTGTTCTCCTACCTGATCCGTCCGCTCACGCTTTCTCTGCGTCTGTTCGCCAACATGCTGGCGGGCCACGTGCTGCTGAAGGTGCTGGCGGGTTTCATCATCGCGCTGGGCCTGGTGTTCGGCTGGGTGCCCCTGCTCGCGGTGTTCGGCATCACTCTCCTGGAATTGCTGGTGGCCTTCCTTCAGGCCTATGTGTTCGCGCTGCTCACCTGCATCTACCTGAACGACGCGATCAACCTGCACTAATTGCTACGACCGTTTAACCAAACTCGACTTCAACTCAAAAAAAGGAACTGCGACTATGGAAACCGAAGCAGCGAAGATGATCGGCGCCGGCCTTGCGGCCATCGGTGTGCTCGGCGGCGGTATCGGCGTCGGCCAGGTGTGGGCCCAGTACATGAACGCCGTTGCCCGTAACCCGTCCATGGAAGCCAAGCTGCGCACCCCGGCGTTCCTGGGCTTCGCGCTGTCCGAAGCGACCTCGCTGTTCGCGCTGGTCATCGCGCTCATCATCCTGTTCACCTAAACCCTGAACCAGCTTCAGGAACGGGGACTCCCGGGCCATGCCGCAATTTGATCCAAGCGTCTTTTCACCGCAGCTGTTCTGGCTGTTGGTGACCTTCATCGCCCTCTACTGGCTGGTGTCCAAAGTGGCCGTGCCGCGCGTGGGCGAGGTGCTGGAGCAGCGTGCGCGCGTGATCCAGGAAGACCTGGACCGGGCCGTGCAGCTCAAGGCCGAGACGGACGCGGCGGCCGCCGCCTACGAGAAGGCCATGGCGGATGCGCGCTCCCAGGCCCAGGACCACATGCAGGCGATGCAGGCGGAGCTGAAAGCGGTGGCCGAGAAGCGCACCGCCGACATCTCCGCCCAGATCGGCAAGCAGGTGTCCGACGCCGAACAGCGCATCGGGGCGGCCAAGCAATCGGCCCTCGACGCCATGAAGGGCATCGCCGCCGACACCGCGCGCGATGTGGTGGCCAAGCTCACCTCCCTCACGCCTGACACCGGCGCGGTGGATGCGGCCGTGGCCGCGGCCCTGAAGGAGACCCGCTAATGGAGATGTTCCACGATCCTGAGTTTTGGGTAGCGCTGGTCTTCGTCGGCGTGGTGATCCTGTTCTATCGCCCGGTCATGAAGACGGTGGGCGAGGCCCTGGACGGCCGCGCCGCCAAGATCCGCGCCCAGATCGAGGAAGCCCGGAAGCTGCGGGAAGAGGCCCAGGCGTTGCTGGCCGAGTACCAGCGCAAGCAGCGCGACGCCATGGCGGAAGCCGAGAAGATCATCGCCACCGCCCGCGCCGAAGCCGTGCGCCTCAAGGCCGACGCCGAGAAGGACCTGGAGTTCGCCCTGGAACGCCGCAAGCAGCAGGCCCTGGACCGCATCGCCCAGACCGAAGCCCAGGCCATCGCCCAAGTGCGCAACACCGCCATCGACGTGGCGCTGACCGCCGCCCAGACCCTGATCCAAGGCGGCCTGGACGCCGGCAAGAAACAGGCCCTGGCCGACAAAGCCATCGCCGAACTGCCCGGCCGGTTGAACTAAGCCTGACCTCAGAACCAAGACAAAGGGGCCCGAAAGGGCCCCTTTGTTTTTGTGCCCCCCCGTCTTGTCGTCCCGGGCCTCGTGCCCGGGACCCAGGGCAGCGGAACGCCAACGACAATAACCCACTGGTGGGAGAGTCGGGTTATGTGGCGATTTCTTCGTACAGATCCCGCCAAGCCGGATTGGCTTCTTCGATCCTGTTGATCTTCCACTGGCGCGGCCAGCCCTTCATGGTCTTCTCGCGCGAAATCGCGGCGGCCGCGTCGTTGCATATCTCGAAATAGACCAACCTGTGAATGCCGTGTTGTTTGGTAAAGCCGGGCACGGCGCCTTGTTTGTGCTCCCACACGCGGCGCACAAGATCATTGGTGACGCCGATGTAGAGCGTGCCGTTGCGGCCACTCGCGAGGAGATAGACGTAGTAGGTCTTATCCACCCATATCGTCCCAAGGCATGCCTCTGGCTTGCAGGGTAGCGGAGCGCGAAGCATGCCGAAACACCGCGGTCGCTGCTCGGGCAGGTGATGCCGACCCTGGGTCCCGGGCACAGGGCCCGGGACGACACACTCACTAAACCCCTACTCCGCCGCCTCGCTGTTGGCCGCCGGCGCCGGGGGCGTCCAGCGCAGCACGGGCTTGCGCGCGGCCTTGGTCTCATCCAGGCGCCGGCGCGGCGAGAACTGGGGCGCGGCGCGGAACTCCGCCTCCGCCCCGCCCGCCTTGGCCTTGCGCGCGAGGTGCAGCATGGAGGCGATGAACTGGTCCAGGCTCGCCTTGCTTTCGGTTTCGGTGGGCTCCATCAGCAACGCGCCGTGGACCACCAGCGGGAAGTACATGGTGGGGGGATGCACGCCCTCATCGATCAAGGCCTTGGCGATATCCAGCGTGGTGACGCCCGTGCCCTTCAGGAAGCGGTCGTCGAACACGCATTCGTGCATGCAGGGGCCCGCGAAGGCCGGGGTCATCTCGGCCGAGAGCTTCGCCATGAGATAGTTGGCGTTGAGCACGGCGTCGCCCGAGGCCTGCTTCAGCCCGTCCGCGCCCATGGCCATCATGTAGCTGAGCGCGCGCACGAATACGCCGAACTGGCCGTGGTAGCCCTTCATGCGCCCGAAGCTGTCCTTGGCCGCGCCGAGGCTGCTGTGTTCCTCGACGCCGAACCCGTCCTTGCCGTGCACCACGAACGGCACCGGCGCGAAGGCCGCCAGCGCCGCCGACAGCACCGTGGGCCCGGCGCCCGGACCGCCGCCGCCGTGGGGCGTGGAGAAGGTCTTGTGCAGGTTGATATGCATGGCGTCGACGCCGAGATCGCCCACGCGCAGCCGCCCGACGATGGCGTTGAAGTTGGCGCCGTCCATATAGAAATAAGCGCCGGCGGCGTGCACCATCTCGGCCACCTGGATACACTCGCGCTCGAACAGGCCGCAGGTATTGGGATTGGTGATCATCACCGCCGCCACGTCCGTGCTGTGGGCCGCCAGCGCCGCCTTGAGCGCCGCGATATCGACGCGGCCTTCGGCATTGGCGGGGATCGCCTCGACGCTATAGCCGCACAAGGCCGCCGTGGCCGGATTGGTACCGTGGGCCGATTCCGGCACCAGCACCACCGTGCGGGCGCCTTGCCCCTTGGCCACATGGGCCGCCTTGATACACATCAGGCCGCACAGTTCCCCATGCGCGCCCGCGGCCGGCGACATGGCCACCGCCGGCATGCCGGTGAGTTGCTTCAGCCAGTGCGCCGTGGTGTCGATCAGTTCCAGGGCGCCCTGGATGGTGGACACCGGCTGGAACGGGTGGATATCGGCGAAACCCGGCAGGCGCGCCATCTTCTCGTTCAGGCGCGGG
The DNA here is from genome assembly GCA_947475365.1 of Fidelibacterota bacterium. GTDB lineage: Bacteria > Pseudomonadota > Alphaproteobacteria > Rhodospirillales > Rhodospirillaceae > SHVO01. Next base: position 1,723 of record CANJOI010000163.1, on the reverse strand, counting down.
TTGTGCTTCATGGTGCAGGAACCCAGCGGATAAAAGCCGCTGTCGATGGAATAGTTCTTCTGCGACAGCCGCGTGTAATGGCGCACCACTTCCGGCTCCGACAGGCCAGGCAGGCCGATGGCCTTGGTGTTCTTCAGCGTGCCCAGGCGCTCGCGCGCATGCGGGATCGCCGGCAAATCCACGGCGGTGGCGCCGCCGGTGTCCTGTTCAAAGATCAGGAGTTGTTCGAGCGCGAGGCCGCGATTGCCGCTGGCGGTGGTGGGCTTACTCATGACAGCGCCTCCTTCAGCGCGGCGGCGAAGGCGTCGATGTCGCCTTGGGTATTGGTCTCGGTGGCGGCCACCAGCAGCACGTCGGCGAGTTCCGGATAGGTCGGGTAGAAGCGCGACGCCGGAACACCCGCGAGAATCCCTTTGGCGGCGAGCTTCTCCACCACGGCCTCGGCGGGCTGGCCGAGCTTCAGCGCGAATTCGTTGAAGAAGGCGTTGGGCAACAGCTTCACGCCTTTGATCTGCTCCAGCTTCTCCGCCAGAGACACCGCCGTGGCGTGATTGAGCTTGGCCAGATTAGTGAACCCGGCCTCACCCAGCAGCGTCATGTGGATAGAGAACGCGAGGGCAATGAGCCCGGAATTGGTGCAGATGTTGGAGGTCGCCTTCTCGCGGCGGATATGCTGTTCGCGGGTGGAGAGGGTGAGCACCCAGCCGCGGCGGCCGTCCTCGTCGGTGGTCTCGCCCGCCAAACGGCCCGGCATCTGGCGCAGGAATTTCTCGCGCGTCGCGAACAGGCCCACGCCGGGGCCGCCGAAGCTCATGGGGCCCGCCATGGACTGGCCCTCGCCCACCACGATATCCGCGCCGATGTGGCCGGGCGGGGTGATGAGCCCCAGCGCCACCGGCTCGGTGACGCAGACCACCAGCAATGCGCCCGCTGCGTGGCACGCCTTGGCGAGATTGGCGTAGTCGTTGAGGTGGCCGAAGAAGCCCGGCGTCTGCACCACCACGCAGGCGAGATCCTCGCCGACGCGGCCCATCAGGTCCTCGATGGCCGTGGGATCGGGCGCCAGCGCCTCGACCTGCATGTCGAGGAATTTGCAGTTGGTGAGCGTGACGTCGCGGTAGTGCGGGTGCAAATTGCCCGATAGCAGCGCCATGTTCCGCTTGGTGACGCGCGCGGCCATGGTGACGGCTTCGGCGCAGGCGGTGGCGCCGTCGTACATGGAGGCGTTGGCCACTTCCATGCCGGTGATAAGGGCCACCTGGGTCTGGAACTCGAAGATCGCCTGCAGGGTGCCCTGGCTGATTTCCGGCTGGTAGGGCGTGTAAGCGGTGAGGAACTCGCCACGCTGGATGAGGTAGTCCAGCGACGCGGGGGTGTGGTGGCGGTAATTGCCGCATCCCAGGAACGATGGCCCCTGCGCACAGTTGCGGTTCTTGGCCGCCATGCTGGAGAGCGCCCGTTCCACCTCGATCTCCGAGGCGCTGTGCGGCAGATCGATGCGCGCCTTGGCGAGCGCCGCCTTGGGCAGATCGCGGAACAGCTCGTCCACGGACCCCGCGCCGATGGCGGCGAGCATGTCGCGGCGATTGGCGTCACTGAGAGGAAGGTAGCGCATCTGGTCGTTTCCTTTACTTGTCGTCCTCGGGTTTGACCCGAGGACCCAGAGCAGTAACGAAGGCGGGCTGCGGCATAGGTGGTGTTGGTTGAGCGGTTTGGTTCATCC
>CANJOI010000162.1 GCA_947475365.1 Fidelibacterota bacterium | reverse complement strand
TGCACGGTGGCGAGCGCGTTGCCGGCGTAGATCGGGCGCACGAAGGTGTCCGCGGACACCACCGCCGAGATGTCGGAGATCTGCGCGACGTCGAGCAGCGCGGCCACGCGCGGCATGACGTTCTTGCCGGACGTGGTGGCGGGCGCGATCAGGTGCGAGTAGTCGCCGGCGAGGCTGACGATCAGCGCCGACAGCGGTTCCGCCAAAGCATGGGCGAAAGCGTCCGCATCGGCGACGCGGACTTTCGTCACGCCGGCGATCTTGGCGGCCTCGGCGGCAGCGCCGGCGCAGCCCTTGCCCGCGATCAGCACGTGGATATCGCCGCCGATTTGCGCCGCGGCGGTGATGGCCGAGAGAGTCGCGGCCTTGATGGTGGCGTTGTCGTGTTCGGCGAGAACGAGCGAGGTCATCCGATCACCTTGGCTTCATTGCGCAGTTTGTCGATCAGGGTGGCGACGTCGGCCACCTTGGCGCCGCCCTGGCGCTTGGCGGGTTCTTCCACTTTCAGCGTGGCGAGGCGCGGGGCCACGTCGACGCCAAGTGCGTCGGGCGCCAGCGTGTCGATGGTCTTCTTCTTCGCCTTCATGATGTTGGGCAGCGAGGCGTAACGCGGCTCGTTGAGGCGCAGGTCGGTGGTGATGATGCAGGGCAGCTTCACGTTGATGGTCTCAAGCCCGCCGTCCACTTCGCGCGTGACGGTAGCGGCGTCCGCGCCCAGTTCGACCTTGGAGGCGAAGGTGCCTTGCGGCCAGCCCAGCAGCGCGGCCAGCATCTGGCCGGTCTGGTTGGCGTCGTCGTCGATGGCCTGCTTGCCGAGCACGATCAGGTTGGGGCTTTCCTTGGCGACCACCGCCTTCAGGATCTTGGCCACGGCCAGCGGCTGGATCTCCGCGTCGGTCTGCACCAGGATGCCGCGGTCCGCGCCCATGGCCAGCGCCGTGCGCAGGGTCTCCTGGGCGCCGGCCGGGCCGATGCTGACCACCACGATCTCGGTGATCTTGCCGGCTTCCTTCATGCGCACCGCTTCCTCGACGGCGATCTCGTCGAACGGGTTCATGGACATCTTGACGTTGGCGAGTTCAACGCCGGTCTTGTCCGCTTTGACCCGGATTTTGACGTTGTAGTCGACCACGCGCTTGACGGCGACCAGTGCTTTCATCGGCCCCCCACTTCGGCAAAAAACCTAATTGTTTTAGTCAGTTTCGCGGCCGTACGACTAGTCCCGGACCGCCGGGCTGTCAAACGAAATAGTGCTGCGTTGCAGCATGGTTGCGGCGCATCTAGCGGTTGGCGCCGGGCACCCACATGACATCGCCGCCAGCGCCCCAGGCTTCGTGGGCGTTGACATGGCGGGCCAGCACGAACAGGTGGTCCGAAAGCCGGTTGGCATAGACCAAGGACACCGGGTTGATGGCCTCGTGTTCGGCCAGTTCGGTGATCTCGCGCTCGGCGCGGCGCACCACCGTGCGGGCCAAGTGCAGATTCGCCGCCGCCGCGGTGCCGCCGGGGAGGATGAAGGAGGTCAGCGCGCCGAGCTTCGCGTTCATGGCGTCGATCTCGCGCTCCAGCCGGTCGACCTGCGCCTGAATGACGCGCAAGGCCTGGCCGGGTTTCTCATCGGCCGCCAGCGGCGTGCACAGGTCCGCGCCCAGATCGAACAGGTCGTGCTGGATGCGCATCAGCATGGCGTCGGTTTCGGCGTCCTTGGCGGTGTGCAGCCGCGCGAGGCCGATCACCGAATTGGCTTCGTCGAGCGTGCCGTAGGCCGCGACCCGCAGGTCGTACTTCTTCACTCGCGCGCCGTCGCCCAGAGAGGTCTCGCCCTTGTCGCCGCCGCGGGTATAGATTTTTGTCAGCTTCACCATGGGCCAATGATACGCCGTGTAACGCGGCTTCGGCTACGAGTATGATGCGCGCGTGAACCGGCTCTTACGCATCCTCTCCCTCTACGTCGCCTGGCATGTGACGCTGGCGTTCCTGGCCTTCATCGGCGGGATCAGCGGCCTGATTCTGCTGTTCGACACCATCGAACTTCTGCGCCGCACCGCCGGCAATGATGCGCTCGGTTTCGGCACCGTGTTCGGCCTCGCGCTGCTCAAGCTTCCGCACACCACCCAGGCGACACTGCCGTTCGCGGTGATGCTGGCGATGATGTATGCGCTGTTCCGCCTGTCGCGCAGCCATGAGCTTCTCGTCATGCGCGCGGCGGGCATTTCGGTCTGGCAGTTCCTGGCGCCGCCGCTGGCGCTGACGCTGGTTCTCGGTTTCCTGAACCTCGCCGTGGTCGATCCGTTCGCCGCCAGCCTCTATGAGACCTACCAGCGCCTTGAGGACTCTTTGATCCGGCGCACCTCCACGTCCATCAACCTCGACCGCGGCGGTTTGTGGCTGCGCGAATCCCAAGGGGGCGCGGTCACGATCGTGCGGGCCGGTGCGATGCTGGCGGACGGCGACGTGCTGAACCTGCGCGACCTCACGGTGTTCAAGATGAACGGCGAGGCCATTGAAAGCCGCTACGAGGCGGAAGCCGGGCGCCTCGGCGCCGGCGTCATCGCCATGAGCAAGGTGTGGGAGATGCACCTGGGCGGCGGTAAGGCCACGTCGGCCTATCACCAGGATTTCCGGATGCCGACCACGCTGACCGCCGACAAGGTGCAGGATAGCCTGGCCGCGCCCGAAACCATGTCGTTCTGGGACCTGCCGGCGTTTATCCGTTCGTCGCAGGCGGCGGGGTTCTCGGCGTTACCGCACCGGCTGTACTGGCAGTCGTTGCTGGCCTCACCGTTCCTGCTGTGCGCCATGGTGCTGGTGGCCTCGGCCTTCTATCTCACCGCCGGCACCAAGCTGCCGGGGTGGATGCTGCGCGGCGCCGCCGGGCTCGGCACCGGCTTCCTGGTCTATTTCCTCAATCACTTCACCTATGCGCTGGGCTTGTCGGCGACCTTGCCGCTGGCATTGGCCGCCTGGGCGCCCACGGTCGCGACCACCATGTTCGGCGTGGCTTACCTGTTCCACCGCGAGGATGGCTGAGGTGGATTCTCCCGCGATAAAAATCATCGCCGGGCTCGCGGCGCTCACCGCGCTGTTCAGTATTCCGGCGCTCGACACTGCCGCGAGCGCGGTGTTCTACGACCGGGGCTTTTCCTGGGACCCGCACGGCCTGCTGGAGTTCGCCCGCGCCGCCGTGCCCACGCTGATCCTCGGGTCGCTGCTGTTCTTTGTGCTGGTATGGTTGATGTCAGTGCCGTCGCGGGACTGGATCTGGACCCTGACGCCGCGCCGCATCGGCTATCTGCTCGCGACCGCCGCGCTCGGGCCGGGCCTGCTGGTGGAGACCGTGCTCAAGCCGCACTGGGGCCGGGCGCGGCCCAAGGACATTGCCCTGTTCGGCGGCGAGCACGCCTACACCGCGCCGTTCGCCATGGCGGAGGAATGCACGCGCAACTGTTCGTTCGTCTCCGGCCATGCGGCGATCGCCTTCTGGGTCACGGCGTATGCCTTCCTGCTGCCGCCGCGATGGCGCGCCACCGGGTTGTGGGCGGGCGCAGGCTTCGGTCTGCTCATCGGCCTTGTGCGGGTCGTGCAGGGCGGGCATTTCGCCAGCGACGTAGCGGCGGCCGGCGTGATGGTGGTGGCGCTCAATGCCGCGCTGGCGCGCCTGATGCTGGACCGGGCATGAGCCTGCTTGACCGCATCAAGGGCAAACCGCCCGCCGATGCCTGGCAACCGGGCGAGGGGGCCTATCCGTCGCTGTTCGATCTTGGCGCGCATGCCACCGGGTTGAAGGCTAAGGGCGGGATTTTCGCCCTGTGGCATCTGGGCGTGCGACCGCAGTGGCTGCGAGTCGGGGCCGCGGGCGATCTCGCGGCGTGTCTGACGGCGGCCGCCGAGGACTTGAAGGACTCGCCGTTTCGCGCCAACGGGGGACTTTATGCGGCCTGGGTGTTCATGGCGCCGGCGCGCTGGCCCGGGGTCGTCATGCATCTGCGGGAGCGGTTGAAACCGGCGTTGCAGGATATGATGCTCACGGGTGAGGCGGTGTGGAGTGACGCCCCGGCGCCGGTGGTGTTTCCGCTGCCGCCTGGAACAACCGGGCCCTAAATGTCGTCATGGAGGCGTTCCTCTTGCACAAGGCCTCACATGCTCAACTTCCATGAGTGACCCCGGCGTCGGCATCTACAGCATCGCCACGGCGTATCCGCCCCATTGCTTTCGCCAGGCCGAGATCATGGCCAAGGCCGCCGAGGTTTTCGGCCATCGCCCCGAACTCATGGAGCGCATGGCCAGGACTTATGGCAATGCCGGGGTGAAGCAGCGCAATTCCTGTGTGCCGCTGGAATGGTACCGGTCGCCCCACGGCTGGCCGGAGCGCATGGCGTTGTTTGAAGAGCATGCCGTGAAGCTGCTCGCGACGGCGGCCGAGCGCGCGCTCGCGGACGCGGGCGTGGCAGCGCCGGAGATCGCAGCCACGGTCACGGTGTCATCGACCGGCATCGTAACGCCCAGTCTCGACTCCCTGCTGCAGGGGCCTTTGGGCCTGTCGCCCACGGTGCAGCGGCTGCCGGTGTTTGGTCTGGGATGCGCGGGCGGCGTCATTGGCCTCGCGCGCGCCGCGGCCATCGCCAAGTCCATGCCGGGCAAGCCGGTGCTGTTCATGTGCACGGAGCTGTGCGGCCTGACGTTCCGGGCCGGCGACGACAGCAAAGCCAATATCATCGCCACCACCATCTTCGGTGATGGCGCCGCCGCGGTGGTGCTGCGGGCCGGCGCGGGCACGCCCCGCGCGCGGATCCGCGGCTGGGGCGAGCATACCTGGCCGGGCACGCGCGATATCATGGGCTGGACGGTCGAGGATGACGGCTTGGGCGTGGTGTTCTCGCGCAGCATCCCCGACCTGGTGCGGACCATGATGCGCCCCGTCACGGACGCGTTCCTGTCGACCCAGGGTCTGACCCAGTCCGATATACGAGGCCTGATCGTGCATCCCGGCGGCGAGCGGGTGCTGGAAGCGCTGGAGGACTGCTACGGGCTTCCGCGCGGAGACCTGGTAAGCGCGCGGGGTGTGCTGGCCGATCACGGCAACATGTCGGCGGTGACGGTGCTCGCGGTCCTGCGCCGGACATTGGCGCAAGACGCGGCCGGACCGCATCTCATGGCCGCGCTTGGGCCGGGATTCTCGGTCGGCATGTGCCTCCTGGACCTGATGTGATGGACCTGCTGTCCTTCATGCCGGTTCCCCGGTTGTGGGTCTTCACCGTGTTGGGGTTGGTGGCGATTCAACGCGTCGCGGAGCTGTTCATTAGCCGCCGCCACGAACGCGCGCTGCGGGCGCAAGGCGCGGTGGAATACGGCGCGGGGCATTATCCTTTTATTGTCGCGGTGCATGCCGGCTGGCTGGCGGCGCTCTCGGTGTGGGCTGGCGTCGCGCCAGTGATGAACCCGGCCGGCATCGCCCTTTATCTGGCGCTGCAGCCGGTGCGGGCCTGGGTGATCGCCAGCCTCGGGCGATATTGGACCACGCGCATCATCAGCCTGCCGGCGGCGCCTTTGGTGCGCCGTGGCCCGTACCGGTTTCTCAAACACCCGAACTATACGGTCGTGGTGCTGGAGATCGCCCTGCTGCCGTTGGCGCTGGGCGCCTGGCCCATCGCCATGGTGTTTTCGGTGTTGAACGCCTGGGTTCTGCGGATACGCCTTTCAGCGGAGAACCAGGCGCTGGTGGCGCGGCGCTAAATCTCTTCCGCCAGAACCCGCCGTGCGATGTCGATGGCGAAGCCCGCGCGCACAACGGCCGCCAGGTCCTTCTGGGCAAGGCGGCGAATATCCAGGGGGGCGAGCTTGGCGCGTTCTTTCACACGAAAAGGCCCCAGCCGCCTGCGGCGAATGTAGGCCAGCGCCCTGGCGTAAGCGTCATCGGCATCATCGGGGCCGGCGGACTCCCTGACGGCTTCGGCGGCGATATCCCGCGGCACCCCTTTGGCCATCAGGGCGGCCTGGATGCGGGCCGGCGCCTTGCCTTTGCGGCGCAAGGACGTCGCGAGGGCCAGCGCGAACTTGGCGTCGTCCAGCACCCCGGCGCGCTGCAGGGACTGTAAGGCTTCGTCGATCCACCCGAGCGCCTCGGCGCGGTCGCCGCCCTGCGCGCGTAGCGCGCGGTCCACCCGGCGCGTCAAAACGCTCCTGAGATGACCCGCGCTGCAGGAAAAGCGTTCCATGTGGAAGCGCGCGATATTGGCCACGCGCGTCTTTGTCATTTTGCGGGGTGTGCCCCGCGCGTTGCGCCCAGGCTTGGCGTCTCGGGTCTGGGAGGGGGCCTCGCGCTTTTCCATGCCCCCTATATAGCCTACATTGCCGGGAACCACTTGCGAGAGAACTGGCCGCATGAGCGAAAATACCAACACCCTGCCGCTGCCCCGCACCATGGGGGCGGTGAATTGGCTCGGCATGCGCGAGCTCTACATCAAGGAAGTGCGCCGCTTCTGGAAAGTGATCTTCCAGACCGTGCTGGCGCCCGTGATCACGACCCTCATGTTCCTGCTGGTGATGGTGTTCGCCTTCGGGCGCGGCGGCACCATCATCGACGGGTACCCGTTCGAGGAATTCCTGGTTCCGGGCCTGGTGATCATGACCATGATCCAGAACGCCTTCGCCAACACCTCGTCGTCGATCCTGGTGTCGAAAGTGCAGGGCAATATCGTTGACGTGTTGATGCCGCCGCTGAGCGCGTTGGAGCTGACCGTGGCCTGGACGCTCGGCGGCGTCACGCGCGGCGTGGTGGTGGGGATCGCCTGCGCCGCAAGCATGGCCTTCTTCGCCCACCTGCACCTGTACTCTGTCGGCTTCCTGGTGTTTCACGCGGTGGCCGGCTGTTTGATGATGGCTTGGGCCGGCGTTCTGGCGGCGATCTGGGCCGATAAGTTCGATCACATGGCCGCGGTCACCAACTTCATCGTCACGCCACTGACCTTCCTGTCCGGCACCTTCTACACCATCGACCGGCTGCCGCCGTGGGCCCAGTTCCTGGCCCACTACAATCCGTTTTTCTACAACATCGACGGGTTCCGCTACGGCTTCCTGGGCCAGGACGCGACCCGGCCGCTGTTGGGCGTGCTGGTGATGGTGGGCGTGAACGTGGTGGGGCTGACGTGGACGTACCTGGTGATTCGCAGCGGCTACAAGCTCAAGTCCTAGGGGCTTTGCATTAAGATTTTTTGATAGCTGGCGTTGACAAAACCTATAACGCGCGTATGAATCCGACGATCGGGCGGCGTAAAGCCGCCCGTACTTTTTTCCGATACGATGGCCGCGAGGCGCCTCAGAAAAAGGGCGAAGGGATGAGCATTTCCGCAGTGATGCCGACCTATGCGCGCACCGACGTGATGTTCGATCACGGCGAAGGCGCCTGGCTGTACACGGCCGACGGCCGGCGCTTTCTGGACTTCGGCGCGGGCGTCGCGGTGACCGCGCTGGGTCACGCTCATCCCTACCTGGTCGAGGTTCTGAAGACCCAGGCCGAGAAACTCTGGCACTGCTCCAACCTTTACCGCGTGCCGGGCCAGGAAAAACTGGCCGCGCGGCTGGTGGATAATTCCTTCGCCGACACAGCCTTCTTCTGCAACTCAGGCGCCGAGGCGATGGAATGCGCGCTCAAGATCGCGCGCCGTTATCACCAGGCCCAGGGAGCGAAGGAAAAATACCGCGTTATCACGGCGCGTGGCGCCTTCCACGGGCGCACCCTGGCGACCATCGCCGCCGGCGGACAAGCCAAGCACCTCGACGGCTTCGCGCCGGCGGTGGACGGCTTCGACCAAGTGGCGTTCGGCAATCTCAACGAAGCGCGCGCCGCGATCACCGCCCAGACGGCGGCGGTAGTGGTGGAGCCGGTGCAGGGCGAGGGCGGCATCATCCCCGCCGACCCTCAGTATCTGAAAGGCCTGCGCGCCATGGCCGACGAGTTCGGGCTGCTGTTGATTTTCGACGAAGTGCAGGCCGGCATGGGCCGCACCGGGAAACTCTTTGCCCATGAATGGGCCGGTGTGACGCCCGATGTCATGGCGCTCGCCAAGGGCCTGGGCGGCGGTTTCCCGATCGGCGCCTGCCTCGCCACCGAACGCGCGGCGAAATACATGACGCCCGGCACCCACGGCTCCACCTTCGGGGGTAATCCCCTGGCGACCGCGGTCGCCAATGCCGTGCTCGACGTCATGCTGGAGCCTGGCTTTCTGACGCAGGTGAATCTCACCGCGGCGATGTTGCGCGCGCGCCTCGACGTGCTCGTGCAGAAGCACGGCCAGGTATTCGAGGAGGCGCGCGGCCAAGGGCTGATGCTGGGCCTCAAGTGCAAAGTGCCCAACGGCGAGGTGGTGGCGCGGTTTTTCGCCAACGGCCTCTTGGCGGTGGGCGCGGGCGACAATGTCGTGCGCCTGGTGCCGCCCCTGATCATCGGCGAGACCGAAGTCGAAGCCGCCGCCGCCATCATCGATCTTGCCGCCGGCCAATTGGCCGCGGCGCTTTAGTCCTCCCACAACGCAGTCTGACGCCATGCCGCTGAAACATTTTCTCGATCTGGATGTTATGACCGCGGGCACCCTGCGCGACATCCTCGACGCCTCGGCCCGGCTCAAGAAGAGCCGCGGGAACGAGAAACCCCTG
>CANJOI010000161.1 GCA_947475365.1 Fidelibacterota bacterium | reverse complement strand
TCCGGCCCGGAACGGACCGGCGCCGCCGAGGAGCGCGCCTTGGAAACGGAACTCACCGACCTGCATGTCAAAGCGGTGCGGGCCTTGGTGGAACGGCTGGGCAAGACGCTGGCCGGCATCGACATCGTCGGCTTCCACGGCCAGACCATCTGGCACAAACCGCAGCAGCATCTGACCTGGCAGATGGGCGACGGCGCCGCGCTCGCCAAGGCGCTGAACGTGCCGGTGGCCTTCGACTTCCGCAGCGACGATGTGAAGGCCGGCGGGCAGGGCGCGCCGCTGCTGCCGATCTTTCACGCGGCCCTCATGTCCAATTCAAACATGCCGGTGGTGATCCTCAACCTCGGCGGTGTCGGCAACATCACTTATATCCCGCCCTCGACCTCAGGCGGTGCGGCGGACTTCGAAGGCCTGCTCGGCTTCGACACCGGGCCCGGCAATGGCCTGATCGACGACTGGATGATGAAGCACTTCGACAAGCCCATGGACCCGGGCGGCATGACCGCCGCGCGCGGGCGCGTGCACGAAGACATCGTCGCGAAAATGATGGCAGCGCCGTTCTTCGACAAACCGCCGCCCAAGTCGCTCGACCGGTTCGATTTCTCGGCCGCGCCCGTGGAAGGGCTCTCACCCGAGGACGGCGCCGCGACCCTGACCGCGTTCACCGCGGCCTCGGTGGTGCGCGGCCTGGAGCAATGCCCCGCGCGGCCCGCACGCATCTACGTGGCCGGCGGCGGGCGTCATAACGAGACGCTGATGCAGATGCTGGCGAAGCGCTCGGGCGCCATCGTCGCACCGGTGGATTCGCTGGGGTGGCAGGGCGATGCGCTGGAAGCGCAGGCGTTCGCTTACTTCGCGGTGCGTACGCTGCGCGGGTTGCCGCTGACATTCCCCGGCACCACCGGCGTCAAAGCGCCGCTGACGGGCGGGAAACTTGCCCGTCCTTAACCCTGCGCCGCTTTGCGCCGCGGATTGGAGAGGCCCTGGCCCATGCGCTGATCCAGATAGCCGGTCACCGACCCCACCATATTGTCCATATGGTCCTTGAAGAAGTGGTTGGCGCCTTTGATCAGCTGATAGTCGATGACGATATTTTTCTGCAGTTTGAGTTTGTTGGCGAGCTTCTCGACCGAGGGCTCGGGCACGACGTCGTCGTCGGTGCCCTGAAGAATCAGGCCGGACGAGGGGCAGGGCGCCAGGAACGAGAAGTCGTACATGTTCGCGGGCGGCGCCACGGAGATGAAGCCTTCGATCTCCGGGCGGCGCATCAGGAGCTGCATGCCGATCCAGGCGCCGAAGGAAAAGCCGGCGACCCAGCACGACGGCGCGTTGGGATTGACCGACTGCAGCCAGTCCAGCGCCGAGGCGGCGTCCGAGAGTTCGCCCTGGCCGTTGTCGAAATCGCCTTGCGAGCGGCCAACGCCGCGGAAGTTGAAGCGCAGGACCGAGAAGCCCTTCTTCACGAACACGTAGTAGAGGTTATAGACCACCTTGTTGTTCATCGTGCCGCCGTGCTGCGGATGCGGATGCAGGATGACGGCGATAGGAGCCCGGGGCGTGTCGCTGTGGTGGTAGCGGCCTTCGAGGCGGCCTTCAGGGCCGGCAAAAATGACTTCGGGCATTGTCTTCCTTCAGGCCGCGCCAGGGTCGGGGGCGCGATATTTAGGGGAAACCCCTACTCGGGCGCAAACTTAAATGGGCGGGCAAGGGCCTGTCATAGCACCTTTTATTCCTTCAGCGCTGATTTAGGTGCCGGCAAATCCCGTTACAACACCCAAGAATCACGCCAAATACCTGGAATCATTGATTCTTCTGTCCGAAGACGCGCCCGGGGGCAGGTGTGCTAAAAGAACGCCGCGAACCGCCCCCACGGCCCCCGACCCGGACCCCTATATTAAGTGCCAGAGGCCCATGACGGCCCCCGTCTCCTACCTCGATTACAACGCCAGCGCCCCGCTGCTGCCCGAAGCGGCCGCCGCCATGACCGCGACCTTTGCGCTGATGGGCAATCCGTCGTCCGTGCACCGGGCGGGCCGCGCCGCCCGTGCCGTGATTGAGGACGCGCGCGAGGCGGTGGCGGCGCTGGTGAACGTCACGCCGGCGCAAGTTGTGTTCACATCGGGCGCCACAGAGGCCAACGGCTTGGCGCTTGTCACCGGCCCGGTGACCGCCTCGGCGGTCGAGCATCCTTCGGTGCTGGCCTGGGCCGAAGCGGAGACGATTGGCGTGGATGCCGACGGTGTGATCGATCTGCCGGCGCTGGACAACCGGTTGCGAGAATTCCCGCCGGCGGTGGTGGCGCTGATGCTGGCCAACAACGAGACCGGCGTGCTGCAGCCGGTCGTGGATGCCGCCGCACTCGCGCATGGTTGCGGCGCGCGTCTGCATTGCGACGCGGTGCAGGGGCCGGGGCGCGTCGCCGTGGATTTTCAGGCGCTGGGCGCCGACACGCTGAGTCTGTCGGCGCACAAGTTCGGTGGGCCTAAAGGCGTGGGCGCTTTGATCCTGCGTCCCGGCCTGGAACTGCCGGCTGTGATCAAGGGCGGCGGGCAGGAACGCCGCCGCCGCTCGGGCACCGAGAATCTGGCGGGCATCGCCGGCTTTGGCGCAGCCGCGCTCACCGCCGGGGCCGCGCTCAAGGATGCGCCGCGGATCGCCGCGGTGCGCGACGCTTTCGAAGCCCGCCTGGCCGACCAGGCGCCCCAGGCGCGGGTGCTGGGGCAGGGCGCCGCGCGGCTCTGCAACACGTCTTGCATCATGCTTCCCGGTGTTTCAGCCGAGACCCAACTGATGCGGCTGGACCTGGCCAATGTGCTGGTGAGCGCCGGATCGGCCTGCTCCTCGGGGAAGATCGCGCCGTCTCATGTTCTGACGGCCATGGGCGCCAGCGAGGCCGACTTCAAATGCGCGATCCGCGTGAGTTTCGGTCCGGGGTCCACGGCGGCGGACCTCGATACGTTCTTTTCGGCCTGGATGCCTCTTGCGCTCACCGCCGCGGCCTAACTAATTACACCCATGACCAAAGTCATTTTCATCGAACGCAACGGCAACCGCAAAGAAGTCGCGGCCAAGGACGGCGCCACCGTGCTGCAGGCGGCCCATGCCGCCGGTCTCGACATGGAAGGCGTCTGTGAAGGCTCCATGGCCTGCTCCACGTGCCATGTGATCGTGGACGAGGCCTGGCTCGCGAAGCTGCCTCCCGCCAGCGCCGCGGAAGAAGACATGCTGGACCTGACCTACGGCGTCACGCGCGCCTCGCGCCTGGGGTGCCAGATCACCCTGACCCCGGATCTCGACGGGCTCACGCTGCGCCTGCCGCAGGCGACCCGGAACATGATGGATTGAGATGAGCGTCTTGAACTCCATGGGTTTCGCCAAGCCGCCGCCGGCGACGCGCATCGTCGTCGCCATGTCGGGCGGCGTGGATAGCTCGGTGGCCGCGGCGCTGCTGGCGCGCGACGGCTACGACGTGGTGGGGCTGACCATGCAGCTCTATGACGTTGGCGCTGTCACCGCCAAGAGCAAGACCTGCTGCGCGGGGCAGGACATCTATGACGCGCGCCGCGTCGCCGACCGCATCGGCATGCCGCATTACGTGGTCGATTACGAAACCACCTTCAAGACCGACGTCATCGACAAGTTCGCCGATTCCTATGTGCGCGGCGAGACGCCGGTGCCCTGCATCATGTGCAATCAGACGGTGAAGTTCCGCGACCTGTTCAAGGCCGCCAAGGATCTCGGCGCCGACGCGCTCGCCACCGGACACTATGTGCGGCGGATCATGGGCGCCCACGGGCCCGAGCTGCACCGCGCGGTCGACCCCGGCCGCGACCAGAGCTATTTCCTGTTCGCCACCACCCGCGCGCAACTCGATTTTGTACGCTTTCCGCTCGGCGGCCTGGAGAAGCCGGCGGTGCGCGCGCTGGGCGAGGAACTCGGCGTGCATGTGGCGGCGAAGCCGGACAGCCAGGACATTTGCTTCGTGCCCGACGGCCGCTATGCCGAAACCGTGAAACGCCTGCGCCCCGAGGCCGCGCGCCGCGGCGAGATCGTGCATGTGGACGGCCGTAAGATCGGCACGCATGACGGTGTGATTCATTTCACCGTCGGTCAGCGCAAAGGCCTCGGCGCCGGCGGTGAAGCGGAACCCTTGTACGTGGTGCGGATCGAGCCCGAGACCGCGCGCGTGATTGTCGGTCCCAAGGCAGCCCTCATGGAACAGAGCTTCGCGCTGCATGGCGTGAACTGGCTGGGCGACGAAGCGGCCCCCGGCGGCGACGGCCGTGCCGTGATCATGAAGCTGCGCAACACCCACACGCCGATCACCGGCACGGTCTTCGGTGACGGCGCGGGAACCGCGCGCGTGGTGCTCGACCGGCCGGAGGCCGCCGTGACGCCCGGACAGGCCTGTGTGTTCTATGACGGGACCCGCGTGCTGGGCGGCGGCTGGATCGCCCGCGGCGGGGCGTCGCAGCCGGTTTCCCTGAACCTCAAGCGCGCCGCGACCGCCAGCGCCTGATTTTGGCGCGTTTTCAGTGGTTTAGCGTTACCCTCGCGTTCGTATCAGGGTTTGACATTCCCCAAGCCGGGACTTAAAAACCCAGCCTCCGGCGGCCATTGGCCGACGGCCTTGGGGCGGGGTAGCTCAGCTGGTTAGAGCACGGGAATCATAATCCTGGGGTCGGGGGTTCGAGTCCCTCCTCCGCTACCACCTTCCTCAATAAACATACTGGTTTATTGAGGAAGGTGGGCCCGCGCATCCGGTTGGCGAAAGGGCTGCGTGAGCAGACGCGGCAGGCTTTGCTCTTTCGGCGCGCGAAAGACCGTAAGTCCCGTCGACATCTTGTCATGACCGGCAAAAGGTTGGGCGCGGTAGGTGCCGAAAAGTCTGTCCCACCACGGTAAATTGAAACCGTAATTGCTGTTGGTCTCTTGCGGCTCGACCGAGTGATGGACCCGGTGCATGTCAGGCGTCACCATGACTGAGCGGAGAACCCGCTCGACGGCATCAGGTATCCGGATATTGCCGTGGTTGAACATGGTAACGGCGTTCAGCAGCACCTCGAAGATGATCACCGCCACCACCGGCGCGCCAAGCGCGATCACGGCGGCGATCTTCAGCAGGGCTGACAACAGGATCTCAAGCGTATGGAAGCGGGCGCCGGTGGTGACATCCACATCCACGTCGGTGTGGTGAACGCGATGCAGCCGCCACAGCGGGGGCGCGGCATGGAACAGGACGTGCTGCCCATAGATCATGAGATCCAGCAACACCACGGAGAGAATGGCCGCAGCCCAGAACGGTAGCGAGACCAGATTTAAAAGCCCCCAACCGCGCGCGGCCGCCAGACCCGCGGCGCCGACCGCACCCGCCGGCAACACCAGGCGCGCGGCCAGGGTATTCAGGGCGGCGATGGCGAGATTGCCCGGCCAACGCCGAAGACGTGGCAGGACCCGCACGCGTCGCGGCATAAGGGATTCCCAGGCGGCCACAGCCGCCGTTACGCCGAGATAAGATCCCAAGCGCACCGCCGGCTCATGGTTTCCGACCATCTCCGCGAGGCTTCCACTATCCACTCGTCCCCCCTCATGCCCGCCGATGCGCCAGTCTATGTGAGAATGGCGCGGGGCCGTCGCCGAAGCTCCCGCGCCGGCCGTTTTTAGGATACCATGCGCGCCTGCCTGGGGAGGACAGCCATGACCGAAACCGTCACACCACAACCCACCTGGATTGCCCGCGCCTATCCGCGCATCGCCGGGGCCGCCATCGCCATTGCGGTGGTCGGAGTGCTGGCGGAGTTCGGTTCCGGATTCGGTTACCGATTCGGACTCCTGCCGCTGCAGGTGGCGTTGCAGCAGATGCTGCCGACCGGCGCGTATATCGCCGCGGGTGGCGCCGTTTTATGCGCCATCACCCTGGCATTGGCGGCGCTGGTTCATAAGGATGCGTTCCTGAAACGCTCCATGCCGGTGATCGTCGCCCTGATTGCGGGGGCGGTCGCGGCCTATTTGCCTTATTCCATGCGGGCGTCGGCCGCCGGTCTGCCGCCGATCCATGATGTCACCACCGATACCGAGAACCCGCCGGAGTTCGTGGATGTGGTGCCCCTGCGCGCGCAGACCGGTGCGGTAAACCCACCGGAATACCTGCGCGACCGAAGCGGACGGCGGACCTTCAACGTGCCCGAAGCCCAGAAGAAGGCCTATCCCGACATTCAGACGTTGACCTTCGACGGCGTTGCGCCCGCCGCAGCTTACGCCCGCGCGCTGGCCGCGGTTAAACAGCGCGGCTGGACCTTGGTTGCCGATAAACCGGAGGAAGGCCGCATTGAAGCCTTCGACCGGACCTTCTGGTTCGGCTTCTACGACGATGTCGTGATCCGGGTCGCGCCGACCGAGAAAGGCAGCAAGATCGACATCCGTTCGAAGTCGCGTGTCGGTGGCGGCGATGTTGGTACGAATGCCCGGCGCGTCAGGGGCTACGTCAAGGCGTTGATGGCGATCCCGTCCTGAGCCACGCGGCGAAAGCCACGCCGTCGTCCACGTCGGCGAGGGTGGCTGCCATCATCACGCGGTGATGGCCAAGGTTGGCGACGGTGTCGGCCAGGGCATGGCGCGTCGACCAGCGGACATTGGCGAACGGATCGATGAATCGCGGCCGGCGGCGCAGGCCCACCAGCCAGTAGCCGTCGTCGGTGGCAGGCCCAAACACGGCGTCACAAGGCCCGAGCTTGCGGAAGGCGGCGGCGACATGCGTCGCGGTCAGGCCCGGGATGTCACAGCCGACGATCACGACCGGGCCGGGCGGTAGCTCGCGCGCCACCCGCGCCATGCGTGCGCCGAGGTCGCCCCGGCCTTGCGCCAGCATCGGGGGGCTGCCCGGCCAGGGCCGCGCGCGATCGGGGGTGATGGCTATATAGGTGATCCACCGCCGGTCCCGCGCGAGCCGCCGCAAAGTCCGCGCCAGCATCGCCCGCTGAAAGTTGAGCGCTGCGGTGGCGCCGATATCGCGCGCCAGCCGCCGTTTGCCGGTGCCGAGGCGCGGCTGGCGCGCGAAGATGACCAGGCGGTTGGCAAAGCTCATCCGTACATCCGCACCAGGAGGCGTGGCGGTACGCCGGCCAAATAAAGGGTAAGGCAGGTGAGGTTGCGCACACTGCGCCGCAGCCAGCCTTCCCGCTGCCACCGCGCGGCGGACGTGACGGCGGGTGTCGCGAGAATACTGAGACGCGCGCGGCCGATGCGTCGCACGAGGTCCACATCCTCCATCAACGGCAGAGGCCGGAAGCCGCCGAGCGCGCTGTAGAAATCGCGACGGATAAGCAGGCCTTGATCGCCATACGGCAGGCCCAACACGCGCGCCCGCCAAGCCACCACGCGTTCCAGCCGGCGCGCCTGCGGCGCGGCGTCATCCAAGGCGAAACGGAACGCCGCCGCCCGTGTCCGGTTCGCCGGGTCGGCCATGAAGGTTTCCGCTTCCGCCCGCCACCCGCCGTCAAGGACAGTGTCGGCATGGAGGAATAAGAGCCAAGCGCCCTGAGCAATCTCCGCGCCCTTCGCGAGCTGCACGCCGCGGCCGCGCGGTGCGGCCACAACCCGCGCCCCAGCAGCGGCGGCCACGGTCGGGGTGGCGTCATGGGATCCGCCGTCGGCGACGATGACCTCGACCCCGCTGCCCACAGCCGCGAGCGCGGCCGATAGCGTCCGCGCCGCATTCAGCGCCGGCAAGATGACCGAGAGGGCGTTCATGGCGGAAATGAACGCTCACGCATGAGCGCTGCAGGAGGCTCCGCCCAGCACACAGAACCGCGCGCAGTGCCGGTGGTTGAGTTTCACGGGGCCGGCGGCCGCCGCCAAGGTCACGCCCAGCTCGAACGCGGGATCGTAAGGCAGCAATGTACAAGCCACGACCGCCGGGCGCGCGGCGCCCTTGCGTTTCACCACCATGCGCGAGGTGGCGCACATCACACTGTCCGGACTTTTCTGAAGGATGCCCCAGCAGGCTTCGGTGATTTCCGGGACGTCGTCGCTCCCGGTCATCTCCGGGAATAGAACCAGGCGGCTGCGGTCGGCCGGATCAAGGACCAGACCGATCTCGGCGAATAAAGCGCCGAAGCCCGCGCGCAAAGCGCTTTCGCTTTCGCTGGAGACAGTTCGGCTCGCCACGGCCACGGCGATGCCTTCGGCCGCGATCCAGCGCAGCCCTTCCAGGGCCGGCGCCCACGTGTTCTCGCCGCGCAGGGACTCGTGGCCGGCCTGGGTGTAGTGGTCGAGAGATACGCGCAGGGTCAGCCGCCCGGGAAAGCGGGTGGCGACCGCCGCCAGCGGTGCGGCCAGTCGCTGCAGTGGCCGCATGGCATTTGTCAGCACCAGCACCTTGTAGCCGGCGACCAGGCTGTCCTCGATCATCCCGAGGATATCCGGGTTCATGAACGGCTCGCCGCCGGTGAAACCGATCTCCGCCGGCGGATGTCCGCTCGCGGACGCTTCGTCCAGGAAAGCTTGCACCTCGCCCCGCCCGAGATAGGCCAGCCGGTCGTTGCGCGGGCTGGATTCGATATAGCAGTTCTCGCAGGTGATATTGCAGAGGGTCCCGGTGTTGAACCACAGGGTCTCGAGCCCCTTCAATGCGACCTGGGCGCGGCGCTCGCCCTTGGCGGTGATGTCGGGGTTGGAGAACTTTCGCAAAGG
>CANJOI010000160.1 GCA_947475365.1 Fidelibacterota bacterium | reverse complement strand
GGGCGTTCGTTCAGGATCTCGATCTGGCGGCCGACGGAATCGAACTTGTTGTATTCGACCTTGAGGCTGGCCATCAGATTGTCGGTCACGTCCACTTCGGTCGTGACGCGGCCGGTATAGTCGCGGTGACGCGGTTCATCGCGGTTGAGGGTGAGATTGCGGATATAGCCGTCTGACCCGCGATAGCGGCCGGCGACACGCACACGCACGCGGTCGCCCACCGGGCCGGACAGCGCGCCCTCGACGATGTTCTCGTTTTCGTCGAACTCATGGCTGGCGTTGGCGTAGCCCTCGAGGTTGCTGGTGGGCCGCGCCGTGGTGATGCTGAGGGCGCCGGCCACCGAGTTCTTGCCGAACAAAATTATCTGGGGGCCGCGCAGCACTTCGATGCGGCCGATGTCCAGGAACGGCATGCGGGTCTGCTGGGCGCGCGGATAACTGATGCCGTCAACGTAATAGCCCACCGATTGCTCGAACGCCTGATTGATGCCCGAACCGATACCGCGGACGAAGATGTTGGTGCTGATGCCGGTCTCGGTCATGCTGAAGTTCGGCACCAGGTACTGCAGGTCCTCGGCTTTGCCGATATTCGCGTCCTGCAGCTTTTCGCCGGACACCACCTCCAGCGAGATCGGCGTTTCCTGGCTGCGCTCCTCGCGCGACTGTGCGGTGACGACGATCTCTTCGATCTTGTCATCGGCGACGGCGGCTTGCGCGGCCGCGGCCTGCTGGCTTTGCGCGGCGGCCGGCATGGCGATAGCGGCCGACAGCAACAGGGCTGCTTTGTACGTAATGGTTTTGTATGTCATGGTTTTTGTCACGGCATCACTCCTTCCCCAGAGATGCGGTGTGGTGGCGGCGCGCCTCCAGCGCGCAACCTTCTGGGAAAGACTAGAGACTCAATTGCCGGCCGGTGTCCATTGCCACTTGCGGCAATTTCCGCCTTGCAAATAACGCCTGCGGGGAAAATCACGCAGTGGTGATTTTGCGTGCAGTGCAACAATAAACGGCCGACGGATTATGGCTTGCCCGTGGGTTTGGCGGAGGGCTGGGCCGCGCGGGCGAGGATCAACGCGGTGAGCTTTTTGTAGTCCCGATTGAAATGATGGTCGCCCGGCAGAGACACCGCGTCGATACCCAGGGTGGGACACGGATCGTCATCATCCTCGCCCGCCCGCACACAGAAAACCCTGGTCCCCGTCACCGCCTTGACCGCGGGCGCGGTCGGTACCGCCTCGCGGGATTCCACGCCTACCCAGCCGCCGACGGTGATCTCGAACGAGGACTCGGCACTCAGGGCCAGGAGCGCCATCTGCGAAACCTTGGCGCGCGCGGCGGCGGAAAGATGGGGCCACAGAAACGGCAGCACGTCGGCGCCGAAGGAATATCCGATCAGCACAACGCGGCCGCGGTGCCAGGCGGTGGTGTAGTGGTCGATGATCTGCTCCAAGTCTTGCGCGGCCTGCGCCGAGTCCTTCCTGCGCCAGAAGTATTTGAGCGCGTCGAGCCCCACCACCGCGACACCGCGCTTGGATAGTTCCTCGCCCACCTGCCGGTCGATATCGGCCCAACCGCCGTCACCGGACACGATGATCGCGAGCAGATCCCTGGTCTTGGCGTCCTTGCCTTGCGCCGGTAATTCCACCAGCGGCAGGTCGAGGTCATTGTCATCGCCCCGCTCCGCCACTGTCCCCAGGACCTGGCTCACGACCGCCGACACCAGATCGATGGCCCCGCCGGCCGGCGCGATCGCGCGCGCGTCGGCGAAGCCGCTCAGAGTCTTGTCCACATCGGCCGCGGTGCAGCGGGTAGTGTCGGGGATGGCGATGATCGGAACCTCCACCGGCGCGTCCGTGGCGGGTGATAGAGCACAGGCCGGACGCTGCGCGGGCGCCGACGGGCAGTAGTTGAGCGCCACGATCGCCCGCGCCTCGGTCTCGCCGTGGTCGGCGGCGAAAGCCATGGCGCTGTCGCCATCGATGCCCACAAGCACGGGCGAGGCCGGTGCGGGCCGGTGCGCGCCCACAGCGAAATCCTGGGCCGCCTTTTGCGCGGCGGCCACCAAGGCCGCGCAGGACTCGCCGGGCATTTCCGGCGCCACCATCACCAGACGATCAGGCCAGGCCAGGGCCTTGGCCATGCTGGCCGCGCCGCCCTGACCGTCATTTCCAGTCACGATGATCAGGTCCGAGGCCTTACGGTCGAACCAGTAGAGTTCCCCGGTTTTTGATTTGCTCACCGGAACGCCCATGGACACAGTGGCGCGCTTGATGTCGGGGTCGCCGCATCCCGTCAGGAGGGCGGCTGGAATAAGAAGCACGGCGATGGCGCAACCAAAACGCATCATCAGCGGTTCCAGTGGGGCGGGTTCACCACTATAAGCGTGCGCACCCCGGCAATACACCGACCATGAGCGACCACGCAGCAAAATCTCTCACGCCGTTCGCCACTCTCAAGCGCCTGCTGCCCTTGGTGGGCGTTGTGGTGTTCGCCGCGGCAATCTGGCTTCTGGAACGGGAACTGGGGGGCCAGCGCCTCGCCGACGCCGTGGCCTACGCCCGCAAACTGCCGTCGCTGTCGCTGCTGCTGGCGGCGGCTTTCACGCTGGCGTCCTATGCGGCCCTGGCGGGCTACGATTTTCTGGCGGTGCGTTATGCCGGCGCGGCGCTGCCCGCGCCTACCATCCTCAAGACCGCGTTCACGGCCAGCGCGGTCGGTCACAGCCTTGGCTTCGCCGCGCTGACCGGCGGCTCGATCCGCTACCGCTTCTATACCGCGGCGGGCCTGTCGGGATTCCAGATCACCACCGCGGTCACGTTCCTGGCGCTAAGCTTTCCGCTCAGCATCACCTTCCTCGGCGGCCTGGCGCTGATCGTCCAACCCGGGATCGTCGCGCAGTACCTGGCCGCGCCCGAGATCCTGGCGCGCCTGAGCGGCGTTACCCTGGCTCTGCCCATGTCGATCCTGCTGGCGGCCAGCGCCCTAGGTCACCGCGTGCTTCCGGTGGGCCGTTGGCGCATTCGCTTGCCCAGTTTCGCCGATGCCGTGGGGCAGGCCGCCGCCGGGACCCTCGACCTGCTGCTGGCCGCCGCCACGCTGTATATTCTGCTGCCCGCCAGCGATCTCACATTCCCCCACTTCCTCGGCCTCTATCTCGCGGCCGTGCTGGTCGCATCCTTGAGCCAGGTGCCCGGCGGCCTCGGGGTATTCGAAGGCCTGGTGGTTTCGCTCACCGCGCCGTTCATCGAGGCGCAGATGGCGCTGGGCGCGCTGCTCGCCTACCGCATGATCTACTACGTGGGCCCTTTGCTGCTGGCGATCCTGTGGTTTGGCGCCGCCGAGTTCAATGCACGCCGGCACAACATATCCGCCATCGCGCAGTTCGCGGGGCGGCAATGGGCGGCGGTGGCGCCGCTCTTGCTGGCCGCCGCGGTGTTCGTGGCCGGCGCGGTGCTGGTGATCACCGGCGCCGCGCCCGAACGCCGCGCCGCCATCTCCGCCGTCAGCGACTTTCTGCCCCTGGGCGTGATCGAAGGCTCGCACCTGATCGCCTCGGTGGCGGGCGTCGGCCTGCTGCTGCTCTCGTCCGCCCTGATGCAACGGGTGGATGCGGCCTATTTCGCGACCCTCGCGTTGCTGGGCGTCGGCGTGGTCACCACCCTGGCGCGCGGCTTCCATTATCAGGAGTCATTGGCTTTGGCCGCGTTGGCCGCCGCCCTGTGGCCGGCGCGCGCGGCGTTCTACCGCGAAGCGGCGCTCACCGGACTCCATCTGTCCCGGCAATGGCTGATCGCGGTCGCGGTCGTGATCGCGGGCAGCATCTGGCTGGGATTCTTCGCCCACCGCTATGTGGACTATTCCGCGGAGCTGTGGTGGCAGTTCGAACTCAACGGCAACGCGCCCCGGTTCCTGCGCGCGTCGGTGCTGGTGATCGTGGTGTTCCTCGCGGTCAGCGTCCGCCAGCTTCTGATGCCGCGCGCGCCGATGCCGCTGCTGCCGGACGCCGCGGAAATGGAACGGGCCGCCGCCATCGTCGCCGCGGCGCCGGATTCCTCCGCCAACCTCGCGCTCATGGGCGACAAGGCGCTGCTGTTCGACGAGGCCGGAGACGGTTTCATCATGTACCGCGTCCAGGGCGCGACCTGGGTGGCCATGGGCGACCCGGTGGCGCCGGCGCAGCAGCAGGCGAACCTGCTGTGGCGGTTCCGCGAGATGATCGACGAATATGGCGGGCGCTGCGTGTTCTATCAGGTGAAGCCCGAAAACCTCGCGCTCTACGCCGACCTCGGCCTCGCGCTCTACAAGATGGGCGACGAAGCGCGCGTGGACCTCGCCGGCTTCTCGCTCGACTCTCCCGGCCGGCGCGACCTGCGCCAGACGCACCGGCGCGCCCAGCGCGAAGGCGCCGCCTTCCGCCTGCTCTCCCCCGCCGAAGCGCGCGCGTACATGCCGCGCCTGCGCCGGGTGTCGGACGAGTGGCTGGCCCACAAACGCGGGCGGGAAAAAGGTTTCTCGCTGGGCTTCTTCGACCCCGATTACATCGCCCGTTTCCCCTGCGGCGTGGTGGAAGCCGGCGGCGAAATCGTCGCCTTCGCCAATATCTGGGCGGGCGCGGCCAAGGCCGAACTTTCCATCGACCTGATGCGCCACGTGGACACCAAGGTCTACGGCGTCATGGATTTCCTGCTGGTGGAGATCATGTTGTGGGGCAAGGCGCAGGGCTACCAGTGGTTCAACCTGGGCATGGCGCCGCTGTCCGGGCTGGAAAGCCGCCGCCTCGGCCCCTTGTGGCACAAGGTCGGCGGACTCGTGTACCGCATGGGGGACCAGTTCTACAGTTTCCGCGGATTGCGCCGGTACAAGGAGAAGTTCGGACCGGTGTGGCGGCCCAAATACCTGGCCTGCCCCGGCGGCCTGGCCATCGGCCGGGTTATCATCGACATCACCGCCGCCATCGCCGGCGCCCCCAAAGCGGCCCGAAGAACCACAGAGATCGGCAAGACAAGCGCCTAGGTTTTGGCGATAATCCGTCCGGAACCGGGGGATATCGCCATGCGCTTTTTATGGGCGCCCGCTGTCGCGGGCATTCTCTTCACAAGCACTGCATTCGCCGCCGACGTCATCACGCCGGCACACGATGGCGTTTACACCGCCACGGCCGAGCGCAATCCCGCTTTGAGCGCTGAAGGCTGCGCGCCGATCCCCTTAGGCGCCGTCACCATCATCCAAGGCAACCTGCGCTCCGCGCCATCGCCCACGCTGGCCTGGATCACCGGCATCATCACCGAGGACGGCCATGTCAAAGGCTTCATGGCCCGTCCCGGCGGCCTGCGCCGCCCTCTGGAAGGCCGCCTCACCGGCGACACCATCAGCGCGGGTTTCATCGAACCCGACGTGATGTGCGCCTGGCAGGTTGAACTGAAGCGCGCGCCGTAGGGTCCACCGGCACGCCTTTGAGTACCGCGCGGCGTCGCGGAACACCGAAGCAACGCTCTTCGCCCAATAAAAAAGGGCGCGGCCTTGGCCGCGCCCTTCCCGCATCTCTTATATATGCGTGCTACTTCGCCGGGGCCGGCGGGTACGTGATACCGAGCTGCTCCAGATAACTCGCGTACTTGGTGGAGTCGTAATAGTACTTTTCCATCTGCGGCCGCAGGCGCGCCATCAGGTCGGTGTTGAGGTGCACCGCCGGCTTGTCGGTCGCCACCAAAACCGGATCGTACTTCACGTCTTTGGTCTGCACGTTGGTGAAGTAGTCCTTGGCCGCGGCCACCAGCGCGGGCGTGGTGGCGATGTCCAGCACCGTCATCGCCACGGCCTTCGCGCCGGCCACCGCGCCCTTGTGGGCGATGGGCGTGGCCATGGCGATGGCCGCCGTCACATGGTGGGCGATGGTGTTGGGCACGTTCGAGGGATAACGCACGGTGATGGTCGGCACAGCCCACATGACGTCGCCGATGTCGTCGGAGCTGGCGTTGACGCCACCGCCGCGGTTTTCCGGGGTCGACAGCTTATCGATCTCCTTCGCCAATGGCTTCAGTTTGAATCCATTGGCTTCCTGCACCTGCTTGGCGAAGGCCTGGTCGGCATCGGACCACTGCGGCATGCCCACCAGCTTGATATTGGCGTAGGCGGCTTCGGCCAGCGGCTTGTTGCCGTAGTTGGGCGCGGCGTAACCGAGCACCTGGCGGGTCACCGTGGTGCCGGTGGCTTTCGCGGCGGCTTCCGAGATCTCGTTGCCTGTCTCATAGAGCATCTTGATGTCCTGGAAATTCCGCTCGCGGAAGTAATACCAGACCGCCGCCTCGCCCGGCACGATGTTGGGCTGGCCGCCGCCGTTCGTGATCACATAATGCGAACGCTGGGTCACCGGCAGATGCTCGCGGCGCATGTTCCAGGCGATGTCCATGAGCTCGACGCCATCCAGCGCGCTGCGGCCCAGCCAGGGCGCGGCGGCGGCATGCGAGGTCTTGCCGTGGAATTTGTATTCCACCGACACCATGCCGGTGTTGCCCATATCGCCGTAGCCGGTGCCGAAGTCGCTCGACACATGGGCGAAGATCGAGGCGTCGACGCCCTTGAACACCCCGGCGCGCACATAGAACGCCTTGGAGCCGAGCAATTCTTCCGCCACACCCGGCCAGATGATCAGGCGCGCCTTGATGTTGTTCTTGACCATCACGTCCTTGGCCGCCAGCGCGGCCGCGACGATCAGCGGCATACCTGAGTTGTGGCCTTCGCCGTGGCCGGGGGCGCCCTCCACCATCGGTTTGATCTGGGGCGAGCCGGGGACCTGGGACAGGCCCAGCAGGCAATCGATGTCGCTGCCCAAGGCGATCAGCGGGCCGCCCTCGCCCCAGGTGGCGGTCCAGGCCGTGGGAATGTCGGCGACGCCCTTGGTGATCTTGAATCCGTTCTGCTCAAGGATGCCGGTGATATAGGCCGAGGTGCGGACTTCCTGGAAGCCGGGTTCGGAGAAGCTGAACACGGTGTCGACCATCTGCTGCACCAGCTTGGCGCGGTTATCGACGCCGACGATGGCTTGCTCCTTCATGGCGCCGCTGGCGGCGGCGAAAGCGGGCGCTGATAAAGCCGACGCCAGCAGCAACGCGGAAGCAAAAGTCTTGGTCATGAAATTCCCCACTGTAAGGACCCCTGGAAACCGCCAGCCTGCCCTGTTCCTGGAACGCTTGTAAATTCGGGAAAACGCGCCGGGGCACGAAAGCTCGAAACAACGAAATGATATTGCTTTATATAGGTCTTGCCCGTTCCCCAGCGCCGGACAAACTGAAAGTATAAGGGCTTCAGCCGCCCGCCCACCTGGAACACCCTCCATTGCCTTCTCTGAAACAGACGTATTTCGACGGTATAGCGGCCTATCGCGAAGGCCGCCTGGACGATGCCGCTGCCCTGCTGGAAGACGTCCTGCGCCAAGCCCCACAGGAACTCTCCACCCTCGTCGCCCTGGCGCAGGTCGAGCGGCGGCGCGGGCGCGCCGATGCCGGCATGTCCTATGTTGAAGACGCCGCCGGGCTTCTGACGGCCGGCGCCGTGGCGCCGATGCTGGCGCTGATTCCGTCTCAGGAAATCCTGCGCACGGCCGCTGTCCTGGCGCCGGAGCAGGTTCCCGCGATCTACGCGCAGCTGAAGGACCTGATCCGGGCCGGCATTGCCGCGGCACATCCGCCGGAAAAGGCCCTGCGCCTTTCCCAAGTGATGATCGCCCTCGCCGAAATCAGCGGCGACGCAACGCTGCTGCATGCCTATTTCGATCAGTGCCTGCCGGGGTTCACCGGCCACCAATTGCCGATGACGTTGTCGCCCGCCACGACCCTGCGCCAATTGTGCGGGCCGCGCCTTCAGGAACTGGAGCCCGCCCGCGAGGTGGAGATCGCGCTTGGCGCCTACGCCCGCCGCTATCCCTCGCCCGGCTTCACGGCCGGGGTCGTGCCAGAGGGTCAAATGCTGTGCGGATGGGATTTCGCGGTCACGGGCGACGGCGCGGTGCTCTCGGACACCAGCTACTTCGGCGACCCGATCGTGGTCGCCGGGTGGTTCCCGCACCGCTTAAGCGATGACCTCACGCGCTGCTTTCACCTGTGGCAGGACCAGGTCACGGATATCGACGCCGATGCCGTATTCCTGTCCACGCCGGTCAACTTCGCCATCGGCCATTGGCTGTGCGACATCCTGCCGCGCCTGCGGGCGCGCGCATTGCCCGGCCGCGGCGATCTCAAGGTGGCCATTCCCTCGACCTTGCCCCGCAAACATCGCGATCTCCTGGCGCTGTGCGGCGTGACGGCGGACGACCTTATAGAGTGCACGCTGGGCGGCCGTTACCGCTTCCGCAATTTGGTGGTTGCTCTGGCCGGCGCCACCACCGTCGATCCGCCGCCCGGCAACGTCACCTTCCTCGCGTCACACCTGCGCGCGCCGGACGCCACACCCGAGGCGGGGTCGCGCATCTTCCTGGTGCGGTCGGAGAAGACCCGCAAGGTCCTCAACCAGGACGAACTCGACACGTACCTGCGCGCCAACGGATTTGATTTCATGGACCTCGCCAAGACGCCCATCGCGGAACAGCGCGCGCGCCTGGCCAAAACCGAGCTCGCCATCGGGATCTACGGATCCGATTTGCTGTCATGCCTGTTCATGCCGGAAGGATCGCGCTTTATCTCCCTCGACTACCGCGCCGAGGTTG
>CANJOI010000159.1 GCA_947475365.1 Fidelibacterota bacterium | reverse complement strand
TGACGCCCGCGATGTCGGCAAAAAAGGAGACAGTGAGCCACAGCCCAGCAGCGCGTATGTGCCCGATGGGTGTGGCCGCGAACACTTCGCCCTTGGCAAAACAGCCGAACAGTTTACGGGCGTGATGCAGCGTCAGGACTATAGGCAGGACCATGACTTCCACCGCTAGCATGGCGCCGATGGCGGGCCAGCCGCTTACCCCTGACAACGAGATTCGGATGCCATGATTGAGCCCAATGTCCAAATTTAAGCTGCCTGGTGTCTTCTGAAGGATCATCATGATTGGCGATGTCTTGAAAATCGCCATGATGGGTGCCGCCAGCATCGTCATCGCCATCACGACGAAGGCGATGGTGAAAAAGACGGTCATGACGCGGCTGAGTTGCCTGGCGCGGGAAAACCCCGGCGACAGGATGGGGCTGAGGGTTGCCGTTTCGCCCATGGTGGGTGCCTCCCTGAATGCGGAGACACTTTACATCGATATGTTATTATCGCAATACGATAATTATATGCCGTTAGACATTGTGCGCCGAACGCCGGGCAACACGGCCGCCTAGAACGCCCCGTGGATATTCAGCACCTTGCCGACGTCCTCGCCCATGATGATGGCGTGGCGGATGTCGAATTCCTTCTTGAGGGTCGCCATCGCTTCGTCGCGGATTTCGGGCCAGAGGGCTTTCGGCACGGCCAGGACGCCGTCGTCGTCGGCGTAGATGTAGTCGCCATTGTTGATGGTGACCTCGCCGATGGTCACCGGGCGGTTCATGGCGTGCACGGTGCCTTCGTACTTGATGTCGTCGCAGTTGATGCCGTGCGCGAACACGGAGAACTCAAGCCCGTTCAGTTCCACGGAATCACGGGTGTAGCTGTCCACCACCGCGCCCATCGCGCCTGAGCGGATGGCGATGTTGGCGTTGAGGTCGCCGAAGTAGGCTTTGTCCTTGACCTCGTTGTGCACCACGATCACGTCGCCCGGCCGCACGAAATTATAAGTCCCGAGCGCGGTGTAGATGCCTTTCCAGTCGTCGCCCTTGCGCAGCTTGCGCAGCTCCAGGGTCTTGGCGATGCCGAGCGTCGAGCGGCCGGAGATACGTTTGAAGCCCGGCGGCAGCAGCGCCTTGACCCCGCGCTCCTTGCAGATGTCCGCCAGCAGCGACGAGCACAGGTGCGGGCGGATGGCGTCGAGCGCGGCGTTGTGGGCCGCGCGGTATCCGGCGCAGATGCGCTCGGCCAGGGCCAGATCGTCCGGCCAATTGACGTCGAAGGCCTCCTCATCGGTGAGTTCGAACATCACCACCTTGTCGCCGAAACGGCGTTTCGGTTTGGCCTTGCCGGTCTTGCGGACCATGTAGAGGCCCATGGACTCAATCACCACGTCGGGCAGGTCGACGGAATTGGGGATACGGCCCTCGCCGTAGGCCGGGCGGCCCTTGGCCCAGGTGTATTGCTTGCGCTTTTGCACCGCGACCAGGGAGTCGGCCTTCTTGTCGGCCTTCAGGGCTTTAATCGCCCTGGTCATTGTCTCGGCGGTGATGAACGGGCTGGTGCACAGGCATTGGATATAAATGTCGGCCTCGACCTTGGCGCATTCATTGGCGAACAACTCATGGCCGTCGGTCTTGTTGGAGGCGAGCTTGGCGTCGCGCTTGAGGATCTTCACCGGCAGGTCCGAAGCCAGCTCGATGATCCGGTCTGACTCGGTGTCGAGATAGACCGCATCGATCTCCGGGCAGGCCAGGAGCTGCTTCAGCTTGCGCTTGAACAGGTAATCGCCGTCGAGCACGACGGTGTTCTTGTTGCTGATGCGGTTGCTTTCGCCTTTGGCCGGCACAAACGCCACGGTGCGCATAGGAAGCCCTCTGGGAGAACGGATTAATGCGAGATTAATCTATCCCAGGCGCGGTTAAAAAAGGGTGTGCCGCGGGCCGGAACGGCCCGCCGGGTGGACGCGGCCCTAATGGACCGTGGAGCTTTCCAGGTACTTCTCGTCCAACACCAACACGTCGTCGGCCATGATCTGTGCCATGGCGCCGGCGAAGGTGGTGGAGGCCACGGCCTCTTTCTTGCGCGCGGCCCGGCCGGCGGCGTGGGCCGCGGCGGCTTCCCGCTCGGCGATGGCGGCAAGGCTGCCTTCCGCCTGTTCGTTTTCCGGGTCGAAGGACAGACGGTAGCGCTTGCGGAACGCGCGCCACCAGATCGGCTTGCCGAGCTTCAAGGCGGCCCGCAGCATGGTGTGCGCGTCGGGCGACGGCATTTTGGATTCAGCCGATTTGGCCGAGCCCATGAGGATGTACATGATCTTTCCGACCACGCTGTCGGGCGCCTTGCCGCGCAGGAGCACCGTGCCGATGCCGAGGCGGCCCATGATCAGCAGCGCGAGGTCCGCCACTTCGCTGCCCTCGCGGCCGATGATCCTGTCGGCCTCCGCGGCGATGTGGCGCATCACTTCGTTGGAAAATTCCGGGCGGTAGAAATCCACCACTTTGCAAGCTTCGAGGGCGATGACGCCGGCGAAGTACCAGGGATCGGCCGCGGTGAGCAGCGGGCGGTAGGCGGCATACCCGGCGAGCATCGGGTCCGCGCCCGGGACCGGATCGACCGGATAGCCGGCGGCCAGGGCCATGTCGCGCAGAAACCAGCGCGCCGCGTCCAGCGGCGTGACAGGAATTTTCGCCGAGCGGCCTGAACCGCCTGCGCGTGACACCCCCGAACTCCTCCAACAACTTTTGCGAGAAGGTTATCTACAATAGCGGCGTTTGACGCCAGCACGTTTATGGTTAATCGGGCTTTTAACAATCGCCCCCTGCAACGGCCGGGAGGTTTGAACGGTTGCCGCGATGGGCTACCGTTGGCGCCCTTTTGTTTGGTTGAGGACCGTTCCCCGCCCCATGGACAACACCCAGGCCGCCCCCGCCGCCCCCAAAATCATCCGTCTTGAGGACTACACCCCGCCCCCCTACCGCATTGTTTCCGTGGCGCTGGAGTTCGATCTGGCGCCCCACGCCACGCGGGTCAAATCCACCCTGACAATCGCAGCGGCCCACGACCGCGCTGCCGGCGTGAAGCCGCTGGAACTGGACGGCGAAGGCCTGAAAGTCATCTCGCTCCTGATCGACGGCGTGCCGCCAGCGGGCGGCACCTACGCGCTCACGGACCAGGGCCTGGTCATCCACCAGCCCCCGGCCTCCTTCACCCTCGAAACCGAGGTCGAGATCGACCCGGCCGGCAACAAGGCGCTGGAAGGCCTCTACCAGTCCCGCGGCAACTACTGCACCCAGTGCGAGGCGGAAGGCTTCCGGCACATCACGTTCTTCTACGACCGCCCGGATGTGATGACCACGTTCACCACCACCATCCGCGCGCCCAAGGGCACGGCGCCGGTGCTGTTGTCCAACGGCAACCTCACCGCGTCCGGCGATCTGCCCGATGGGCGCCACTTCGCGGTCTGGCACGACCCCTTCCTCAAGCCCTGCTACCTGTTCGCCCTGGTGGCGGGCGACCTCGGGCATATCGAGGACCACTTCAAGACCATGTCGGGGCGCACCGTGCGCCTCGCCATCTATGTCGAGCACGGCAAGGAGCCGCGCGCGACTTACGCCATGGAAGCCCTCAAGCGCTCCATGGCCTGGGACGAGAAAGCCTTCGGGCGCGAGTACGACCTCGACATCTTCAACATTGTCGCGGTGTCGGACTTCAACATGGGTGCCATGGAGAATAAGAGCCTCAACATCTTCAACGACCGCTACATCCTGGCGGACCCGGAAACCGCCACCGACATGGACTACTACCTGATCGAGTCCATCGTCGGGCACGAGTACTTCCATAACTGGAGCGGCAACCGCGTCACCTGCCGCGACTGGTTCCAGTTGTCGTTGAAGGAAGGCTTC
This sequence comes from Fidelibacterota bacterium, assembly GCA_947475365.1. GTDB lineage: Bacteria > Pseudomonadota > Alphaproteobacteria > Rhodospirillales > Rhodospirillaceae > SHVO01. The sequence goes on along the minus strand of CANJOI010000159.1, from coordinate 4,895 downwards.
ACGGTCTACCGCGACCAGGAATTCACCGCCGATGTGCGCAGCCGCGCCAACAAGCGTATCGACGACGTCGAGGTGCTGCGCGTCACGCAATTCCGCGAGGACGCCGGGCCGCTGGCGCATCCGGTGCGCCCCGACAGCTACATGGAGATCAACAACTTCTATACCTCGACGGTCTATCAAAAAGGCGCCGAGGTGATCCGGATGATGCACACCATCCTGGGGCCTGAGAAATTCCGCGCCGGCTGCGATCTCTATTTCAAGCGCCACGACGGCCAGGCCGTCACCTGCGACGACTTTGTCGCGGCGATGCAGGATGCCTCGGGCGTGGACCTGACCCAGTTCAAGCTGTGGTACCGCCAGGCCGGAACGCCGACCGTCAGCGCCGAAGGCACCTACGATCCCGCGGCGCGCACCTTCACTTTGGCGCTCAAGCAGAACTGTCCGGCGACGCCGGGCCAGCCCTTGAAGCAGCCCATGCATATCCCGTTCAACGTCGGCCTCGTGGGCGACACCGGCGCCGACATTCCGCTCGACTTGGATGGCGCCCCCGTGAGCGGCACTAAAGTGCTCGAACTCACCAAACCGGCGCAGACCTTCGTGTTCAAGAACGTGCCGGCGCGGCCGCGCGCGTCCCTGAACCGCGCGTTCGGGGCGCCGGTGATCGTCGACTTCCCGCAGTCAGACGCGGACCGGGCGTTTCTGGTGGGCCACGACACCGACCCCTTCAACCGCTGGGACGCGGCCCAGGACTACGGCGCCACGGTGATCCTGCGCGGCGTGGAAGCGCTGCAAGGCGAAAAACCCATCGTCACCGACCAGGGCTATATCAAAGCCATGGGCCAAGTGGTGGCGGACGCGAAGATCGAGCCCGCGTTCAAGGCCTCGCTGCTCAACCTGCCGGCCGAGGATTACCTCGCCAACAAGATGGCGGTGGAGGACCCCGTCAATCTGCACGCGGCGCGGAAAGCGCTGCGCCGCGCGCTGGGCGAAACCTATCGCGACGCTTTCCAGGGCATCTACGACAGCCAGCGCGTCAACGCGCCTTATGTGCCGGACGCGACCGGCATGGGCAAACGCCTGCTCAAGCGCGTGGCGCTCGCCTATCTCGCGGCGCTGGAACGCCCCGACACCACGGCCCTGGTGAAAGCCCAGTACGACAGCGCCGACAACATGACCGACCGCATGGACGCCTTGAACCTCCTCAACGGCCTCGACGTGCCCGAACGCGCCGCGGCGCTGGAATCCTTCTACGAGCGCTTCAAGGACGATCACCTCGTGGTCAACAAGTGGCTGACGGTCCAGTCGCAGGCGCCGCTCAAAGGCACGCTCGCCACCGTCCAGCGCCTCTTGAGCCACCCGGCCTTCGACATCAAGAACCCGAACAAGGTGCGTGCGGTGGTGGGCGCCTTCGCCAGCACCAATCCGGTCAACTTCCATGCCGCCGACGGTTCGGGCTACCGCTTCCTCGCCGACCAGATCATGGCGATCGACAAATTCAACCCGCAGACCGCCGCGCGCCTCGTGCCGCCGCTGGGCCGCTGGAAGCGCCTGGATCCCGCGCGTCAGGCTCTGATGCGCGCCGAACTGGAACGCATGGCGGCGTCAGGCACGCTCTCGCGCGATGTGACGGAACTGGTGCTGAAAAGCCTGGCCGCATGAGTCTCGCCGCCGAGATCGCCGCGCGTTTCGCGCCTCCCGCCTGCGACCGCTGGTCGGTGCGGGTGGTCAACCGTTCCACGGAATCCTTGAGCGTCACACGCGGTATCGCCGACCCGATTGGTCTGTCGGACGACTGCGGCGCCATGATCACGGTGGAGTCCGCCGCGGGCGTGGGTTACGCCGCCACCTCCGACGTCAGCCGCGCAGGATTGGAACGGGCGGGACGCGACGCGCTCGCCTGGGCCCAGCGCACCGGCGGCCGGCTGGTGGCGCCGCCGCGTGATAAATCGCTGGGGCGCAATCCAGTGCGCCATGATGACGGCATAGCGGTGCCCAACTGGAACACGGTCTCGCGCACCGACAAGATCGCGCGCGTTGCGTCTCTTGCCGCGCAAGCCAAGCGCAACGACCGCATCGCCGACTGGGGCGCGGGCGTTTCCTTCACCGACGAAGAATCCGTGATCGCCACCTCCGCCGGCGACCATATCCGCCAGCGCCGCGGCATCGTCATCCCGTACCTGACCGCGAGCGCCAGCCACGAAGGCGAAACCCAGACCCGCACCTTCGGGCGGGGCGGCGTCATCCGCCAGGGCGGCCTGGAGGCGCTGGATGAACTCGGTTTCTGGGACGCGGGCGTGCGCGTGGGCGAAGAGGCGCTGGAACTGCTGGCCGCGCCCAACTGCCCGGAGGGCGAAATGGACCTCCTGCTCGCCGCCGACCAGATGTACATCCAGATCCATGAGTCCATCGGACACCCGCTGGAGCTGGACCGCATCCTGGGGGACGAGCGCAATTACGCCGGCACCAGCTTCGTGACCTTGGATATGTTCGGGAGCTATCAGTACGGCTCCCCGCTGCTCAATGTCAGCTTCGACCCCACCGTCGCCGGCGAAGCCGCGTCCTACGCCTTCGATGACGAAGGCACGCCCGCCGAGAAGCAGTTCCTGATCCGGGACGGCCTGCTGGTGCGCCCGCTGGGCGGCGCCACCAGCCAGGCGCGCGCGGGCACGGCCGGTGTCGCCACCGCCCGCGCCTGCAGCTGGAACCGCCCGCCCATCGACCGCATGGCCAACCTCAATATCGAGCCGGGCGTGTCATCCTTCACCGGCCTGGTCGCCCAGGTCGAGAACGGCATCTTCATGGAGACCAATGTGTCCTGGTCCATCGACGACAGCCGCAACAAGTTCCAGTTCGGCTGCGAACGCGGGCGCCTGATCAAGAACGGGCAACTGGGCGCTGTCGTGAAGAACCCCAACTACCGGGGCATCTCCGCCACCTTCTGGCGCGCCCTCAAGGGCCTTGGCGCCGCCGACACCGTATCGGTGCTGGGGTCGCCCTATTGCGGCAAGGGTGAACCCAACCAGATGGTGCGCGTGGGCCACGCCTCGCCGCCCGGATTGTTCGGGAACGTTCAGATTTTCGGCGGCGGTTGAGCATGGAAACGGAATTCAACGACCTCGCCGGCGTCATCGGCGCGCAGTTGCGCGGCAACGAGGGCTTCCTCGCCTCCTTCGCGGGCGAGGCCTCGGAGTTCGTGCGCTACAACCATGCCGCCGTGCGCCAGGCGGGCGCGGTGGAGCAACGTTATCTGACGCTGGAACTGTTCGAGGGCCGCCGCCACGCGGCGCAGACGCTCACCCTCACCGGCGGCGCGGAAGACAAGGACCAGATTACCGTCACGGTCGCGCGCCTGCGCGAGATCCTCAAAGACCAGCCGGACGATCCGTTTTTTCTGGTGAACGACGTTCCCAGGTCCACGCGCCGCGTGCTCGCGGGCCAGCTGCCGACGGCTGATGAGATGATGGAGGCCGTGCTCGACGCCGGGCGCGGACACGATCTTGTCGGCCTTACCGCCAGCGGTCCCATCCACCGCGGCTTCGCCAACAGCTTCGGCCAGCGCAATTGGGATACCGCCGGGGCCTTCAACATCGACCTCAGCTTCTATCTCGCCGCCGACAAGGCGGTGAAATGGGGCGATGCCGGCGCCGCCTGGAACCGGGGCGCCTTCGCCGCCAAGGCCGAGGCCGCGCGCCAGCGCCTTCAGGCGCTCGCCCGCCCGAGCAAAACCATCGCGCCCGGCGGCTACCGCGTGTACCTGGCGCCCGCCGCCATGGAAGACATCATGGGCATCTTGTGTTGGGGCGGCTTCGGGCTCGCCGATCACCGTACCGGCACCACGCCGCTCGCCCGCATGACCCAGGGCGAAACCCTCAACGCCGCCGTCACCCTGCGCGAGAACACCAAGGAGGGCCTGGCCCCGGGATTCCAGAGCAAAGGATTCCTGAAACCCGACGCGGTGACCTTGATCGACAAGGGCCGTTATCAGGATTGCATGGTGAGCCCGCGCTCGGCCGCGGAGTTCAAGACAGAGCAGAACGGCGCCGACGATAACGCCGAGATGCCGCTCTCCCTCGACATGGCCGCCGGCGATCTACCCGAAGCCGACACGCTCAAGGCGCTGGGCACCGGCGTTTACGCCGGCAACCTGCACTATCTCAACTATTCCGACCGCAACGCCTGCCGCCTCACCGGCATGACCCGGTTCGCGACCTTCTGGGTAGAGGACGGCGAGATCAAGGCGCCCATCAACGTCATGCGTTTCGACGACAGCCTCTACCGCATGCTTGGCGCCAACCTGGTCGCGCTGACCAAGGAGCGCGACGCGCGCCTCGCCAGCGACACCTATGAGTCCCGCCAGACCCGGTCCATGCTGCTGCCGGGTGCGGTGATCGACGATTTCCGGCTGACGCTATAGACCTTGCGCCTGAGGCGAACGGTCGATGCTCTTCAGGATGTGGTCGATGCGGGCCTTGAGGTCCGACAACAGCACCGGTTTCACCAGATAGCCGTTGATGTGGTATTCGCGCGCGAAGGCCACGGTCTCGGGTTTCGCGTCGGCCGTCAGGAACACGATGGGGATGTTCTTGACCCATTCCACTTTCACGGTGCGCACCATCTTCAGGAACTGGCGGCCATCCACCGGCTTCATGTGGACGTCGCACAGCACCAGGGTCGGGCGGGTGCGGGCGATCTCGCTGAGGCCCGCCTTGCCATCGGCGGCCTCGATCACGGTCGGGATACCGATCTGGCGCAATTGGCTCTTGATGGCCGCCCGCGTCACCTGCTCATCCTCGACGACGAGGACGGTTACGCCCTTATAAAGATCTTCATCGGCAGTCATGTGGACAGACACTCCACCGCTTGCGCCAATTCTTCAACGGTTGTTTCCAATCCGG
>CANJOI010000158.1 GCA_947475365.1 Fidelibacterota bacterium | reverse complement strand
GTCGGCCATTTCCACAACCCAGGTGGGCGCGCTGACCACCACCAGCGTCGCGCTGTTCACGACCACGCAGCTTAACGCGCTGACCACCACCGCCATCGCCACCTTCAGCACCACCCAGATCGGCGCCCTGACTCAGACTCAGATCGGCTTCCTGTCGACCACCGCGGTCGCGGCGCTGTCGACCACGCAGATCGGCGCGCTGTCCACGACCCAGGTGCAGGGCTTCCAGACCACGCAGCTGAACGCCCTGACCACGACCGAGGTCTCGGCCTTCTCCACCACGCAGGTCGGTACGCTGACCGCGACCCAAGTAAAGGGCCTGTCGACCACTTTTGTGTCGGCCATTTCCACAACCCAGGTGGGCGCGCTGACCACCACCAGCGTCGCGCTGTTCACGACCACGCAGCTTAACGCGCTGACCACCACCGCCACGGCCGCGCTGTCCACGACCCAGATCGGCAACCTGACCACGGCTCAGCTGGCCGGCCTCAACACCACCCTTTTCGTGGCGCTCACCACCACACAGATCGGTGCGCTGACCACCATCCAGATCAAGAGCATCTCGACCGTCGAGGTCAACGCCTTCACCACGTCGCAGGTCGGTGCGCTGACCACCGTGCAGATCGGCGTGTTGACCGATACGCAGCTCGACGCGCTCACCACGACGTCCGTGGCCACCTTCTCGACCACGCAGATCGGCGCGCTGACCAAGACCCAGGTCGGCTTCCTGTCGACCGTCGCCGTCCAGGCGCTGTCGACCACGCAGATCGGCGCGCTGTCGACTCTGCAGATCGGCGGCCTGTCGACCATTCAGCTCAATGCGCTGACCACGACCACCTTCTCCAACCTGTCCACCACCCAGGTTGGCGCCCTGACCACCACCCAGGTGAAGGGGCTGTCCACCACCAACATCACCGCGCTGACCACCACGCAGGTGGGCGCGCTGTCGACCACCAGCCTCGGTGTGTTCGCCACCACGCAGTTGAACGCGCTGACGACGACCGACGTGGCTTCCTTGACCACGACTCAGGTGTCCAGCCTGACGGCGACGCAGGTCACGGGTCTCAGCACCACCAACTTCGCGGTGCTGACCACCACCCAGGTGGGCGCCCTGACCACCACGCAGATCAAGGCCATCTCGACCGGCCAAATGGCCGTGATCACCACCACCCAGGTGGGGGCGTTGACGACCGTTCAGATCGGCGTCCTGACTGACGCGCAGATTGACCAGCTCACCACCAGCGCGATCGCCACCTTCTCGACCACTCAGATCGGCGCGCTGACCAAGACCCAGATCGGCTTCCTGTCGACCACGGCCGCCTCCGCGCTCACCACCACGCAGATCGGCGCGATGAGCAGCACACAGGTGCAGGGCTTCTCGTTCACTCAGCTGAACGCGCTGACCACCACCGTGATCGCCAGCATGACGACCACGCAGGTCGGCAACCTCACCACCACGCAGATCAAGGGCCTGTCGACCACCGCCGTTGTGGCGCTGACGACCACCCAGATCGGCACGCTGACCACCGTGCAGTTCCAGGCCCTGTCGACGACCGACATGCGTTCGCTGACCACGACTCAGATCGGGGCCTTGACGACCGCACAGATCGGCACCCTGACCGGCGCGCAGCTCGACTCGCTCTCCACCACCCAACTGGTGACGTTCTCGACCACGCAGATCGGCGCGCTGTCGAAGACTCAGATCGGGTTCCTGTCGACAACCGCGACAGCGGATCTCACGACCACGCAGATTGGCGCTCTGTCGACCACCCAGGTGCAGGGCTTCGCGACCGCCCAGCTGAACGCGATGACCACCACGGAAATCGCCACGTTCACCACCACGCAGATCGGCAACCTGACCACGACGCAGGTCAAGGGCCTGTCGACCACGGTCATGACCGCCCTGACGACCACCCAGGTCGGTTCGTTGACCACGACCAATCTGCAGCTGCTCTCCGGCACGCAGCTCAGCGCGCTCACCACCACGGCGGTGGCGACGCTGTCGACCACCCAGGTCAGCTCGCTGACGGCCACCCAGGTTTCGGGCCTGACCACGACCGCCTTCAGCGCCCTGACCACGACGCAGATCGGCTCTCTGAGCACGACCCAGATCAAGGCGCTGTCCAGCACCGAGATGTCGGGTCTGACCACCACTCAAGTTGGTGCGCTGACCACCGTGCAAATCGGCACCTTCTCGGGCACCCAGCTCGGGTTCATGTCGACCACCAGCTTCGCCAACCTGTCGACCACGCAGGTCGGTAGCTTGACGACGACCCAGATCAAGAGCCTGTCGACGACCGTGATGACAGCGCTCTCGACCACGCAGATGGCCACGCTCTCGAGCGTGCAGATCGGCGCGCTGACCGTGACCCAGCTGAACGCGCTGGCGACCAACGTCATCGCCTCGCTGACCACCACCCAGATCGGCAACCTGATCACGACCCAGGTCAAAGGCCTGTCCACGACCGTCATGGGCGCGCTGTCGACCACCCAGGTCGGCGCCCTGACCACGACGCAGATCAGCAACTTCGCCACCACGCAGTTGAACGCGCTCACCACCACGGCGATGGCCGGCCTGTCGACCACCACGGTCGCCGGCCTGACCACCACCCAGGTGAAGGGCCTCTCGACCACGTTCATGAGCACCCTGACCACCACCCAGGTCGGCGCGATCACCACCACCCAGATCAAGGTTCTCACCACGTCGGAAGTGCGCGCGTTCTCGACCACGCAGATCGGCGCGATGTCCACCGTGCAGATCGGGGCGCTGGCGACCACGCAGTTGAATGCGCTCACCACCAGCACTCTGGCCAACCTGTCGACCACGCAGGTCGGCTCGTTGACCACGACCCAGGTGAAGGGCCTCGCCACGACGTCGCTCTCGGCGTTCACGACGACTCAGATCGGCTCGCTGACCACCACCAACATCGCGGTCCTGGGCGCCACGCAGCTCAACGCGCTCACCACATCGGTCATCGCCAGCCTGTCCACCACCCAGGTGGGCAACCTGACCACGACCCAGGTGAAGGGCCTCTCCACGACCTTCGCCTCCGCGTTCACCACAACTCAGATCGGCGCGCTGACGACCACACTGATCAGCAACTTCGCCACCACGCAGCTCAACGCTCTGACCACCACCGCGGTCACGGCGCTGACCACCACCCAGGTGGGCAACCTGACTGTGACCCAGATCGAGGGCCTGTCGACCACGGCTGTCGCGGCCCTCACGACCACGCAGATCGGCTCACTGACCACCACCCAGGTGAGCTCGCTGTCGCTGACCGATATCGCGGTGCTGACGACCACGCAGGTCGGCGCCCTGAACACAGTCCAGATCGGCGCGCTGACGACCACGCAGCTCAACGCGTTCACCACCGCCGATATCGTGACGTTCTCCACGACCCAGGTGAGCAGCCTCAGGACCGCCCAGATCGCGGGTCTGTCGACCACCTTCGTGAGTGCGTTCACGACCATCCAGGTTGGCGCGCTCAACACCACACAGGTGAGCAACCTGACCTTCACGCAGCTCAATGCCCTGACCACTTCGGCGATCACGGCACTGGGCACGACGCAGGTCGGCAGCATCAGCACAACCACGATCAAGGGCCTGTCGACCACCAACCTGGCGGCCATGACCACGACCCAGATTGGCGGCCTGACGACGCTCCAGATCGGTGCGCTGACGACCCTCCAGGTCGCGAGCCTGACGACTTCGGACATCGCCTCGCTGAGCACCTCGCAGATCGGCGGCTTCACCGCCACCGGCATCGGGGCGCTGACCACCACCCAGGTCGTGATGTTCAGCTCGACCCAGATCGGCTCGCTGACGACCACACAGGTCAAAGGCTTCGAGACCGCGGACATCGCGGCCTTTACCTCGGTCCAGATCAGCGGCCTGACCACCACCCAGCTGGGCGCCCTGAACCAGGCGCAGGTGCAGGCCTTCACCACCACGCAGATCAGCTACATGAGTACGACGCAGTTCGCGGCGCTGATCTAACCGCCTCCGAAACCCGGCCCCAAAGGGCCGGGTTTTAGACATCCTTTACCAAAAAGGGCCACAACCACTAGGTTGCGGCCCTTTTTCATTGGATTCCGGGGATGATCGCGGATTTTCTGGCAGACGCATTAAAGCGCTCGATCGAGCGCACGCTCACGGTCATGGAGCTGCTCAACGCGGCAGGCACGCTACAGGGCGCCGGTGAGATGTCGTCCGTATCGATGCTCTACAAGACTTGGCTCGAGCACAACGCCGACAACCCGGTCGCTTACGCGATCTACTTCAATCACGCGGTGCTCCTCAGCAATAGCGGCGACCTCGAGGGCGCGCGGCTCGCGCTGTCCGAGGCGGTGCGCATCAATCCCGATTTCTATCCCGCCTATATCAATTACGGCCATGTGCTGGAGCGGATGGGCCTCAACGGCGACGGCGTATCGCAGTGGTACACCGTCTCCAACCGCCTCGGCACGGTGAACGGGGAGAACGTCAACTACAAGCTCTCCGCGTTGAAGCAGATCGGACGCCTTCTCGAAAAATCCAATTTCGACGCCCACGCCGAGGATGCGCTCCGTCTCAGCCTCGAAATCAACGCCAACCAGTCGGATGTAATCCAGCATTGGGTGTCCCTGCGCCAGCGCCAGTGCAAGTGGCCGGTGATCAAGCCGTGGTCGACAATCACCCGCGCGCAGCTCCTGGACGGGATCTCGACCCTCTCGCTGGATGCCTACACCGACGACCCGCTCCTGCAGCTCGCCAACGCCTATATCTACGCGCGCGACGACGTCGGCCGGCCCAAGGCCACCTATCATAACGGCCACGCCAAAATCAGGGCGGCGGCTCACCCGGCACGGCGCAAGATCGGCTATGTCTCGTCGGATTTGCGCGAGCACGCGGTCGGGTTCCTGACCGCGGAAATCTATGGTCTTCACGATCGCGCCAAGGTGGAGGTATTCGTTTACTACTGCGGCATCGCGGCCAACGACGCGATCCATCAGAAAGTGAAAGCGACCAGCGATCACTGGCTCGATCTCACCGGAATGAGCGACGAGCAGGCCGCCGAGAGGATCGCCGCCGATGGTATCGAGATTCTGATCGACCTCAACGGCTACACCAACGGCGCGCGCACCAAGGTGTTCGCCATGAGCCCGGCGCCGATCAACGTCAACTGGCTCGGCTATCCCGGCACGCTCGGCAGCCCGTACTTTCACTACATCATTGCCGACGACTTCATCATCCCGCCGGAGAACGAGAAGTACTATTCCGAGCGGGTGATGCGTATTCCCTGCTATCAGCCCAACGACCGCAGCCGCGTGGTTGCGCCGGCCGTGCCGACGCGCGCGGAACATGGATTGCCGGAGGAAGGCACGGTTTTCTGCTGCTTCAACGGCGTCCACAAGATCACGCACTTCACCTGGGCGCGCTGGATGACGATCCTCAAGGCCGTGCCGGGCTCCGTGCTCTGGCTGCTGGAAGGGATTGAAACCACCAATACCTGGCTCAAGGAACAGGCAGAGGCGGCCGGCGTCGATCCCGCCCGCATCCTGTTCGCGGGCAAGCGCAGCAACCCGCATCACCTCGCGCGCTATCCGCTGGCCGACCTGTTCCTCGATACGTCTCCATACGGAGCGCACACCACCTGTTCCGATGCCTTGTGGATGGGGGTTCCGGTATTGACGCTGGCGGGCCGCGGCTTTGCTTCGCGTGTCTGCGGCAGCCTTATCACCTCGGCCGGATTGGGCGATCTGGTATGCACAACGCCGGATGAATTTGTCGCCAAGGCCATTGAGCTCGGCCTCGATCGCGATAAGCGCGAGGCGCTGCGGGCGCGCCTCAAGGCGGGCCGCGATTCCTGCGTGTTGTTCGACACGCCGCTCCTGGTTCGCAGCCTTGAGGATGTCTACGCGCGTATGTGGGAAGAATACACGGCAGGCAAGATGCCGCGCCCCGACCTTACCAACCTCGATGTCTACAACGACATCGGCATCAACCTCGATCAAGACGATGTCGAGCTTCTGGCCGTTCCCGACTACGAGGAAAAATACCGGGCGGAACTCGCTAAGCGCGATGAATTCGGTTACCTGCCGCCCGACCCGCGGCTGTGGCCGGTCAGCAGCACGACTGTGAAATTGTAAGCACGGAAAATCAGGGACACCCATGGCCGCTTCACTCAACGATCCGGGCTACGATTTCACCAACGACTGGTTCGACCAGAACATCGCCGTATGGGATGCCCTGTTGCCGCGGTTCGCCCCCAAGCGGATCCTGGAAATCGGTTCCTACGAAGGGCGCTCGGCCTGTTACCTGATCGAGACATTCGGCAAAGGCCAGGCGCTGGAAATTCACTGTGTGGATACGTGGGAAGGCGGCGTCGAGCATGGCGACATCGTCATGTCTGACGTCGAGAAGCGGTTCGACAAGAATGTCCAGTTCGCTTTGACGAAGGTCGGGAATCCCGATGTCGTGGTGAAGAAGCACAAGAAGCTGTCGCACCTCGCGCTCGCCGAGTTGATCACGGTTGAACGCCAGGGGGCGTTCGACGTGCTGTATGTCGACGGTTCCCACCAGGCCCATGACGTCTTGAGCGACGCGGTCATGGGCTTCCACCTGGTGCGCGCCGGCGGCCTGATGATCTTCGACGACTACATCTGGAGCATGGAAGAGATGGGGAGCCAGGACCTGCTAAACATGCCCAAGTCCGCGATCGATGCTTTCGTGAACGTGTTTACACGCAAGGCCATCGTGGTGCGCAATGCGCCCGTCTACCAGCTCTACGTGACCAAGACCGCGCTATAGGAAAATAGGAAATTGCCTTATTTTCCAGATTCTTACATGCAACCCCCAGCCTTGCTCCCGCGTTGGCTATGGGTTAAACTTTTACGCGTAAGGACGCCGGAATTGGCGCTTCAAAGTTTTAGCCGGCCGCGCGTGAGGCGGCCAAGTTCTCCAGAACGGGGACGGGATATGTTCGCGGTTATCATGCGCGCCTGGCCTGGGGCGGCCTCCCTTTACGGGACGCTTTCCGGCATCGTGGCCCCGGATACGGGGATGACGCCATGGCGACGCTAAGCCAAACCCAGATCCAATCGCTTTCGACGGTTCAGATCGGCGCGCTGTCGACGACGCAGCTCGACGGGTTCAGTTCGACCGCCCTTAGCTATCTCACTGTTACCCAGTTCAGCGCCCTGACCGGCGCTCAGCTCAATTCGCTGACCTCGACCCAATACCAGGGCTTCTCGACAACCGAGATCGCCGCCCTCACCTCCACGCAAATCACCGCGTTGTCTTCCTCCACGCTGGGAGGAATGACGGTCACGCAAATCGGCGCGATCAACACCACCAACGTCGCGCTGTTGTCCACGGGCCAACGCTCCGGCCTGTCCACCACGCAGGTCTCCGCGCTCAGCGCGATCAATTTCGCATCATTCTCGACCACACAGCCGTTGAACCTGTCGGCGACGCAGCTCAACAGTCTGACAACGACCAACATTACATCGATCACGACGACGCAGCTGGCCGGCCTCACGGCCGCGGCGCTGGGCGGGCTTAACACCACCAATTTTTCCGCGCTGACCAAGACTCAGTTCGCGGCGATGACGACGACCCAGATCAAGGGTCTGTCGACCACCGATATCGCGACCCTGACGGCGCAGCAGTTCACCGGGTTCCAGCCGACCCACATGGGGGCGCTGTCCACCAGCCAGGTCGCGGCGCTTAACACCACCGACATCCACGCCATCAGCATTGACCAGCTCGCCGGCCTGACATCCGCCCAGATCGCGGCGCTGACCGCCGGAACCCAGATTCCCGCGCTGACCAGTTCCTCGGTCGCGCTGCTCACCCGCACCCAGATTGACGGCCTCTCCACCACGCAGATGGCCGCGTTGACCACTGTGCAGATCGGCGGTCTGTCGTCCGGCCAGATCAGCAGCATGACAACCGCGCAGCTCGCGGCGCTGAACGCCGCCGCGATTTCAGGGCTGACGGAGTACCAATTCGCCGGCGTCGCTTCCACGCAGCTCGGCGCGCTGTCCACGTCGCAGGTCAACGCCATCACCACGACCGTTCTGGGCACGCTGTCGGCAGCGCAGATCAAGGCGTTGACGACCGCCCAGATCGCCAGCATGAGCACCACGACCTTCGGCGGCCTGACGGCGACCGAACTCGGTCAACTGGCGAGCACGCAGATCAAGGCGATCAACGCCACGGATTTCGCCGACATCACGGCGTTGCAGATCACGGGCCTGACGCCGAGCCAGATGGCGCAGCTTTCGACGGTGCAGTTGGGCGCCCTTACCACCACCGCGCTCGCGGCTTTGTCCGGCGCGCAATTGGCGGGTCTGTCCACCAGCCAGCTCAACGCCTTCAGCACTACCACGCTGATCGCGCTCACGCCCGAGCAGATCGCCGGCCTGACGTCGCGCCAGGTCCAGGGCCTGTCGACCACAAATATCGGTTCGCTCACCTCGACCCAGATCGAGGCGTTGACGCCGCTGCAGGTGCGGTCGCTGACCACCACCGATGTCATCCACCTGACCACCAACCAAATCACCGGGCTCACCACCACGCAGCTCAGCGTGCTTGTGACCTCCCAGCTCAAAGTAATGTCGACGGCCCAACTCGGGACGTTGAGCGAAACCCAGGTGCTGGGTTTCACCTCCAAGCAGCTGGGGCAGCTCACGTCCACCCAACTCAATGCCCTGCAGACCACCTCGGTCGCGGCGCTGACCGCAAGCCAGATCGACGGCCTGGCCTCGACCCAGTTCACCTATATGTCCAATGACTTCCTGGCGGCCCTGACCACCACGCAGTTGGCGAGCCTGACATCCACGCAGTCCAAAGGTCTGACC
>CANJOI010000157.1 GCA_947475365.1 Fidelibacterota bacterium | reverse complement strand
GGCCGGACAGCCTGTAGGCCTTGAGGCGGGCGCGGAATTCCTTGCCGAAGGGTGTCGTCAGGGACTCGCCGCGGACGATGGCCCGCGCGCCGTCGGTCTCGACGTAGGCGGCGTCGACCCCGTCCATGGACGTGCCGCTCATGAGGCCGATGGCCCGGAGCGGCGGAAAATCGGCCTCATGAGCGGGTTTATGGGCTGATTTGAGGGCGGGCGCAGCCATGGAAAGCACCGGTTTTGTTGTCCCGAGAGGCCCCAATGTGTTACTTGGCGGCCCACCCAAGTATGCCACGGATATAGGCCATGACGCATCATCGCTCCGATCTGATCCGCACGCTCGTGGAGCGCGGATTCCTGCATCAGTGCACCGACCTTGACGGCCTCGACCGCAAGGCCAGCGAAGGCGTGATCACGGCCTATATAGGCTTCGATGCGACGGCCAACAGCCTGCACGTGGGCAATCTGGTCATGATCATGATGCTGCATTGGATCCAAAAGACCGGACACCGTCCGATCGCGCTTATGGGCGGCGGCACGACCAAAATCGGCGACCCCTCGGGAAAGGATGAAACTCGCAACCTTCTGGATGATGCGACCATCGCTGCCAATATCGCTTCGATTCAGGAAATCTTTCGACCGTTCCTGCGCTTCGGTGACGGCCCCTCCGACGCGATCCTCGCCAACAACGCCACATGGTTGGATAGCCTGCAGTACATTCCGTTCCTGCGCGATGTCGGCCGCCACTTCACCATCAATCGCATGCTGACAATGGACAGCGTGAAGCTGCGGCTTGAGCGCGAGCAGCCGCTCACGTTCCTCGAATTCAACTACATGATCCTGCAGGGCTACGATTTCGTTGAACTGAACAAGCGCTACAACTGCACGCTTCAGCTGGGCGGCTCTGATCAATGGGGCAACATCATCCAGGGCGTGGACCTGGGCCGGCGCGTTGCCAATGCAGAACTGTTCGGTTTCACCACACCGCTGATCACCACCGCGTCGGGCGCCAAGATGGGCAAAACCGCCGCCGGCGCCATCTGGTTGCGTGCCGACCGCCTAGCGCCCTACGACTACTACCAGTTCTGGCGCAACACCGAGGACGGCGACGTGGGCCGGTTCCTGAAGCTGTTCACGACGCTGCCGTTGGCTGAGATCGCGCGCCTGGAAAAGCTTCAGGGCGCCGAGATCAATGACGCCAAGAAAGTACTGGCGTTTGAAGCGACGCGCCTTCTGCACGGCGATGCGGCGGCCACGGCCGCCGCCGAAACCGCGCGCACGACGTTTGAACAAGGCGGCATCGGCGAGGACCTTCCCGCCGTCACCCTGCCCGCGGCGGAGCTGGCGGCGGGCATCCCGGCCTGGAGCCTGTTCCAGAAAGCCGGCCTCGCGGCCAGTAATTCGGAAGCCCGCAAGCTGATCCGGGGCGGCGGCGCCCGCCTCAACGATCAGAAGGTCGAGGATGAAAATCAGGTTGTCACCGGCGATGCCGTGACCGGCGGCGTTATCAAACTCAGCGCCGGCAAAAAGCGTCACGCGCTGGTGAAGCCGGCCTAGCTACTTGCTGAGAATCGGTTCCGGCGCGGGCTCGATCTTCGGTGCGGCGGGCTGCGGCGGGTTCGCCTTGAAGATATCGAAGATGTGCCGCAGGAATCCGGGTGCGAGCGCCGCAAGAGGATTCACGGATGGCTGCGCGGTGGCCGGATCGCCGCGGTAGCTGTAGGTGGCGGCGAACAGGCCGCCGCCTTTCGTTCCCCCGGAGAACAATCCGCCGACCAGCGGCACCGAACTGAGCACGGAATTGACGGCGTAGACCGGCACCAGCGTGCCGTCGAAATTCATGCGCGACGCCGCGAAATCATAGGTGCCGTTGGTGGTGAGGCCCAGGGACGCGCCGAACATCTCTCCGTCCGTGACTGTCAGCACCGAATTGGCGTAGGAGAATGGCGCCCGCAGGGTACTGAAGGAGATCCCCTTACCCCGCAGCTCATCGAGGATGCCGGAGAGCGCCGCCACCGACAGAAGACGCGCGAGCGGCGGCGCCTCCACGAGCTTGAAGTTGGTGATTTCGGCGCCGCCTTTGACGGTCCCGTTCGCCTCGAACTCGCCCTTGATCGAGAACCGGCCGCCCTGGATGTCCTTGAACAGTCCGACCGCGCGCACCACGGCGCCACCGTTCTCGCTGGCGCCAGTGAAGGTGCGCTTCCCGTCGGCGGACGCGAGGGTGAGGTTGAAGGGCGTATCGGCCACCTGACTCTTGAAGTCGAGCGTTTGAATCCCCGCCTTGGTGCGCTCAAGCGACAGGCTCACGTCCTTGAAGTCGCCTTCCTTCGCCAGCCACATGCGGTCGAACCGCGCGGTCAAATTCAGCGGCGTACTCTCGGCGCTCTGCCGCGCATCACGGGTGTCGTCACGGCCTGTTGTTCCGCGCGCGTCATCGCGCGACATTTCTTTCCAGAAGTATGTGGAATTGAAGGCAGCGCCGCTGACGTCCATGGTGTAGGCGCCGAGGGCGTCGCGCGTAACGTCCGCCCGCATGCGGCTTTCGCCGACGATGCTCGGGGCGATCTTCAGGGTCTTGAGGTTGGCGTCTTCGGTGAACGTGGCCGATCCAACGACATCAATGGCATCGGCATCGCCCGCGTTTCCCGAAGTGACGTGAAACGACGACACCTCCACCAAACGGTCATCCTCAAGCCGCGCCGACACGACGCCGGTCGCGGGTTTGCCCTCCTCTTTCTTCCAGCCCAGTTCCGGGATTGCCACGGCGGCGCGGGTAAGGTCCGCGGCAGCCTCAAGAATGGCGGTGTGGTCGCGCCGCACCACATAGGTCACATGGGCCGGCACTTCGCCGTCGATATAGGGCGGAATGAACGGACGCATGGACAGGCCGAGCAGCGGGCGCTGGTTGTTGTCGATGACCGGGTCGAGGACATAGGTCGAGCGCACGCCGCCCTCGCCCTCGAAATCTTCGGTCCATGACACCAGCGACGGAATACCGCCTAGATTTGCTTTACCCTCGACGGTCATGCCCTTGGCCGTGAGGGCCATTTCAAAATCGCCGTGGTTCAACGGCAGGTTGAAGGCGACGTTCGGGATTCCCACGCCGCTGGCCTTGGCTTTTACCCCGATGGCGACCTGGTCGCGCTTCAGATCCTTGATGAGCGGGAAATCGAGCTTGAGGTTGACGGTGGCGACACCCGACACCTGGCTCGCGTCGATGCCGACCGCATGGGCATAGCCGAGGGGTTCGTGATCCACCAGACGCATGGCCTCGCCGAACTCACCGGCGATGTCGAGATTGACATCGCCGCGTTCGTTGCCGCTCTCGAGACCGTAAAGCCTGACCCTGCCGCCGGTGACCTTGAGACCGGCGCCGCTCTGCGCATCCGGCACATGGCCGCCGTGGATGGCCACCTGAACTTCGGCCGGGGTCAGCGTGAGCACGCCGTCGGTGCCCAAAACCTTCGGCATTCGCGGCATATAGGTCACGTTGATGCCGTGCAGGCGTGTTGTGAGCTGCGTATTGGACGCGGTGAGTTCTTCCAGCCGCGGGCCGTTCAACTCCATATGGAATTCAGTCGCGGTGGCACCGCCGCCGTCGAGATTATCGACGATCCACGCGCGGGTATTGGGCTTTACTGCCTGCGGCCAGTATTCCTTCAGTCCCGCGAGGCTCAGATCGGGCAGTTGCGCGCGCACGGTGACATGGGGCGCGGTGTTGAGATTGACGCCTTCGGCGGTCAGCGTGATGACGGGCCGCACGTCATTGGCGCGGTCCAGTTCCACCCTGGCCTCGTCGATCTTCATGCTGTCGAGATTGGCGCTGGCTGAGCCCTTCAAGGTCAGCGCGCGGACCGGATAGGACTGATCCACCGGTGCCGGAAGATGCAGGCTGCCCGCCGCGCCTTTGACGTCGAAGGCGACGCTGTCCAGGCGCGCGGCATTGCCTTCCAGCGTGAAAATCGCCTGCGCCTTGCCGCTCACAGGCAGGTCGATGGCCCCGAAGGGCACCAGCTGTTTGGCCAGCCGCGCGACGCGCGTGGGCCGGAAACCTTCGATGTCCACGTCGAACGCCAATTGGCGCGTGGTTTCGAGATAGCGCCCGCGCGCGGTGATGGTCCAGCGGCGGCCGTCCTCCACCACCGGCAGGGTTGCAAGCAGTTCCAGACTGCCGGCGGTGCGCGTGAAGGTGAGTGTCGCCGACGGCGCGATCCAGCGGCGCCCGGAAGCCTCGTCCGCGAGCACCAGCGTGGTGTCGGAGATGGTGACGGTGTCGAGATAACCGGCGCGGTTTTCTTCGCTCGCCGGCCGCGTGAGCGAGCGGATCAACTCCTCGGCAACGGCGTTGCTGCTCGGCTCTAGGGTCGGCACCGCCGGCGCCGCCGCGGGATTGGGCAGCGCGCCTCCGGAACCCAGGCCCAGAGACCCGTCGGCGCGGTGAACGATCCGGATGATGGGATTGGACAGCTGCACCGTATCCGGCGCGATCACGCCGCGCAGGAGGGCGGCCGGCGACAATCGCACCACCATGCTCGGCAGGCTCGCGATAATGCCGCCGCCCGGCTCCATCAGGCGCACGTTGCGCGCGGTCAGTTCGGGACGCGCCTTGAGGCCGAACCACTTGAACTCCAGGTGGTCGACCTGAAACTTCATGCCGTTCCCGGCCTGCGTGAAGGCTTCGGAGACGTAGGGCGCGATGGCGTCGATGGTGATGGGCCCCTGACTCAGACGCCAGGTGAGCACCGCCGCCCCGACCAGGGCCAGGAGGAAAACCGCCTCGACAACACGCAGCAGGTATCTGACAGCCCCGTGGGACACGCGGCACTCCCTACCATTACCCCGCAAAGCGGGGTAATCCCCCGGAGGGACTTAAGCGCAGGGGATCCGCCCCCGCCTTGACCACCTGTCCTCTATAACCCACTGTGCCGCAAAACAACACATAAACCTGCGAGTCGCTACGTGTCCGCGCCCCCCCTGCCCCCGCTCGTCCCATCGTTGTGTTCCGGTCCTCCGGTCGCGTTCGATCCCGCGCGGGTCCGCACGCTGCGCGATGAATGGACCGCACTTGCAAGCACCGCGGAAGGTGACCTTAAGGATTTCGCCAGCGGCGCCCTCGCCGACCCGCTGTGGGGACCGGTGCTCACCGGACTCTTCGCCGCGAGTCCCTTCCTCAGCGACCTCGCGCTCGCCCATCCGGCCGTGGTCATGACCACGGCGCGCCATGGCGCGGATACGGTTCTGGCCGCGGCCACCGTGACGCTCGCCGTGAGCGACGCCAATGTGCCGGCGGTGATGGCGAGACTGCGCCGCGCCAAGGCCGAGGCGGCGCTGGCGATCGCGCTCGCCGACCTCGCCGGCATCTGGACCGTGGAGCAGGTCACCGCGGCGCTCTCCGACTTCGCCGATACCTGTGTGCGCGCCAGCCTTCGCGCGCTGTTATTGCGCGCCCAGGACCGCGGGCAGGTCACGCTCGCCGACGCCGCCAATCCCGAGCAGGCCTGCGGCTATGCGGTGATCGGCCTCGGCAAGCTGGGCGGGCGGGAACTCAATTACTCCTCCGACATCGACCTGTTCGTGTTCTTCGACGAAACACGTTTGCCCTACACCGGCCCGAAATCGCCGCAGGAATTCGCCGTGGCGCTGACCAAGGACCTGGTACAGGTGCTGCAGGAGCGCAAGGACGGTTATGTCTTCCGCACCGACTTGCGCCTGCGGCCCGATCCCGGCTCGACCTCCATCGCGGTCTCGCGCGCCGCCGCCCAGTCCTATTACGAAAGCTACGGGCAGAACTGGGAGCGCGCGGCGTTCATCAAGGCGCGCGCCGTGGCCGGCGACCTGGACATGGCTAAATCGTTCCTGCGCGACCTGCAGCCATTCATCTGGCGCAAATCGCTCGATTTTTACGCCATCCAGGACATTCATTCCATCAAGCGCCAGATCTATGCCCATAAGGGTGGTGGTCATGTGCAGGTGGCCGGCCACAACATCAAGCTTGGGCGCGGCGGCATCCGCGAGATCGAGTTCTTCGCGCAGATTCAGCAGCTGATTTGGGGCGGCCGGTTTCCCGAGGCGCGCCTGTCCGACACCCTGGGAACGCTCGACACGCTTGCCAAGCTCGGGTTTGTGGAGCCGCAGGTGCGCGATGACCTGAAGGCCTGTTACCGGGGACTGCGCGCGCTCGAGCACCGCCTGCAAATGATCGCCGACGAGCAGACCCAGACCATGCCCGCCGACGACGCCGGACTGACCCGTCTCGCTGCTTTTTGCGGCGCCCACGACACGACCGCGTTCATGGCGGACGTGGAGAAGGTCTTGAAGACCGTCGAGATCCACTACGCCGGCCTGTTCGAGGATGCGCCTTCCCTCGCCATCACCGATGATAAAGAAGGCGGAAATCTGGTGTTCACCGGCACCGAGGACGATCCGGACACCATCGCCACCTTGAAACGCCTGGGCTATTCCGAGCCCGCCACCATCGCCCAGACCGTGCGCGCCTGGCACCACGGGCGCTACCGGTCCACGCGTTCCAACCGGGCGCGCCAACTGCTCACCGAGGTGATGCCGGCGCTGCTCTCCGCCTTCGCGCGGACCACGCAGCCGGATGCGGCGTTCCTGCGCTTCGACAAATGCCTCACCGCCCTACCGGCCGGCGTGCCGTTGCTGTCGGTGTTCTACGCCAACCCGGACATCCTCGATCTGGTGGCGGAAATCATGGGCGATGCGCCGCGCCTGGCCGAGCATGTGACGCGCACGCCAGCGCTGCTCGACTATGTGCTGGAGCCGCGGTTCTTCAATCCGCTGCCGGACGCCGCGGCCCTGCGGCGCGACCTGGATGTCTCGCTGGCGGAAGCCGACACGTTCGAGGGCGCCCTCGACCGCTTGCGCCGCTGGACCCACGATCAGCAATTCCGCATCGGGGTGCATACGCTGCGGGGCATCACCGACCCCGTTGTCGCCGCCGCGCAGCTCACCGCCGTGGCCGAAGCGGCGACGGACGCGCTGTTGCCGCGCGTGCATACGGAATTCGCCCGCCAGCATGGCCGGGTCGGCGCCGGCAACGACAGCGGTCTCGCGGTGCTGGCCTACGGCAAGCTGGCCAGCCATGAACTGACGCCGTCCTCGGACCTGGATCTGGTGCTGATCTATGACGCGCCGCTGGATGCCATGTCCGAGGGGGGCGCCAAGGCCTTCCCGGCCGCGCCCTATTTCATCCGGCTGGCGCAGCGCGTGACCACCGCCTTCACCGCGCTGACGGGCGAGGGTCTGCTCTACACGGTCGACCTGCGCCTGCGCCCCAATGGCGACAAGGGGCCGCTCGCCACCAGCCTTGAGGCCTTCGCCAAATACCAGACCGAGGACGCCTGGACCTGGGAACACCTCGCCCTGGCGCGCGCGCGCGTGGTGCACGGCGCGCCCGCGCTGACCGCCGCCATCATGGCGGCCCGCGCGGGCGCGCTGGGCCGCGCGCGCGATCCCAACATCCTGCTCGCCGCGGTCGCCGAGATGCGCGCGCTGATGCGCAAGGAACAGGGAGATAAGGGCCTGTGGGACCTCAAGCGCCAGCGGGGCGGCCTGATCGATGCCGAATTCATCCTGCAGTATCTCGTGCTCCGGCATGCCGTGGTCACCAGCGACACCCGCCCGCCCAGCCTGATCGCGCAATTGGTGGCGGCTGGCGCCCTTTCCGCCATGGAGGGGGATTCGCTCGCTTCGGCCATCGCGCTCTGGTCGCGTCTGCAGTTCGTGATCCGCCTGACCACCGAAGACGATGTCGCGCCGGAACACCTGCCGCTCGGCCTTAAACAAAAACTGGCCCGGGCGGCCGGGGTGAAGGATGATGGCGCCCTGGAACGCCTGATGGCGGAAACTGCGGGTATAGTGTCGGTGCTGTTCGAGAAGATTATCGCAGGTCCGGCGGCGAAAGCCCGCCAAACCCTGCCGCCTGGCGCCGTTATCCGCTGAGTTTAAGGAGGAGATACGACCATGGCCGCAAAAGCCAAAGCCAAGAGCAAGAAACCCGCCCTGAAGAAGGTGGTGAAGAAAGCGGTGAAGAAGGCCGCGCCCAAGGCCGCCAAGAAAGCCTCCGCGCCGGTCAGTTCGCTGGTGGGCAAGGCCGCGCCAGCGTTCACCATGCCGTTGGATGACGGATCCACGGTGTCGCTCAAGGACCTGCGCGGCCAACCGGTCGTGCTCTATTTCTATCCCAAGGACGACACCACCGGCTGCACCGCCCAGGCCTGCGATTTCCGCGACCGCATGACCGCCTTCAAGGGCGCCACCGTGCTCGGCGTGTCCAAGGACCCCATCAAGAGCCACCAGAAGTTCAAGGCGAAATACAGCCTCACCTTCCCGCTCGCCTCCGACGACAGCGGCGTCGCGGAAGCCTATGGCGTGTGGAAGGAAAAGAGCATGTACGGACGCAAGTACATGGGCATCGAGCGCTCGACCTTCATCATCGACAAGGACGGCAAGGTGCGCGCCGAGTGGCGCAAGGTCAGCGTCCCCGGCCATGCGGAAGAAGTGAAACAGGCGCTGCGCGGCCTGTGATTACGTTGGCTCAGGGCGCGGTGGACGTTCTTCTCACCGCCGCGCCCGAGGAAAAAGTCGCCGCCACCTTCGCGCTGGCCGACGTCTGGCGCGCCGGTGTCGAGGTCGGCCGCGCGGCGGCGCCGGATGTACCGGCGCGTCCGGCCCGCCCGGAGCTTCTGTCGCCCCATGAAATGCCCCGGCGTTCCATGGGCCCCAAGGGCCGCATCGCCTTCATCCATGCGCTCGCGCATATTGAACTCAATGCCATCGATCTCGCCTGGGACATCATCGCCCGGTTCGCGCACCTCGATCTGCCGGGCTCATACTATAATGATTGGGTGGATGTGGCGGTGGAGGAGGCTGAGCACTACGCCGCGCTCG
>CANJOI010000156.1 GCA_947475365.1 Fidelibacterota bacterium | reverse complement strand
GCGCGTGGCTTGCGCGGGGCGTCTTCGGCGCGCGGCGCGGCCGGCTTGCGCGGCTGACGCCGCGGCAGTTTCGCCTCGGTGATGAGGTCGTCGTAGAAGATGAATTCGTGGCAGTTGCTGATCAGGAGATCGGAGGACGAGTTGCGCACGCCGACGCCGATCACGGTCTTGGCGTTCTCGCGCAGCTTGCTGACCAGCGGCGAGAAATCGGAATCGCCCGAGATAATCACGAAGGTGTCGATATGCGCCTTGGTGTAGCAAAGGTCGAGTGCGTCAACCACCATGCGGATGTCCGCCGAGTTCTTGCCGGACTGGCGCAGGTGCGGGATCTCGATCAGTTCAAACGCCGCCGCGTGCATCTGGGTCTTGAATTCCTTGTAGCGGTCCCAGTCGCAGTAGGCCTTCTTCACCACGATGCCGCCCTTGAGTAAGAGGCGCTCGAGGATCGGGCGGATGTCGAACTTGGCGGATTTCAGGTCGCGCACACCCAGTGCGACGTTCTCGAAATCGCAGAACAGGGCGAGGTTGCCTTCAGCGTTCATGGGCGGGGCCTTGGGGTCTGAGATGCCGGGCTTTGATTCGTGCCGGGCTGGGATGAGCGCGCGCCAATCTATACGCGGCGTTTCGCGCGAAACGGGGTGTCCGTGCTTGTCAGCGCCAGTGTCTCATACTGCGCGCGGGTTAGATAGCGCGCGCCCGCGTAAGGCGAGTGAACGCCCGGGCAATACACGAGAAAGCCCGGAAAAATGGGCTTCCTTGCCAAATGCCCTCGGTGCGGCTATAGTACAGCCATCGGCTCGTCATAGGTCGCCCCCCCGTCCCGCCCTCGCGCGCTAGAGAGCCCGACCCGGTTTCTTCCTGTTCCGATTTGATCCGCCCGGCGCGTCGCGCCGGCGGTCTCTCTATTTCTGCATATACAACGGGACTTGATTATCCATGGCAAACGGCACTGTGAAGTGGTTCAACGCGCAAAAGGGTTTCGGCTTCATCCAGCCTGAAGACGGCGGCAAGGACGTGTTCGTGCACATCTCCGCGGTCGAGCGCGCGGGCCTCTCGGGCCTCAACGACGGCCAGAAAGTGAGCTACGACGAGCAGTCCGAGCGCGGCAAGACCGCCGCCGGAAACCTCAAGGTCCTCTAGGACTTTCCCACCGCGCGGGACTATCTGTCCCGCGCGGTGTTCTTCCAGGCTATGCGTTCGATTTCACCGACCGGTGCAAAACCCGGCGAGGAGAAGCTATGGCCAAAGAAGAACTATTGGAATTCGAGGGCGTGGTCACCGAAGTGCTGCCCGAGGCGCGCTTCCGCGTGAAACTCGCCAATGAGCATATGGTCATCGCCTATACCGCGGGCCGTATGAAGAAAAGCCGCATCCGCACCATCGCCGGCGATCGCGTCACGGTCGAGATCTCGCCTTACGATCTCGACAAGGCGCGGCTGGTGTACCGCCATGCCGACACCTCGGCGCGTCCGGCGGGCGGGCGGCCGCGCCCGTTCGTGCGCCGGCGTTAGCATGCAGGCAAGCACAGCTCCGTCCTATACCTCCGGCGATTTTGTCGTCTACGGCGGCCACGGCGTCGGCCAGGTCGTGGATGTTGAAACCAAGACGGTCGCGGGAACCGTGCTGCGGTTCGTGGTCGTGCGCTTCGAACAGGAAGGCATGGTGCTGCGGGTGCCGTTCAATAAAGCGGCGCGCGCCGGCCTGCGTCCGGTCTCAAGCGCCGCGGCCATGGACGAGGTGCTCACGCACCTGACCGGGCCTCCGGCGCAGTTCAAGGGCATGTGGAGCCGCCGCCTGGTGGAACTCACCGCCAAGATCAACTCAGGCAATCCCCTGTCGGTCGCGGAAGTGTTGCGCGACCTGTCCCGGCCGGCGAACGGCAAGGCGCGCTCGCCCGCGCAGCAGATGCTCTATGAAAAAGCGCTGGTGCGTCTCGGCGGCGAATTGGCCGCCATCGACCAGACCGATACCGAGGCCGCATCCGCGAAACTGGAATCCTTGTTGTTAAGTGCCGCGTGAGCGCGTGTTGAGCGCCGCATGAGCGCGTCCTACCGGAATCCTGCCCAAAATAGGCTGGGGCGTCCTTGTTTTGGCGGCGGCGCGGCCTATATAGCCGCTACGCCATTCGGGCGCCGCTTGCGCCCGGCTTTCCTCTTCCCTGTGTCGCGTCCAGCTTCCGCCGTGCGGAGGCGGGGCGGCCTTCGCGTTGCCGGCGGAGGTACCAGACAGGGCGCCGACCGCCTGTTGTTCGCGATGCGCCGGCATATTTCATGTTCGTGCTGGCTTGCCGCGTCCGGGCACGGCGTCCCGGCCGCCGGGGCGGGCTCTGTCCCGCCCCGGCGTGCCGCATTTTTTCCGCGTCATAAGGAACGGTTGCAGTGACGGTATTTATGATTTCCTGCCGTTTCGACCGGCCGTCGCGCGCGCAAGCCGTGCTCGACGTCATCAAGGCCCAGGCGGAGTGGACCCAACTGGATCATTCGCTCTACCTGGTGTCGACGGACCAGACCGCCGAACAGCTGTACGGCGACATGGCGCGTTTCACCGAGCTCGACGACAGCCTCTATGTCCTCACCGTGTCGCATCCCTATCGCGGCTTCGGCCAGCGCCAGGTGAACCAGTGGCTCGATAAACGCCTTGCTTGATAAACAGCCGGCCGGCGACGCGCGCGCGTAAGCCGCTTCTTCTTCTCTCATTCTCTTGTCAGGTGATCCCATGAAGCCCAGCGACCGCCGCGCCCATCAGGCCAATTCCGCCGCCCAGACACGCAAGAACTCCGATGAAAAGCGCGACGTGGCGTTCCGCAAGCAGCGCGATGCCGAACGCACCGCCAACGCGGAAAAAACCGAACGCCTGAAGAAGCTGCGCCTCGCGAAGGAAGCCACCGACGCCGCCGCGAAGGCCGGCGCCGCGGCCGCCAAAGCCGGCGCCACGGCCGCCAAGGCGGGCGCCGCCGCCGCCAAAGCAAGCGCCGCGACGCCGCGCGCCGCCGAGTAACCAGCCGACAATTTTCGGCGCGGGACTGGAACGATTCCAATCGCCTTCCGTTGGTGGTCCGCCGCGGCGTTCGCGCGGCGCACCAATTCGTGAGGGCACCAGCGTGGCGAAGCAAAAACCGCGAACCAAGGCGAACGACTTCGCCGGTTCCACGACCTGCCGCGAGAACCAGGGGGCCGGCGGTGAAACGCACCAGACAGCGGGTGCCGGGGCGCCCGTGCTCACAATGCAGCAGGGCCAAGGACGAAGCAAAACCCGCGCCCAAACTTACATCTAACGCCCAATCCCCCGCTACTCGGCCCCGAAAGGCAAGATAGCCCATGGTTACCAGCCGCAAAAAAGCCACGCGTTCCAGCAGCGCCAAGATCGTGGGCTATACCAAGCGTGGTGCCGAAGCACTCGCCAGCCTGCAGCGCAATGTGCGCGACACCGCGACACTGGCCGCCAATTCATCCAGCGTGATCAATGCGCGCCTGGCCGACGTGAATACCGGCGAGCTGGTGCGCATGGGGCCGGAGAAAGTGCTGGCGGCCATGTCCGCCGGCGCCGCCTGGATGCGCGCGGCTTGCCGGCTGTCCACCGTGCTCTACCGTGACGCGGCGGAGGAAGCGGCAGCCACGGTCGCGGCCGCGCAGGAAATCGCGGGGTCACCGCTGCCGTTCGCGTTCGGCGCGCAGTACCGGGCCATGCATGCGTCGATGGAGCGCGCGACGGCAAGGTCGTTCGCGGTCGCCGACGAGATCCTGCGGGCGCAGCGCGATGTCATGCTGCCTTACCGCGCGGCGGCCGGCGCCAACGCCCGCCGGCTGGCGCGCGCCGCGTAGCGCGCCGTCAGACCTCGCGGTCGCGGGTCTTGCGCAGGTGGGAGAGGTAGGATTCCATATCGTCCACTAACGCGCCAAAGGGGCCGTGGGCGGCGTCATCGCTTTGCCGGCCGAGCCGTTTGACCGCCTGAAGCGCCGCGCGCATCTTGGCGATGCGCGCCAGGATATCCAGGGTATAGGCGCTGTGATCGCCATCCGCGGCGGAAGGCGGAAGGTGCAGGCCGGTCGAGGTCATGGAGAAAGCTCCAACGGTGGTTGCCGGCCACGCCGGTCCGGCGCGGACGAGACGCGGCGCGTGGGTCAGCGGCGCCGGGGCGCGGGGATCATCATCGCGGCGAGGACCGCCAGCACTCCGATGCAGGCCAGGGCGTACACCTGATGCGCGGCGTAAAAGCCCATGAAGGCGCTGAACTGCGGCATGGCCTTCGTTATTGTCTATGGGCGGGCAAGGCGGTTGAGAAATCCTTGCCCTTGATCCATGCGGCGACGTCGTTGTGGGCCCGTTGTTCCGGAAGCGAGGCGCGGACCTTGATCATCGCGCTGAGTTGCCCGGCGGTGGTGATGGTGGAGCAATCGAAATTCGTCAGGAACGGCCACTTCTGCTGCGCGTCTTTCATGTACCCGCGTTTGCGCGCGACCGCATCCGGGCTTTCGCCGCCTTGAAATCCAAACATGGGTGTCTCCGTGAGAGCGGTGTCCCGCGGCGGTGCGCCAGGTCCGGGATGGTGTAGGCCAAAGATGGAGATGGTGTCGCGGCGGGGTTTAATCAATGCTCGCCGCGCTTATAACCGCCCGGGCCGCCGTTATTTTCCTGCGCGCGTGTCAGACGAACCGGTGCCATGGCCATATGCTGGGCCTCGATTGAGGCGCTTTGAAGATGGTGGTGCAAGGCCCCGCGCAGGCTGGGTCCCAACCCTCCGGCGGTGGCGGCGGGCGACGTCTTTACCATGGCATGCGGATGCCAAGCCCATATCCCATCGCCTTCGCGGATCTTACGCGCCGTGAGCGGCAAGACCTGGCTCGCCGCATGACCACGGCCTCCCGCGTTTGTGTATGCGACGGGCGTGTTGCTGGCCCGGGCGGCGTTTATGGCTGGCTGGACCCGGTTTTCGCGCTGAAGGCTTCGCGGGGGTTTTCCCGGGCACGGTGTTCCAGGCGGGCGGCGAGGAAGTCCCAGTCGGAGGCGATATCGAGCAGCTCTTGCGCGGCTTGTCCGGGCGGGAGCGTGCCGGCCTTGGCGCGGGCCTCGGCGGCGCGTTGCCGGTAAATCCGGGCCTTGGTCAGCCGGTCATCCGTGGGGGCGGGCGTGAAAGCGGGCATGGAACGCCAACGCCTTCGCCTGAAGCTTGTTCCCGGGCTGGAATGTTATCGCGGAACGGGCGGCCAGGGCCTCGACCGCCGCCGTCAACTCCGGATGGTTGCCCCGGAGTTCCTGCACATATGCCTTGGCGGCTCTATTCTCCCTGCGGGGGACCCCCGGGCGGGGCCGTGCGCGGCGCGACGCCCGGGGCTTTGAAGCCTATTTCTTGCGGCCCATTTCCTGGGCGTAAGCGGATTTCGGCTTGGCCGCCTTTTCGGCGGCCGGCTTCTTCTTGGGCTTCTCTTTCTTCTGCTGACCTTTGGCCATGACGTTTCCCTCCGTGGCTAATGATGGCGCCCCATCATTGCGCGGCGGCGGAAAGACCTCAATATGTCTTGCGCGGGGCGGCTATTTTGGCAGCTTGCCGTCCAGCTCCATGTAGACACGGTTGATGGCGATGTCCTGTTTGCCGCGGGTTTGCGGGACGGCGGCGAAGGGCCCCCAGTTGACCTGTTTGGCGGCTTCGCACACCGGGGGTTTGCCTTCGTTGGTGCAGGGAAGGCCGAGGGCGTGCAGGCGCTTGCCCTCGGCGACGATGTATTCCTGGATCTTGAGCGAGGCGTCGAGATCGGCGCGCATTTCGGCCATGGTGTCGACGAAGCCGTGGCCCGGGATGTACCAGGATACGTCCAGGGTCTTGGCCTTCTTCAGGGTCGCGACCCACTCGCTGGGATAGGACGACCGCTGGGACGGGAAAATATCGCGCGCATAGATTTCGCCCAGGAACAGCACCTTGGTCTGCGGCAGGTAGACCGCGAGGTCGCCGCCGGTGTGGGCGCGGCCCAGGTTCAGGATCTGGAACTCCGTGCCGCCCAACGTGATGACGCGCTTGTCGCTCACGGTCTCGGTGGGCACCACCGGCGCCTTGGCGAGCACTTTCTGGGATGCCGGCGATGAGATGAACACGGCGCCGGGCCAGGCGGCCTTGATCTCGGTGTTGCCGCCGACGTGATCGATATGGTCGGAGGCGACCACCACGTACTTCAGGGGCAGGGGCGAGAGCTTCCTGATGGTGTCCACCAGGCGCTGGCCGTCCATGGCGTCACCCTGGCCGTCCATCAGCACCACGCCGTCCTTGGTGACGACGATCAGGCTGACCGTGCCGATGACCGAGCCGTCGGGGTCGGGGGCATGGGTGTCCTCATACACGTAGATGTCCGGCAGGATGGCCCGCCAGCGCGGGAAGTCCTTTTCGGTAAGGCCGCGCGCGGCGATCAGGCCGGATTTCGGGACTTCGGCGCTGTGCGCCGCGCTGGCCCCCAAAGGCGACAAGCACGCCGCGACCGCCGCGATCAAGCCAAGAAGTTTCATGTGGACCCCTCCCAAGGACAGGCAAACATTACCCGACCGCCCGGCGGTTTGATACACTGGGGCCTCGCGCAATGGGCAGAGGAGAGCAAAGATGGGCCGGTTTTTGGTAGCGCTGCTCCTTATGCAGGGCGTGAGCGGGGCGGCGTTCGCTTCGGCCAGGGAGGAGGACCCGCACGCCTTCGTGGCGGCCTTCATCCACCATATCGGCGAGGCCGAGGATTTGCGGGCACAGGCGGAAAAAGACCTGGCCGCCGCGGGCGCCGACAAGGGGCCCGCCATGCTCTCCAGCAGCACCAGGTTCGCCGCCGCGCTGCACGCGCAGGCGGACTCCATGAACAGCTTCCATCTTCCGCCGCCCATGGGCGGCGCGCCGCAGAAATTCGCCACCCTGCTGCACCAGAAAGCCGAGTTCTTCGAGACCTATGTCGCGGTGGCCGAAGCGTTGTCGGCCACGCCCAAGCCGGGCGTGCTCTACGATAAGCTGGGCGATCGCTCGCCGGATCTGCGCGGGATGATCGACGCCGCGGACGAGACCTTGATGAAGGCGACACCGCTGGTGTTCGCAACGCTGGTCAGCACGACGCCCGACGCGCAAGGGTATGTGACCCGCTTGACCATCACCAAGGCCCAACGCGCGAGTTTGATCCACGATCTGGACACGGCGTTCGGCAAAAAGCTCGAAGGCAAGAACCAGAACTACATCGTCTCGGCCGCGGCCATGCTGCGCGGGCATCTGCACCAGCCGTACAAGTGTTCGGACGAGCCGTAGCAAACAACGGGGCGCGCGTTCCTGGCGGTATTAACCGCCCCGCTCATTCCATTTTATCATTCCGCTTCTTCATGGCGTTGCCGACGATCAGGTTGAGCGTCTCGATGGCGAGCGAGAAGCCGATGGCGAAGTAAAGGTAGCCGCGGGGAATATGAAAGTGAGCGCTGTCGGCAATCAGCGTCATGCCCACCAGCAACAAAAAGCCTAGCGCGAGCATCTTCACCGTGCGGTGACGATTGACGAAATCGCTGACGGGCGCGGCCGCCAGCGCCATCACCAGAACCGATATGAGAATGGCCGCGATGATCACCGGCAGGCTGTCGGTCATGCCGATGGCGGTGATGACGGAGTCGAGCGAGAACACAACGTCGATCACCGCGATCTGGGCGATGGCCGCGGCAAAGGTCATATGCACGGGGACGGCCTCATCGCCGCCGCCCTCCATCATTTTGTGAATCTCGCGGGTGCCTTTGTAGATCAGAAAGGCGCCGCCGCTAAAAAGCACGATGTCGCGCCAGGTCAGGACGAAGCCGCCGATAGTGGTGATCGGCGCGGTCAGGGCGGCGAGCCAGGCGACGGCGATCAACAGCGCGATGCGCATTCCTAAAGCCAGGACGAGACCAACCCGCCGGGCGCTGGCCTGCCGCGCCGGGGGCAGGCGGCCCGAGACGATGGAGATAAAGATGATGTTGTCGATGCCGAGAATGACTTCGAGCGCCGTCAGCGTGACGAGCGCGGCCCAGATCTCTGAACTGGGCAATAATTCCATCAGCGCCATTTCATCCTCGTCACTGCCAGACCGCCATCACACCTAGGCCGCCGGCGAGATAAATCCGGTGCGGAGGCACGCGCGCGCATATACGGCACGGGCGCCATGACACCACCAATTTCAGGAAGCCAATTTGGGGATAAAGGGGTGCGGAGGGCGAGGCGCCGCTCCGCACCACCTCGACTACTATGCCGTGCGGGGCTGCTGAAACAGCCTTGCGAGCCGGTCCTTCACGTTGAGGCGCAGCTTTTTTAAGCGCAACACCCGGAGCGAATCCGGGGCGCGCCGGCGCAATTCGTCGCGGATTTGCTCGTCCACCTGACGGTGCATGTTGCTGAGGCGGTAAAAAAGACGGGTCATGTTTTTCTCCGACTGATGCTACACCAATCGGGTTGCGCGGCGGGGGTCCGGGGGAGAAAAGGAACCAGCACCGAGATAACCCGATGCGGTCCGACATCGCAGTGACGTGAAGTACACTGCCAGAGGGGCCCGGCCCGCACGCAAAGATTTCTTCATTCCGCCGCGTGCGTCAATCGCGACCCGCGGCCCGCGCGGCTCCCTCACATCTAAGTAACCAGTTCACAACGTCTTGAAGTGCCGCCCGCGCTTTGCGCTTGCGCGGCCGGGCGGGATTGCGGGGTGCGCCACGAAAAACCCCGGCCTCACGCGAGGCCGGGGTTGGGCAACTTCAGCTCAAGCGGGCTATTTTTCGGCCCGGTAGGCGTCGTGGCATTCCTTGCAGGGGAGCGCCTGCGTGAGGATGGAGGTCATGTCCGCCAGCGTCGCGCCTTTTTTGGCGGTGTCCGAGAACAGGCGCGTGGCGGCGGCGAAATCGTTCATGCGCTTGGAAAAGTCGGCCCACTTTGTCCACACTTCGGGCTTGGCTTCGCCGCCCGGGACCTTGGCCTCAAAGCTTTTGAGCGAGATCTGCGCGGCCAGCGCGATCGCCTCGGCGTGCATGGGCAGGTTATCG
>CANJOI010000155.1 GCA_947475365.1 Fidelibacterota bacterium | reverse complement strand
GCGATGGTTCAGGATTCCGCCTCTGCGCCTGCTGCCCTGACGAAGGATACGGCCTCATTGAGTAGCGCAGAGGACCTCGTCGCTGGCGTGACCGAAGCGCTTCGGAAGAACGACATCGGGAACGCCGTGACGTCGGCGAAATTACTTTGCGCCATGAGTCCTCCCGATTTTCGCGGTCTTCTTCTTCTCGCGCATCACTTGGAGCAAGCGGGAAGCAGTGGGCTAATCGTGACCTATCTTGCGCCCCATGCGCATGAATTCCCGGCAGACGGACCGTTGCAGGAAGTTCTTGCGCGCGCCCACGGCTCTCTGAAGCAGCGGGAGAAACCGGCTGGACTTGAGCCCGTCGCGGCTGCGAAGGATCTGGCCGCAAAAGTTGATAGGGAGGCTGCCGTTCTCACCGCCAGCCAGGCGCTGCAGGTTGGCGATGTGGACACGGCGGTGAGTTCCGCGCGATTGCTGGCTGAGATGGATCCCCCCGATCCGCGTGGCTTGCTTCTTCTGGCGCAGTGTTTCATGCAGACAGGGCGGCACACCTCGCTGCTTGTTCCGCATATCGCGCCTCACATTCATAAGTTCCCGGGGGACGCCTCGCTCCATTGGATTCTCTCGCTGGGATATCATTCGTTGAGGCAGCGCTCGAAAGCGGCCGAGCACACCCAAATCGTTGTAAATCTGAAGCCCCATTGGGGGCAGGCTCAATTCTCCCTGGGACATCACTATTACGAGGCCGGCTTTCCCGCCCGGGCTGTCCCATTCCTGCGTAAAGCCGCGGAACTGATGCCGAACGAGTTTGACCCGCACCACTTCCTGTCGCTGTCGCTGGCTATCGGGGGCGACTTCGAGGAAGCCCTCGCCGCGAATAAGCGCGCCCTCGCGATCAATCCCGCTCATGAATCCGCCCGGCAGCACGGCGAGGAACTCAAGGAGCTCGTCAAGGCGCCGCCGCCCAGAACGGCCTTCAACCGTTGGCCGCCCACGGCTCAGGATTTTGCGAACTTGCCCCAGTTGATAGACAACTACGTGATCAAAAATATGCCCACCGGCGGCATCGTTTTGAGGCCGAAGATGAGCGTGTTTACCCAAGGGTCGTGCTTTGCGCGCAACTTGGCCAGATCGTTGCAGCGTTACGATCTCAAAGTGACAAATATGCCGTGCGGCGAAGAATACAATAACACTTTTGCGAATCGCGCCGTTGTCGATTGGCTGACGTCGGGCGTGCAAGACGAGCGCACACAAATAGTGGAAGACAATCTCGGCCGCGATACACTTGAAGGGTTTCGCGCCGCTCTTCGCGACACACGCTTATTTGTCTACACGATGGGTTTGGCGGCAGCCCACTTCGACAGAAAGACCGGAGCGTTCGTGATGTCGCGGTCTACGGAAACCAACAAGGCGGCGCTATTCCGGCGATGTGATTTTCGCACCTCATCGGTGCAGGAGAATGTCGAAAACCTGAATTACATCATTTCGTCCATTCGCTCACTGGCACCCGACGCAGCGGTTGTCCTGACGGTTTCGCCGGTCCCGCTGCGCGTAACGACGGAATTCAATTCGGCGATTGTCGCGGATTGCATTTCGAAGTCGACCCTGCGCGTGGCGGTTCATGAGGTGTTAAAGCAGAAACCGCCCCATGTGATTTACTGGCCAGCCTTTGAGATGGTGCGCTGGGTCAACGGGAACGCGGGCGGGCTCTTCGGTGCGGAGGACGGCTCGAGCCATCACCCCAATCTCGCCGTGGTCGATTCCATTATGGATGCGTTCATCAAAGTCTTTGGGGATCCGGAACTGGTGCCTCGCTAGGCGCGCTGGTTCCGTCAGATTGTCCGGCCCCAGGCTCCGACCGGATGGTCGGCGGGGATATCCACCAAAGAGACAACGAGGACAACCCCACCGCAATGTTTCGCATAGCCGCAAATTTGGCGCACCGGATGCTGGGAGATTTTTGCAGCCAAGCGCTTTTCGTGAGCTCCGTTCGCGATCTTTTCGATGAGGCGCAGCTCTATGTCCACTACACGACCGAGTTCTCGGCGTGGCGAGATGATATCGTGGCCTGCATCCCCAATTTATACGGAATCATAAGAGGCCCGGATCCCGCGGTCGGAATGCCTCTGACGTTTTTCAACGCGGCCCCAACGCTGGCGGAGTCGGCGCTCGAGACGCTTGGCGCGGGCGCGGCCGATCTTGTGCTTGCCGGAAATATGTTCCACGAGGCCATGTTCGGCGCGGTTCCTTTCGGGAGACTTCGCCCGCCGGACCAGATGGCCGAGCGCGCCGCCGCGGCGCTCGTTGCCCTGGGTTTGGACCCCTATAAATGGGTCGCAACCGTGTATTGGAAGGAGTGGGGCTTTCTCTGGCACAGAGGCCCCGACCCAGACCGCGATATATTGGATCGGACGCCCTACATAGCGGTTATCCGCTACATCATCGACAAACTGGGCGGGCAGGTGATTCGGCTCGGACACCCGACGTCCGGAAATGAAATGCCCAAGATCGATGGCCTCATCGATCTTGCCGCCATCAGCATTGAGGGCAAAGGCTGCCACTGGCTGCAAACCTACGCTTTGGCCATTTCCCGCTTCTTACTGTCGAGTCCTTCGGGCCCTCAAGCGTATGGCCGTGCCTTCGGCGTGCCCACTGTGACGGTCGATGCCATGTCCTACTATGGCAGGCAGAGAGATCACGACTACTTCGTCACGCAGGAGTACAGGACGACGGATGGAAGAAGCTTTCGCCAGCTGGCGGCGTATGACGCCGGATTCATGACGCCGCCTTTTCCGAAGCCTCCAGGGACTGAGCTCATCCGTAACAATGCCGATGAACTGAGGGACGCGGCACGAGAAATGTTTGAAAGCACGTCCGCATGTGTGGGCTGGCGAGATTATTCCTCTGTTGCGCCCGGGCAGTCGCGGCCAAACGCCGTGACGATTCCCATTCCCAAATGGCCGCTGCCGCGCGACGTTTTCATCCCGCCCACGCGCCGGGCGCGGAGCGACCGGGCCGCGTGACGGCGTTCAAGCGCGGCGGGCGGTGAGACTCGCCCTAGGCCCGCGTGTCGTTCAGCTTGAAGACCTGGCAGCCGCCGCGCCATTGATCTCCGCCAGGGTGTAGTTCTTGAAAGCGTATTTTTCGGGGGCGAAGGTCCCGTAGCCCGCGCCTGGCGCGACCGGATAGGCGGCCCCGTCACCCGTGTTGACCCAGCCCTCCGTCAGTCCGAGGGTGAAGATGAAAACGTCGCAGTTTTGAAGGGCGTTGCGCACAGAGCCGAGGTGCGCGGCGCGGGCGCGGCGCAACTCTTCGAGGCTGGCGAAGCCTTCGGGGTCTATCGACGGCCGATAGGGGTCGAGGAAACGCTCGCCGGTTTTCCAGAATTCTTCCTGCGGCGCCCAGCGGCCGAAGGCCTGCGCGATCAGCTGCGCGAGATGCGCGACGGTATAGATATTGCCGTAGCGCGCCGAGAACATGGTGTTCTTGCGGCTTTCATTCTGCTCCGGGGTGAGGGCGGGGTCGTATTCCGCCATCACATAGTTGTAGCCGTAGCGCTGGAGGCGCTTGGCGATGTTCTGGGCGAAGCAGCTTCCGGCCGTGACGATCCTGTCGGCT
This sequence comes from Fidelibacterota bacterium, assembly GCA_947475365.1. Classification (GTDB taxonomy): domain Bacteria; phylum Pseudomonadota; class Alphaproteobacteria; order Rhodospirillales; family Rhodospirillaceae; genus SHVO01. The sequence continues at coordinate 5,484 of CANJOI010000155.1, read as the reverse complement.
TTGCCCAGGCGGAAGCGCGCGGTCTGGCCTTCGTAGGGATCGAGCCGCTTCGCACGCTCAGCCGTGAAAGCCCGATCCCAGCGTTGGAAGTCGGCCACTGTCCGGTACGGGCTGGTATCGTGGGAAGACATCGACGTTCCTCTTCGGGCCGACTTCTCGAACGGAGGGGGAGTGTAAAAAATATTCATTAACGTCTCGCTAACCCATTGATGAAGATGGCTATCCATCAGGAGCGTGCTTACCGTCTTCGTTCGGGGAGGAGAGGTCTGGCGGGCCCCTGCGGCCGGCATGCGCGGGCGAGGCCGTTCGCTTAGCCTGGCCGCCCGTTAACCTGTCTTACAAGCCGCTTCGCGGGCAGGCGAAATCCTGCTATCCTTCCAGTAATTAAGCTCTTTTTTGCCGCCACACGTTTTCTTGCCGCTACACGTTGCGCGTTCCCGTCGTATCCGGCCGCCTGGGAGGGGGGCCGGGGTTGCCACGGAATTAATACGTCATCGCCATTTGCATTCGAGGGAGAGAGATCATGCTTCAGAGACGTCGTGTATTGCGCGGCATGTTGAATGGCGGGGCGGTTACGGTCGCGCTTCCTTTGCTGAACTGCTTCCTCAACGGCAACGGCAACGCGCTGGCCGACGGCAAGGCGATGCCGGTCCGCTTCGGCACCTACTACTGGGCGCTGGGCATGACCAAGTCGATCTTCGTGCCCAAGAAGACCGGCGCGAACTACGAGATCACCGAGGAAATGGAGGCCCTGCGCGGTGTCCAGAAGCACTTCAACGTGCTCACCAATTTCACCGCCTTCCGCGACAACGCCGAAAACCTCTGCCACCACCCCGGCTGGGTGATTTCGCGCACCGGCATCGCGCCGATGCTGCAGCAGGAAGTGCCGGGCGAAACCATCGACGTCACGGTCGCCAACCAGATCAGCCGCACCACGCGCTTCAAACTGTTGAACGCCTCGGCCGGTGGCGATGCGCGCGGCACCTTCTCCTACGAAACCCCGACCACGCCGAACGCGCCGGAAGTCTCGCCGATGCAGTTCTACACCCGCCTGTTCGGGCCGGATTTCCAGGACCCCAACGCGAAGACTTTCACGCCGAACCCCACCGTCATGGCGCGCAAGAGCGTGCTGTCGGGTGTGCTCGACGAAATCAAGGACCTCAACGCCAAGGTCGGCGCCGAGGACAAGCAGCGCATCGACCAGTACTTCTCGGGCCTGCGCCACCTGGAAAAGCAGTTCGACCAGCAGCTCACCAAGCCGGAGCCGATCGCGGCCTGCGTCGCGCCCAAGCCCTTCAAGGAAGACGCCAAGGTCGGCAATGAATCGACCATCGTCGCCACACGCCACGAGATGCTGACCCAGCTGATGGTCATGGCCATCGCCTGCGACCAGACCCGCGTGTTCAACATGAGCTACAACGGCCGCGGCTCCAACACCACCAAGCTCGGCTACGAGAAGCCGCATCACACCACCACACACGAAGAGCCGGTGGACGCGCAGCTCGGCTACCAGCCGAACTGCTCGTGGTTCACGCGCCGCTGCATGGAATCGCTGGCGTCCTACATCAAGGCCTTCGCCGATCAGAAGGAAGGCGACGGCAACCTGCTCGACAACATGCTGATCATCGCCAACAGCGACCACGGCTATGCCCGCATCCACTCGCTGGACGGCATGGCGATGTTCTCGTTCGGTAAGGCCGGCGGCAAGGTGAAGAGCGGCCTGCACATCGATGGCGGCGGCACGCCCGTCACCCGCCTCGGCTATACCGCCATGAAGATCATGGGCCTGGACACGCCGTCGTGGGGCACCAAGAGCAACACGACCTCAAAGGAAATCGGCGAAATCCTGGCTTAAGGACCCGCCGCGAAGACTGGCCAAACGCCTGGACCTATGGTCCAGGCGTTTTCGTTTGGAATACATTCCCGAAGGAGCCGCGAATGCTGTTTCTGTCCCCCGTATCACGCCGCCGCTTGACGGCCTTGGGCCTCGGCGTGCTGGCGTTGGCTGCTTTCCCGGCGGTTGCGCTGGAGGACCGGGGGCCGGCGGCGGGAACGGCCGTTCCCGACATCGGCACGCCCCTGGACCAGACCGGCAAACCCCGCACGCTGGCCAGTCTCGCGGGCAAAAACGGCACGGTGTTCCTGTTCTTCCGCTCCGCCGATTGGTGCCCGTACTGCCAGCGTCAGCTCATGGACCTGAACGCGGGCCTGCCCGAGATCGAAAAGCGCGGGTTCAAGCTCGCCGCGATTTCCTATGACAGTCCCGAGATCCTCGCCAAGTTCACCGACAAACGTGAGATCAAGTTCCCGCTGCTGTCGGACCCCAAGTCCGAGGTGATCGACCGCTACGGCCTGCGCGATCCGCAATACGCCGGCAAACCCAAGTACGACGGGGTGCCGCGCCCGATTATTTTCATCCTCGACGCCAAGGGGGTGATCAAAGCCAAGCTCTATGAAGAGAGTTACAAGGACCGCCCGCCGGTGGCCGAAGTGCTGGCGAAGCTGGACGCAGCGGCAAAGTAGAGTTCTGCGCGGGGAACTCCCGTACCGCGGCATGTCCTTGATCCTGTGTGGAGTTTAATGTCTCGACGCGCGGCGCTGGGTTAGGTAGAGGGCGCACCGCGTTGGAGAATCCCGTTGGCCGCGAATATCGATATCGGCGCCTATAGCGACGCGCTTGTCGTCCTCGGGACGGGGGGCGTGATTGTGCCCTTGTTCCGGCGCCTGGGGATCAGCCCGGTGCTGGCTTACCTCGGCGCGGGCGCGGTGCTCGGGCCGCTGGGGCTGGGCTCGCTGCTGGTGGAATTCCCCGGCCTCTACTGGTTCACCGTCGGCAACGCCAAGAACCTCGAAGGGATCGCCGAACTCGGCATCGTCTTCCTGTTTTTCCTGATCGGCATCGAATTGTCGTTCCAGCGTCTGATGGCCATGCGCCGGCTGGTGTTGGGTCTGGGGAGTTTGCAGGTTCTGGTGTCGACCGCGGCGGTGGCCGGCGTCGCCCTGCTGGCGGGCCTGGACCCGCCGGTGGCGCTGATTATCGGCATGACCCTCTCCCTGTCTTCGACCGCCATTGTGCTGGAGCTGCTGTCCGGCCGGGGCCGGCTCGCGGGGACCACCGGCCGCGCCAGCTTCTCGGTGCTGCTGGCCCAGGATATCGCCGTGATCCCGGTGCTGATGTTCATCTCGATCATGGGCGCCAATGCCGGCGGCTCGGTGCTGCAGAGCCTGGCGACCGCGTTGGCCCAGGCGGGCGCGGCCCTGGTGGTGATCGTGGTCACGGGCCGGCTTCTGCTGAAGCCCCTGTTCCGCCTGGTGGCGGGTAGTAAAACCACCGACCTGTTCATCGCGGCGGTGCTGTTCGTGATCATCGGCGCCGGTGTGCTCGCCCATCAGGCCGGGCTTTCCATGGCGCTGGGCGCATTCGTCGCCGGGCTGCTTTTGGCCGAGACGGAGTTCGACAAGGCCATCGAGGCCGCGGTGGCGCCTTTCAAGAGCCTGTTGCTGGGCCTGTTCTTCTTCACCGTCGGCATGAACATCGATGTGCGCGAGATCTTGCATGAACCGCTGTGGATCGCCGCGGGCGTGGCCGGGCTGATCGCGCTTAAAGCGGTGTTGCTGGCCCTGGCGGGCAGGGCGTTCCGCCTGCCGTGGGGCGCCGCGGTTGAGACCGGACTGCTGCTGGGGCCGGGCGGCGAATTCGCCTTTGTCGGCATCGGTCTTGCCGCCAGCCTGGGACTGATCGCCAAGGACGTTTCCGGATTTGTGCTGGCGGTGGTGGCGCTGACCATGGCGCTGACGCCGGTGCTGGCCATCGCCGGTGAGCGGATCGGCCAGCGCCTCGCCGGGCCGGCCGCGGACGATCCTGACCTGGCGGCGGAGCCGCATGCCCTTGAAAACCACGCCATCGTTGTCGGCCATGGACGGGTTGGCAAGGTGGTGTGCGAACTCCTGAAGCAGCACGACGTGCCGTTCATCGCCGCCGACAGCCACGCGCCGACGGTCAGCCGCGAGCGTAAAGAAGGACGCGAGGTCTATTACGGCGACGCCAGCGACCCGGAATTCCTCAAGACCTGCGGACTCATGAAGGCCAAGGGTGTGATCATCACCATCGACGCCCACAAGGTGGTCGACCAGGTCGTGATGACCGCGCGCGCCCTGCGCCCGGATGTGCTGATCGTCGCGCGCGCGCGGGACGACCGCCACGCGCGCCACTTGTATGAAATCGGCGCCAGCGACGTGGTGCCGGAAACCATCGAAGCCAGCCTGCAACTGTCTGAAGCGACGCTGGTGGGGTTGGGGGTCGCCACAGGTCTTGCGATCGCCTCCATCCACGAAAAGCGCGACGCGTTCCGCAAGACCCTGCAGACTGCCGCGCGGAAAGTGGGCCGCGACGGCGCCCATACGCTGCGGTCGAAGCGCAAGGCGCCTCAAATCTAGGGCCGCCGGCGCCCGGTTCCTTTCGTTCCATGGGCTCCGCGCCCGGGCATTGGCATTGCCCGCCCCTTCCTGCGCCAATTTATTTCGATGATTCAGGGACTTGAATCGCCCTGAGACCGGTTTGCTTTTGCGCTGCAATGCAATAGGCTTTTGCCTTCGCGAGACATCTTTGGGGGATCCTTCATGCGGCTCAAGCTGGGCGTTTGCGTTGCGATGATGGCGGCGTTGCCGCTGGCGGCCTGCTCTAAGAAAGAGGCGCCCTACGCGGTGGAGGAAGTGCCGCTGGCGCAGATATCGGCCGACCTGGCGGCGGGTAAAACCACCTCGGTTGCGATCACCAAGGCTTATCTCGAACGCATCAAGCAGTTTGACGGGCCGCTGCACTCGGTCATCAGGACGGCGCCCGACGCGCTCCAGCAGGCCGAAGCCTCCGACAAGCGCCGCAAGGAAGGCAAGACGCTCGGTCCCCTCGATGGGGTGCCGTTGCTGTTCAAGGACAACATCGACACGGTGGGCATGCCGACCACCGCCGGCTCTTACGCGCTGATCGACAATCTTCCGGCCAAGGACGCCGAAGTGGCCCGCCGCCTGCGCGAAGCCGGCGTGGTGGTGCTGGGCAAGAACAACCTGTCGCAGTTCGCGGGCTTCCGCACCACGTCGGCCTTCAACAGCTCGACGGTCGGGGGCGGCGCCTTCAATCCCTATAACATCGAGAACTCCACCTGCGGCTCCAGCTCCGGGTCGGGCGTGGCGTCCGCCGCGAGTTTTGCCGCCGCGGCCATCGGCACCGAGACCGACGGCTCGGTGGTGTGTCCGTCCTCGACCAACGGCCTGGTCGGCATCAAGCCGACCATCGCGCTGGTGTCGCGGCGCGGCGTGGTGCCCATCAGCCATACCCAGGATTCCACCGGCCCCATGGCGCGCAGCGTGACGGACGCCGCCATGCTGCTGACGGTGATGGCGGGCAGCGATCCCGTCGATCCGCAATCCGCTGAATCTGACGCTCATAAAGCCGACTATGTGAAAGCGCTGAACGCCCAGTCCCTG
>CANJOI010000154.1 GCA_947475365.1 Fidelibacterota bacterium | reverse complement strand
TGCTGCAGCTCTTCTTCGTCGATGAAGGTGTCGTAAATGCGGTCGATGTAATTGGCGCGCAGATCACGGTCGTCGATGAACTGCGAACCCTGGTAGTGCTTGAAGCCCAGCGCTTCGAAGAAGTCCATGTCGACGATGGAGGCGCCGGTGGAGACTACCGCGTCGACCATGCCGTATTTGATCATGTCGCGGTAAACATGCATGCAGCCGCCCGCCGAGGTGGAGCCCGCGAGGGTCAGCACGATCGAGCACTTGGGGTCGGCCAGCATCAGGTTGAAGATTTCGGCCGCGCGCGCGGTGTCGCGCGAGGTGAACGACATCTTGCCGTAGGCGTCGATGATGGGGCGGGCGTCGAACTTGGTGATGTCGATATGCTCGACCGGCGTGGACAGCAGCATGGCCTTGCGGTTCGAGCCCTTGGCTTTGGGGCCGAACTTCTTGGCGGTCTTTTTCGCGGATTTCTTGGGCGCAGCCATGGTCAAAGCGTCCGTCTGTTAGGGTTGGAATACAGGGCAACGGCCTCGGGGCACCCCGAGGCCGGGTTATGGCAAATTCCGGCCCGCGCGTCGCCACCGAAGTGGGACGCGCGGGAACGGAGGCTATTTTAGGTTAAGGCTTTCGCCCGCGGCGTTACCGTCCGCTGACAAAGTGTCGCCGGAGCCCTGGGGGCGCGTCGACTCGCCGGCGACCGGCGCGGACCGGACCACATGCAGGTTGCCCCGGCGGCGCGAGGGCTGCTGGCGCGTCTCGCCCGCGCCCTGCATCGCTTCCGGCCACACCGTGGCGATCTGCGACGAATGGAAGCCGTTGAACCGCGTCTGCATGGTCGAGCCATAGGAGCCCAGCATGCCGATCTCGATCCAGTCGCCTTCCTGGGTATCTTCAGGCAGCAGGAACGGGCCCTTCATCTTGTCCAGGCTGTCGCAGGTGGGGCCGTAGAAGCTGAACGGCACCAGTTTCTCGGACGGCGTGCGGGTGTTGGGCGCGCTGGAGTTCTTGCCGGCGCGGCTGAGCGGACGCACCAGGCGCACCGGGAAACGCCAGCCCAACGCACCCGCGTCGAACAGGCTGCCGTAGGTGCCGTCGTTGATGTACAGGCGCCGGCCCTTGCGGAGCGACACGCGCGCCAGCATGGCGCCGCCGGCCGCGACCATGGCGCGGCCAGGCTCGCACCACAGCTCGGCCTCGGCGGCGACGCCGATATTGCCGATCAGCGGCTCCGCGGCCTCTTTGATCGCGGTCATGTAGTCTTCCAGCGGCGGCGGGGTCATGCCCGGATAGACCGCCGGGAAGCCGCCACCGACGTCGATAATGTCCACACGCACCTTGGCGCGGCTGATGACATCGGCGGCGCGGACCAAGGCAGCCTTGTAGGCCGCCGGCTCCATGCACTGGGACCCGACGTGGAAGCAGACACCGATCTTATGCGCGACCTTGCGGGCATGGCGCAGCAGCTCGGCGGACGTGGCGGGGGCCGCGCCGAACTTGCCGGACAGATCGTAGGCCGCGGTGTTACCGGAAACCGCCATGCGGACCATGAGTGTCAGGTCCTTGGCCGCCTTGGTCTCTTCCAGGATCTTCATCAGCTCGCCGGCGGAATCGAGCGCGAACGTCCGCACGCCCAGCTTATAGGCCTGGCGGATGGCTTCGCGCGTCTTGACCGGATGCATGAAGTGCAGCTCGGCGCTCTTGGGGAATAGGCCCTTCACCAGGCGCACTTCCTCCATCGACGCCACGTCGAACTGACGGATGCCGGCGGCATGCATATGGCGCAGGAACTCTTCGCCGGGATTGCACTTCACGGCGTAAAGCACCTTGCCCGGAAACTGGGTCAGGAACTTGGTGGCCTGGGACCGGATCGGTTCAGGGAAAATGCACTGGACCGGGGCTTCGGGCTTCAGCCGCTTGGCCACCTCATCCACCGAGCGGAACATCGCGTCCGGGCTGTCGGCCAGGCCTTGTCGGTCGGAAATCGGCTTTGTGAAGGTTCGGTTCTTGTTCTCGTACATTTCTCTCTTCGTCCAGGGCAAGGCCGCTTTCGGCGGCGTCATGGCACCAGTCCAGCCGGAAACCCGGCCGGGCGCTACATCAACGATGGAGGGGACTTTTCAATCCCGGATGACATCGAACCGGGAAATGACCACGAGGTCGTGGCCATCCCAGGCGATATGCCTGCAATGAACGAGGGCAGCCGGAACGCGGGCTGCGCGGAGGAAATTGGTCTTACGTTTCGGAAGGGGCATGCACGGCCTCCTTTATTAATCAGACGAACAAACAGTCTAACCAAGTAAAGGACGCTTACGTCGTTGCTTAACGGCGGATCGCTTTAGGCACGTGCGCGTAACGTCTGGTTTCGCATTTACTCCTATTGCGGGGTAAATCAAGTAAAAATCCTTTTTAGGATCAATTATTTTCCCATACGTAACCGCGACAACGCACACCGTGCGGAGTCATTGTCTGCCAACGCGGCCGCCGGCGGGGCGGCGACAGGGAGATACCGAGACATGCAGATCCAATTTCCATTGACCACGCTGGTCGCCGTCGCGGCGCTCGCCGTCTACGTATGGCTTGCGATGTGGGTGGGGAAAGTGCGCGGAAAATATGGCGTCGTCGCGCCCAGCGAGGATGGCCCGCCCGAGTTCCGGCGGATCTTCCGCGCCCATATGAACACGCTCGAGCAGATCGTTCTGTTCCTGCCGGCGCTCGCCATGTTCGCCATGGCCTGGGGCGATCAGATCGCCGCCGTCATCGGCGCGTTCTGGCCGGTGGGCCGGGTGATGTACGGCCTCGCCTACGCCAAGGCGGCGGAAAAGCGGGGCCCCGGCTTCGGTCTTTCGTTCCTCTCGGCCTCGATTCTCCTGCTGGGGGCTCTCGCGGGGGCGATTATGACACTCGTTGAAAAAGCGCCGTCGTAGGTCCGCGAAAAGCGCTCAGCGGGCTTCCAGTCCCTCTCCGAGGTAAATTCCCAATCTCCGCGCCGTCCTGACCAGCTGGCTGTCGGGTGAGACGAACTTGGGGCCGGCGACGGCGTCGGTGGTGGGGATGTCGGTCACCAGGCCGCCGCGCCAGGCCACCATGCGCTTGGTGCCGCCGCCGGCGAGGACGCTCACCGCCCGGGCGCCGAAGGCCGAGCCCAGGATCCGGTCGAACGCCACCGGCGATCCGCCGCGCTGGACGTGGCCCAGCACCGTGCAGCGGGCGTCGATGCCGGTACGGCTTTCCAGGCCCCGGGCGATGCCGAGGCCGACATTGGCCTTCTTGCGGCGTTCCTCGGCCGGCTGGGCCACCCCTTCGGCCACCACCACCAGCACTGGCGACGGCCGGTCATGGGTGATGCGCCGCACATGGTCGGCCATGCGGTCGAGGTCGTAGGGAACCTCGGGCATCAGGATGACGTCGGCGCCGCCGGCGATGCCGCCATAGAGGGAGAGGAAGCCCGAATCCCGGCCCATGACCTCCAGCACCATGATCCGGCGGTGGCTGGCGGCGGTGGTGGCGAGCCGGTCGAGCGCCCCGCCCACCACGTCCACGGCGCTGACAAAGCCGACCGCGAACTCGGTGCCCGGGACGTCGTTGTCGATGGTCTTGGGGACGCCCACCCAGGGGATATTGGCCGGCGCCAGCAACCGGTCGAACAGGCGCATGGAGCCGTCGCCGCCGATCACCACCAGGGCCTCGATACCCAGTCCCTGGATGGCGGCGAGCACATCCCTGGACCGGTCGGCGACGCCCCCCAGGCCGTCGGGATAGGCAAAGGGGTCGCCTTTGGTGGTCGTGCCCAGGATCGTGCCGCCGGCCTGGAGCAGGTCGACCCGCACCGTCTCCGCCGTCAGCGGCATGATCTCAGGCGGCGTTTCCAAAAGCCCGAGATGTCCCTTGCGCAGCCCCACAACCTGCCAGCCGCGCCCTGACGCCGCCGCGGTAACCGCGCGGATCACCGCATTGAGCCCGGCGCAATCGCCGCCGCTGGTCAGCACGCCGATCTTCCTGAAGGTGGTTTCGGTCATGGCCTCTCCCCGTTCTCCGGCCAGTCTGGCCATGACCTGCGGGCCAAGGCAACTCCCGCCGATTCGCGTTCGGCGGGGGAAGCTACCGCTTGTGAATCCTGGGCCAGTTGCGCTGTTCCTCGCGCGTATAGGCCGCGATCAGGTGGCGATAGGTGTATTCGAAGCAGTCGACACTGACCCCTAAGGCCGCCGCGGCCTTGCGCACCCGGACCACGATCTCCTCGACCCGGTCCTTTTTCACCACACCCTTCACCGACGGCTTAAAGCGCGCCGCCGACATCACCAGCTTCAGGCGTTGCGCCAGCAGCGGCAGCAGAAGGTCGTCGTAAGCATCAATCGCCGCGCGCACGTCGAGCAGATTCTTGCACTGCTCCGGACGCTTGATGCCCCTGGCCCAGGGTTCTTTTTTCTTGGGCTTGGGCTTGGATTGGGGCTTGGGCGTCTTGGTCGCGGCGGCCATCGGACTACTCAGAGGGTGAATGCGGTATAAGCCGGCGTGACGCTGCCTTGCCACGCGCCGCGGTAGAGCGCCAGCATGCGGTCCGCCTGGGTGGCGCCCGCGGCAACCTCAGCGTCCAGCACATCGAGATAACGGCCTTCGTCGGCGCCGCCCTCGGTCCGCGCGCGCCGCGCGAGACCGGACCGCGCCAGCGCCAGCGCGTCCCTGGCGAGGTCCTGGACGCTGCGGCCCGCGACCGTGGCTCTGAGCCCCTTGATCGGAGCATCGTGGTGGAAGGCCGTGCGGGTCGCCTCGTCCCAGTTTTTCACCAGGTCCCAGGCGCCGTCGAGGCTGTGTTGATCATAGAGCAGCCCCACCCACAGCGCCGGCAGAGCGGCAAGATGCGCGGCCGAGCCGCAATCGGCGCCGCGCATCTCGAGGTAATTCTTCACACGCACTTCCGGGAAGGCGGTGGACATGTGGTCGATCCAATCCGCCACCGTCGGCGCCTCGCCCGGCAGCGCCGCGAGGCGGCCGTTCATGAAGTCACGGAACGACTGGCCGGCGACATCGATGAAGCCGTCGCGGTAGACGAAGTACATGGGCACGTCGAGCAGGTAGTCGACATAGCGCTCAAAGCTCATGCCGTCCTCGAAGGCGAACGGCAGCATGCCGGTGCGCGCGGGATCGGTGTGGCGCCAGATATTGGCGCGGAAGGAGAGATAGCCGTTGTCCTTGCCCTCGGTGAACGGCGAATTGGCGAACAGCGCCGTGGCCAGCGGCTGCAGCGCCAGCGACACGCGCAGTTTCTTCACCATGTCGGCTTCGGAGGCATAGTCGAGGTTGACCTGCACCGTGCAGGTGCGTGTCATCATGTCGATGCCCATGGTGCCGACAGTCGGCATGTAGCGGCGCATGATGGCGTAGCGCCCCTTGGGCATCCACGGAATGTCCGCGCGGGTCCAATCGGGCGTCATGCCCAGGCCGAGCATGCCGACATTCAGCGCGCCGCACACGGCGTGAACCTGTTCGAGATGCTCCGTGATCTCGGCATGGGTCTGGTGCAGGGTTTCGACCGCCGCGCCGGACAGCTCCAGCTGGCCCCCCGGTTCGAGCGAGATCGTGCCCTTGCCCTTCTGCGCGAGTGAGATGACGTTGGGGCCCTCGTTCACCGGCTGCCAGCCGAAGCGGGTGAGGCCGGTCAGGATGGCGCGAATGCCGTTGGCGGCATCGTAGGGCAAAGGCCGCAGGGTCGCTTTATCGAACGGGAACTTCTCGTGCTCGGTGCCGATGCGCCAGGCGCTCGCGGGCTTGGACCCGTCGGCAAGGGTCGCGATCAGCTGCGCCTTGGACGTGATCGGATCGGCCTTGTCGGAGCGGAACGAGGTCATGAAGGACAAGGCCTAATGGGAGCGGACAGATTTGGGGCCACCTACTTAGGGGGGCCTTTTGCGAAGCGCCAGACCCAATCTCAACCCTCGTCCCCTGGGTAGGTCCAGTCCCCACAGAAAGCTTGCCAGCAGGCGAGCGCCGCCAGCGCCGCCGTCTCCGCGCGCAAGATGCGGGGGCCGAGGCCGACCGGCACAGCAAACGGCAGCCCGCGTAAAGCGTCAAGCTCCGATTGGTCAAATCCCCCTTCCGGTCCAGTGAGGAACGCCAAGGGCTTTTTCACGGTTCTGTAAGACCGCGCCGCGGCAAAAACCTCGACGATGGGTGCTCCACCACCGGTTTCGTCCAGGAAATACAGCGTGCGCTCTTTCGGCCACGCACCGAGGACGTCGAACAGCTGTGCCGCTTCGGGAATTTCAGGGACCGACAGGCGGTCGCTCTGTTCCGCGGCTTCGATGGCGTTGGCGAGAAGGCGCGCCCGGTTGACGCGGCCAATGGTGGTGCGGCGCGTGAACACCGGATGCAGGGCGCGTGCACCCAGCTCGGTCGCCTTTTCCACCAGGAACTCGATGCGCTTCACGGGGGCGAACACCATCCACACATCGGGCTCGGTGTATTGCGCGCGCAAGCGCTCGCCGACCTCGAGATGGACTTTGCGCTTGGCGGGGTAGGCGATCTTGGCGCCCCATTCGCCGTCGCGGCCGTTGAACAGCGCCACATCCTCGCCGGCCTTGGCGCGCATCACATGCATGAGGTAATGGGCCTGGCCCTCCGCGGCCTCGATCACGGCGCCGGGGGTGAGCGGTGCCTCGATAAACAGACGGGTGCGGGGTGAGTAGGTCATGGGCGGAGCATTTTAGGCCGAAGTGGGAACCGGTTCGGCCGCGCAGAATGCGACCAAATATCAATCCAGGGCGTGATTTCGATTCAACCTCAATCAATCACGCCCTAGAAATGTACGGGACTAAACATGCAACGCCTACCCTCTCCATGCCCGCTTTTTCATGAACGATAGCCCAGACCAGTTCACCGATATCCGCGCCACATGGTTCGACCGGCTGATTCCCCGCCGCTGGCACCCGTACGCCCGGCTCGCGCGCCTCGACCGGCCGATCGGCACCTGGCTGCTGCTGTTGCCGGGATGGTGGGCGATCACGCTGGCGGGATTCGGCACGCCCGATCTCACGCTGATGGCTCTGTTCGTGATCGGCGCGCTGGCCATGCGCGGCGCCGGCTGCACCTACAACGATATCGTCGACCGGGATATCGACGCCAAGGTGGCCCGCACCCGCACGCGGCCTCTGCCGGCGGGCGAGGTCACGGTGCGCGAGGCCTTGATTTTCCTGGCCCTGCAGTTGCTCGTGGCTTTGGCGATCCTGCTGTATCTCCGGCGCTCCGCGCAGATCGTGGCGGTGGGCTCGCTCGCGCTGATCTTCACCTACCCCTTTCTGAAGCGGATCACATACTGGCCGCAGGCGTGGCTGGGGCTGACCTTCAACTGGGCGGCGCTGGTGGGTTGGGCGGCGATGCGCGGGCGCGTCGACCAGCCCGCGATCTTCCTCTATGTCGCCGGCTTCTTCTGGACCCTGGGCTACGACACCATCTACGCCCATCAGGACAAAGAGGACGATGCGTTGGTGGGCGTGAAGTCCTCGGCGCTGGCCTTGGGCGACAAGACCAGGGCCTTTGTCGGCGCCTGCTACCTCGCCACCATGATTTTCATTCTTCTGGCGGTGAAGCCCCTGCCCATGGCCTGGCCGTCGCGGATATTTTTCGTGGCCGCGGCCTTGCAGCTGGCCTGGCAAGTGCTGACCGTCAGGATCGACGCGCCCGCCAATTGCCTGGCGCGGTTCAAATCCAACCGCGACTTCGGCCTGCTCATCCTCGCGGCGCTGCTGCTGTTACGCCTCTAGGCCCTATTCCGCGGCCTGTTTTGGCGCGGGCGGGGTCAGGTACTGGTTGATGTCCACCTTGTCGAGTTGCTCGGGGCGCAGGAATTGCTCGGCGTATTCCAGGTGTGCGCCTGAGCGCAGGAACAGCTCGAACAGATCCGGGTCCACGTGCTTGTCCTTTTTCATGAAGGACAGGATTTTCAGGCTTTCCGACAGGGTCTTGGCCTTCTTGTAGGGGCGGTCGGCGGCCGTAAGCGCTTCGAAGATGTCGGCGATCGCCATCATTTTCGCCGGCCATGACATTTGATCGCCCCGGAGCTTATTGGGATAGCCGGTGCCGTCCATCTTCTCGTGATGGCCGCCCGCGTACTCCGGCACCTTTTTCAGATGCTTGGGGAAGGGCATCTCGTTGAGCATTTCGATGGTCAGCACGATGTGATCGTTGATCTTGCGGCGCTCGTCGTCGTTGAGCGTGCCGCGCTGGATACACATGTTGCGGACTTCACCGAGATCGTATTCGGCTTCCGCATGTTCCGGCAGGTCGGCCAGCAGGCTTTCCGGGCCTTCCGCCGGCGGCGGCGCCTTTTCCAGCAGCTTGGCTTCCACCCACGGCAGGCCGAGCTTGCGGTCGAAATGGCGGTACCATTTCTGCTTGGCGATCTCTTTGACCTTGTCTTGCTTTTCCTGAGACATGAACTCGCCGCCGATATTGGATTCGGCGATGAACTCCCACTGCTTGGTCAGCTCGACGCAACGGTCCTTGAACTTCTTGCGCTCGACCCTGGCGCTCTTGCCCTTGGCGATGGCCTTGAGCATGCGGATCTCGGCGTCGCGGCGCAGGACCTCGAAGCGCATGCGCACTTCGTGGATACGGTCGTAGATGGTCTGGAGCTTGGTGGCCTTGTCGACCACGAATTCCGGCGTCGTGACCTTGCCGATGTCGTGCAACCACGCCGCCACATGCAGTTCGTACCACTGCTGTTCGTCGAGCTGGAAATCCTTGAAGATCCCCTCGGTCGCGGCACAGGCCTTGGTGGCGAGCATCTTGGTCAGTTCGGGCACGCGCTGGCAGTGGCCGCCGGTGTAGGGCGATTTGGCGTCGATGGCGTGCGCCATGATCTTGATCATGGAATCCATCAGCGCTTTTTGCGCGTCGATCAGCTGCTGGTTGTCGATGGCGACCGCGGCCTGTGAGGCCAGCGCTTCGACCATGCGCTGGGCGTCTTTCGAGAACCCCACCACGTTGCCGTGATCGTCCTGGGCGTTGATCAACTGCAGCACGCCGGTGACTTCTTCCGAATAGTTCTTGAGCGGAATGCACAGGAACGACTTGGAGCGGTAGCCCGTGCCCTGGTCGAACTTCTTGGTGCCGGAGAAATCGAAGCCTTCGGCGGTATAGG
>CANJOI010000153.1 GCA_947475365.1 Fidelibacterota bacterium | reverse complement strand
GTGGAATCCGCCGGGAACGAACAACGTCACCGGCCCGGGCGCCGGCGGTGCCACGGCCAAGCGCGCTTTAGACAGCGCCCGGGTGACGGTTCCGGGTGGATAGGAGAAGTCCCACAGCATTGCGGGAGATTTTCAAGGGTTGGGCGCTAAAAAGCTACGGCCTTCCGCCGCGCTTAAAAAGCTACGGCCTTGCGCCGGAGGCCGCGGCGCACCGGCTGAGGGGCGGTCGTGGTGGGGATGACCTCATGGTCTTCCAAATACACAGGCTCCGGTTCGTTCCAATACACCCGGAACTGCGCCTTGAAGGACTTCCACCACTGGGGCACGCCGAGCGCCAGCGGTTCGCCGAGCATGTGGCGCAAGGCCACATCGCCCAACAATTTGCGCGTGGCTGGGATCCTGCCGACGCCGATGTGCTGCAGCACCGTCTTCACGGCCTTGTCGTACGGCGCCTTCATGCGTTCCATGCCGGCGCCGAGATCGATGCGCCCGAGCATCAGGAACACCAGGTCCGACACCACGCGGTCGGTGCGGTCGGCCCGGGCGTCGACTTGGGCGCCGATTTCGCCGAGCAGCTCGGTCGCTTCCTCGGGCGAATACAGCCCGCGCAGCTTGGCGGTTTCCAGCGCCACCACGGCAGCGAAGAAATAGTCGTCGATGGGATGCATTTCGAACAGGTTGCGCCGCTCGTCGAAGGTCAGATCACACTCGGCGAGGGCGTCATTGAGCAGCTTCTGCCAGCCGGGATACAGGCGCGCGCTCACGCCCATCATGGCGGTGAGGAAATGGCGGACCGCGTCCTTGGCCTCGACGGAATTGTCGGCTTCTTCCTGGCCGAGCATGCGCCGCAGGCGGCCTGTGACGCGCCGCGCCGCGGCGGCGAGCCCTTTTTTCTTGCGTGTCGGCAGGCCGGCGGACCTGCCGCCATGCGTGTTGTCGTTCGACACCTTGGAAACTCATCCCCCAGACGACCCGGAAACGGCGTAAGAGCATCAAATGCGCTCTTTTATCGCTCGCCCCCGCGTGTCCGCCACCACAACCCGTAGTGGCTCAAAATCAACACTTGGAAGCCGCGAGAGTCTCATATTTTTTTCCGCACGAGAAGGATAATTACTACTCCCGCGCGAATCTCCCCGGAGGCGAATAGAAAATAACTGTTTGATTTAGCCACCGGATTTGTTTGAGTGGGAGTGACCGCTGGGATTTATCCACCGCTGGTCGTGGGGACCTCGGGGGCGTTGCCGGGAGAGTTGGGTGGCCGCTAGCCGTTGTAGCGCGTCCTGCGCGGGACATCGTCTGTCATGAGTGACTTCGACCTGCAGCAATTGGACCGGGTTGTGGCCTTCATCGGCGAGCCCGACGAGGCGACCCGCAAGGAACTGCGCCAGATTCTCAACCACGCCGGACTGAAGCAGGTGAGCGCTCACGCCGGTCTCGCCGGCCTGAAGACCCTGATGGGGCAGGGCTACCCGGACCTGATCATCGTCTCCGACGACATTGATCCTGGCGTGTTCGATTTCATCCGTGACATTCGCCATAACCGGCTGGGGACCAACCCTTTCGTGCTGATCACGACCCTGGTTGCGCCCGATCATGTGGACGCGGTCAAGCTGGCCATGCAGGCCGGCACCGACGATATCATCATCAAACCGGTGAAGGAGGAGCAGCTCCTGCAGCGCCTGAAGCGCGTCACCATGAACCGCGCCGCCTTCGTGGTCACCAGCGATTACCTGGGGCCGGATCGCCGCGCCAAGAACCGCCCGTCGGCGATCCGGCGCATCAATGTCCTCAACACCATGCTGGAGAAAGCCAACGGCAGGGACGTCGACATCGCCCACATTCAGGAAGCCGTCGAAGGCTCCATGAACGAGGTGCTGCAGGCGCGGCTCGACAGTCATGGCTACCGGCTGGGGTTTGTCTGCAACCTGATCCTCGAGGCCTACCAGACCAACCAGATCACCGCCGATGTGCAGGCCAAACTGCTGGTGCTGGTTGACCTCTTGGCCGACGCCGCCAAGACAGCCGAGCGCCTGGAAGACCGGCAACTGGCGCTGCTGTGCGGCTCATTGTCCAAGGACGTCGCCAAGATCGCCGATCGCTATCTCACGCCGACGCCGAAGGATCTCGACCTGATCCAGAAGCTGTCGCGCGCGGTGGTCTCGGCGGTAAAACCGCGCACGGCGCCCGACAAGCTCGAGGCCGAAACGCGCCAGGCCACCGAGAACTATCAGCAGCGCGCCCGTGCCGGCTTCGAGGACGTGAAGGAAATCCAGCGCTCGCCCACAGAGCCGCCCGTGCTGCCGCCCGATGAGCCGGTGATTGAGATCCTGCCCTTGACCAAGGGCCAATACCTGTTCCGGCAAGGGGAGGCGGCGACCTCGGCCTATATCCTCAACAGCGGCACCATCGGCATCTTCAAGGAACAGGCCGGCAAAAAAAACCCGGTGATGCGGGTCAAGAAAGGCGAGTTCTTCGGAGAAATGGCCATCATCGACGGCCGGCCGCGGCGTAACTCCGCCATGGCGCTCGAGGACTGCACGCTATCGCTCGTGTCCAAGGACATGATCGAGGAAAAACTCGCGGCCTCGGACCCCCTCGTGCGGATGGTGGTGCATATGCTGACGAATTCGCTGAGCACCGTGAACGAGGCCTATGGGCCCAAGGGCCGCAACATCGCTGAGGCGGCGCGCGATATCAAAGAACAGGCGCGCCACATCAGCGCCTATATCGAGGGCTTCGCGGTGCCGCAAGTACGCGAGGAAGGCGAGCCCCTGGCGAAGCAGCTGATGGAGATCACCGGCGCCATCGCCGCCATGATCGAGGGCGCCCCGGAACTGGACCGCCGCACCCCGGCGGTGCCGACCGAAAAGGATCTGCAAGGCTAAGGCCGGCATGCATCGGGATTGGGCGCGGGCTATCGCGTCTTCCTGAACCGGACTAGGCTCACCGCGTTCACTCCTGAGCGGCCGCTGATGTCCGGCACGACCTCCTCGACGACGATTTTTCCCTGTGACCCTAGTTCGCGAACGACCGCCAGCAGATGATCGCAAATGCCGTAAAGGCGCGCGCGCTCCGCGGTAAAGCGTGCCGGCTCCGACATTTGACCGGCAAGTTCAAAACTGACCGGCTCGAATAAGACTACATGTGCGTCGGCAACAGTATCCAGTAGGCGCGGGAAGAAGTCGCGCGGAAACGGATTGGCGTAGACCAAGGCAAAGTGGCTGAAAACCAGAACATTCTTGCCGCTTAAAAAGCTGAAGTCCGGGACTTCGATATCGAACGGAACTGGTGTGACATTCTCGAGTCTGGCAGCCACCGCGAGTTGGCGAAGCGCCTCACGCCCTGAGGGGGCTATTTCGCCGCCGTAAAACGGTGTCGTCGGATTGCGCGCGGCGAGCCCCACTAGATCAAATCCGAGGCCGGAGCCTATTTCGAACACGGCGTCAATGTCGGGCAGAACGTGCGCCGCTAGAATGTGCTGGAGAAAGGCGCTGTGCAGTTCCGAACAAAAGTCCGTCCTGACCGGATTCATCAGCCCCATGTGCGGTTGCTGCACGGTGGAATAGCCGTATCGTTCCGCCACTCCCATAATTGCGGCTTTCTCGGCGCTGAAAAGTCCACTTAGAGAACGGGCATGCAGCGCGGAAGCAATTCGCGGAAAGGAGGCCCCCGCCGCAACCTCGCTCTTAATGAACGTCAGCGCATCGGCGTAGCTGTCGACCCATTTTTTCTTTCTGGCGTCCATATGATCTTGGATCTAAGGCGTTTGCGGGCAAGGGAACGGCGCGGTCAGGGCAGCATCGCCGGCCGCATTTCGCGCCCGCAACCGAAATACCGCGTTCGACACTTTAGGAAATTGATCGAGGGCATAATAAATGTGCCGCCCTGTGGGTTGAGACCCCAATGATACTCTCTTTCCCAGGACGGTGGCGCCGTCCGCGAGGGTCAACTCCCCCCAGAGTTCGGTTTCCAGGCCCATGGCGTTGGCGCGGACGAGGTAGCAATCGGGGTTGTGAGCGCGAAGCAGCGGTGTTGCGCTTTCGATTACCGGCGCCAGAGTGAGGGGAAGCGCGAGTGCTTTCAACTCGCTGGTCAGGATTTCACCGTCTTCATCAAGCACGGCGCGGTAATAGAGCGTCGATCCCGGCGTAAGGTCCTTGACCTCGGCGGACAGCGAGCAGCCCGAGCCATCAGGTGCGAATGTCGCGCCGGCGCCATAGAGTTCCAGGCCATCGAGCCCGCAGCGCTCGGTGTGAAAACCCGACACTATGCGCAAGGTCACTGCCACCGCGGTTACGCTGTGTTCGAAGTAGTGCAATACGAAAGACGGCTCGTTCCTGTCCGGGCGGCCTTCCGGCAAATGGCCCGACCAAGCGACGTGGCTTCCGCCTTCCGCACCCTCAACGATGAGTTCGATCTCCCGCGCCGGCCAATATGGGTGCTGGTTGATTTGAAAATGCGTCAGGGCAATGGGGAGCTTGAGATGCCATTTGAACTCCAGCGGGAAGGCCGGAGACGGCGCGCTGGCCCACATCATATCCTCGTATCCGCGCGCGCCACAGGTCAGGTGCAAAGGGTCGTCTGGCCCAGACGGGGCTTCCAGCAATGCAGCGCCGGCGGAGCGCGACAGCACGGATTGATCGCGGTAGGTCAATGCCATGTCGTAGAGGACGAGGTCTCCGGTCGGCGGCAACCGCTCGTCACCGAAGGAGAAAACCAACACCGACGGCGCGTTGGTATCGCTGAGGGTCGTATTCAGGGCCGATCGCCTGTATCGCGAAGCGCGGGAACCCTGTTCCTTAGGATTGTTGCCGGTGTAGGTCCAGACCCGGGGATCATTAGGAAGCGTAAGCCGGACCTCCTGCAATACCGAACCGTCGAGGGCATAATCGGGAAACGGCGTGCCGGTCAGAGCCCATTGCGAGTTGAACGATCCTTGCCCGTCGTGGTCGGTGTGCGACACCCAAAAGTGCAAGGCGGCGCCTCGCTGCGCGAGATTCCTGCCGCAAAGGGTAAATGACACTTCGGCGTCTCTCAGGTCCAATGCCCCTCCGCCGACGGGCCAGCAGAAGCGACCGCCCGCGCGATCCTCCGAACGGGAGCCGGGCCGAACCTGACTGAAGCATACGCCGGCCACCATTTCGTGAGCGCCGATACCGGTCAGCTGGTTGCGGTCCTTGGCGAAGGGCGCCCCCAACAGCAACGCGGGATTGCCGGCAAAGGCTGGCGGCGCGTTTGCGAAAGTGACCCAACCGGACTTCACACATGTCGGAAGCCATTCTCCAACGTGGCGGTAAAGGCGTTGGTAGGCCCGGCCGGCGCGCGGCGGAGGAAAGCTTGTCCACTCCGTCGCGCGGTCAAGGTTGTCTGGGGCGGTGCCGTATTCAAATCGAAAACGGGCGGCGGAGGACGTCGGGGTGAGCACAGCTGCGAGAACCGCACTCGTATTCCCAATGGTATCTGCCGTGAGCCCCGCGCAAGGTTCGGCTTCCATGGCGGGCATCTGGAATGCGACAGATTCTGATCGGTCGGTGTCCGTTATCAAACGTGCTGATACGCTCTGTCCGGGCAACAGATCGTCTAGCTCCGCGCGCCAATAAGTGAACGCTTCCGTTGTGCCGAGGCCGTGAGCGGGAAGGGTGCGGATGAGTTCGGTCTTTCCGTGGACGGATGACGTCAGTTCGAAAGACGCAGGCCCTATCCCTGTGGTGGTTACGCCCCGGAGTTCCGCGGCGCCCCAGGCGTCGACCACTGGGCTCCAGGTTCGGATGATCTCGCTTCCACTGCGTCGGATATAAAGATCTCGGTCACGTTGATAGAGCTTTTCCGCCAGCGGCCGGTCGGCCGCCGCGAGGCTGCTGTGCTCCCATCTCGGACGGAAATCCCCGACCTGAAGGTTTTGTGCGACCGCGCTTTGATACACCTCCAGTGCCTCCTGGACGCGTCCCCGCTGGAACAGAAGACTAGGCAGTTCAGCCGCCGCCAGGCCCCGCTCGCGGGGATCATCCGACTCCCATAACGCCTGCGCGAGGATCAACCTGGCCTCCGCATCCCTGGCCTTCGCCATCACGCGCAAGATCGCGATCGCCTGGCGATGGCCCAGCCGTTGTGACCGCGCAGCCGCCATGACCGCCTCCGCGTTGAGCACCAGGCCTTCCGGCATGGTTCCGGACTCGACGAGTGCGCGCGCACCTGCGTCACGGTCGCCCGCCAGGATCTGGCAAACGGCGCATTCCTCGAGACTTTGCGTGCGAGATTCGCCGAAAATGCTCGCGTGCTTGCGATAACTCGCCGCGGCTTCCAGAAACATCCCGCCCTGGAATTGGGCATCCGCCAGTGCCTTCAGGATGTCGCCCGCGTTGGTACCGGTGGCGAGGGCTTCTGTCAGAACCTCTATCGCCTCGACCGTCCTGCCGCTTTCGTGCAGCACTATACCGAGCACATGCAGGGCGTCGGGATCGGATCGGTCCTGCGCCAGGACGTCGCGCGCCCACCGTTCGGCGGCGATGTGGTCCCCCGAATCGATGAGCGCGGCGAAAGCGGCGTGTTTGGCCGAGGCGATCGATGGCATGCCTATCCTATAACAGAAATCGATGGCATGCCTATCCTATAACAGAAGAGGTGCGGCGTGGGCCAATGAGTGAACGCTGCCGGAGGGCGTGGCAGAACGGCTTCGCACCTCAGCCACTACCCGGGCGTCCCCGACACCCCGGGTGTTTTGCGGCAAGCTTGCGGCCGACCCATTGCCGCGGGCCAAGCGCAATGACAAGCTTGTAATTCAAGTGGTTACACGCGGCCGGGAAGGCTTGCCACGGCGGGCTTGCCCGTCCTAACGTCGCGCGCTTTCCGGGCCTCCCTTGGGGCTTTTTAAGGGGCCTGGAAACGGGGTCAATTCAAGAGAGGAACGGCCATGACGGTAATGGTGGAAGTCGAACACCTCACCAAGTCCTTTGGCGCATTGCAGGCGGTCAACGGCATCGACCTTGCCGTGCACAAAGGCGAGGTGCTGGGGTTCCTGGGGCCTAACGGCGCCGGCAAGACCACCACCATGCGCATGATCGCGGGATTCCTGTCGCCCACCACCGGCACCGCGCGGGTGTGCGGCCACGATGTGGTGACCGATCCTACCGCGGTGAAGAAAGTCATCGGCTACATGCCCGAAGGCTCGCCGTCCTACGACGACATGCGGGTCGGCGCCTTCCTGAAGTTCATCGCCGAAGTGCGCGGCTTCACCGGCGCTGACCGTGACGCGCGGGTGATGCGGGTCATGCAGCGGGTCGGCCTGGTGGAGGTGATGGAGAAGCCCATCGAAATCCTCTCCAAGGGCTATCGCCGGCGCGTCGGCCTCGCCCAGGCCATCATCCACGACCCGCCGGTGCTGATCCTCGACGAGCCCACCGATGGTCTCGATCCCAACCAGAAGCATCAGGTGCGCACCCTGATCCACGAGATGGCGGCGGAAAAGGCCATCATTATCTCCACCCATATCCTGGAAGAGGTGCAGGCGGTGTGCACCCGCGCCGTGATCATCGGCCAGGGCCGCGTGTTGGCTGACGGCACCGCCGATGATCTTCTGGCCCGGCTGCCCGACCACACCGCGGTCTGCGTGGTGGTGCCCGCGGAAGCAAGCGCGTCCGCCGCCGCCACGTTCCGCGCGCTGCCCGGGGTGGCGGCGGTGTTCGAGACGCCGGCCAAGGGCGGGCGCACCAGGCTCCGGCTCACCCCGCGCGAGAAGGCGCCGCTGATCGAGGCTGTGAACGCCGCGGTTAAAGCGAACGCCGTCCCGGTGTTCGAGGTCTACCAGGACGGCGGCACGCTCGATGACGTGTTCCGCCTGATCACCGCCGGCCCGGCTGTGGCCGCGTAAGGACTTAAGCACATGCGCAACATCTGGATCATCGCCAAGCGTGAGCTCGCGGCCTACTTCGCGACCCCCGTGGCGTTCGTGTTCATCGCCATCTTCGTCGGCCTCACCGGCGGTTTCAGCTTCTACATCGGGCGGTTCTTCGACCGTAACCAGGCCAGCATGGAGGGCTTCTTCACCTACCATCCGTGGCTCTATCTCCTGCTGGTGCCGGCGGTGGCCATGCGGTTGTGGGCCGAGGAGCGCAAGTCCGGCACCATCGAGCAACTGCTGACCCTGCCGATCACCACGGGCGAGGCGGTGGTGGGCAAGTTCCTGGCGGCGTGGCTGTTCTGCGGTATCGCGCTCGCACTCACCACGCCCATGTGGCTCACGGTCAATATCCTCGGCCGGCCCGACAACGCGGCGGCGGCTGTGGGCTACTTCGGCAGTTTCCTGGTGGCGGGAGCGTTCCTGTCGGTCGGCATCTGCATGTCCGCGCTGACGCGTAACCAGATCATCGCTTTCATCGCCGGCGCCTTGGTGTGTTTCATTTTCACCATGAGCGGCCTAGACACCGTCGGCAACTTCCTGCGCGGGGTCGCGCCGGAAGCGCTGGTGGAGACGCTGACCTCGTTCAGCTTTCTGTCGCGGTTCGATTCACTCACCCGCGGGGTGATCGACCTGCGCGATCTCGTGTTCTTCGCGTCGACCATGGCGTTCTGGCTGTTCGCGGCCGTGATCGCGGTCGACTCACGTAAAGCGGCTTAGCCGCGTGATCCGGAAAAGTGGAAGCCGGTTTTCCGATCAGACCACGCGCCAAACAATGAGATTCGGACCATGAGCAAGCTCAATACAAAAACCATGGCGGCCGCCGGCCTCGTGCTGGCGGCCATCCTGTTCATCGCCGTCAATGTGGTGTCCGGCGCCTGGCTCAACACCGCGCGCCTCGATCTGACCGAGGGCAAGGCCTACTCCACCTCCGACCAGATTAAGCCAGTGTTCGCGCATATCGCCGAACCGATCGTGGTGCGGGTGTATTTCTCGAGCACCATCGCCGAAGCCAGCGCCCGCCATGCCGTGTTTTATCAGCGTGTGCGCGATTTGCTGCAGCAGTACTCGAAACTCGCGGGCGGCAAGCTCAAGGTCGAGTACTACAATCCGCAGCCTTTCTCCGACGTCGAAGACCGCGCGGTGGGCTTCGGGCTGCAGGGCGTGCCGCTCGGCGCCGGCGGCGAAGTGGGCTACTTCGGCCTGGCCGCCACCAACTCCACCGACGACCAGCAGGTGATCCCGTTCTTCAACTTGGACCGGGAACAGTTTCTGGAATACGACCTGACCAAGCTGATCTACAGCCTGTCGCAGCCC
>CANJOI010000152.1 GCA_947475365.1 Fidelibacterota bacterium | reverse complement strand
CTACACCTCGGTCGGCAACGGCGGCAGCGGCCACCTCAAGGGCGTTGAACTGGCCTACGCCGACACCATTGAGATGTTCGCCCAGGCGCACAATTGGCCGGCGTGGATGGAAGGCTTCGGCGTCAACGCCTCGGCCACCTTCACCTCGTCGGAAGTGACCCTGCCGTCGGTGAACGGCGTGCCGGCGCGCAAGATCCCGGTGCTCGGCACCTCGGACGCGGTCTACAACCTGCAGCTCACCTATGAAAAATACGGCCTGTCGGTGCGCGCGGCTTATCAGTACCGCACGCCCTGGGGCCAGTCGGTGGGCAGCTACCGCGTCATCAGCGGCGGCGTCTATCCGGTCGACAACGGCGACATCTACTGGGACTCCGACGAAGAGATGGACGTCTCGGTGCGCTACCAGTTCACCAAGGAGATCGAAGGCTACTTCGACGCCGTCAATATCCTGAACCAGGGCGCGCGCCGTTACGGCTGGCAGAGCCAGTACCCGATCGAATACGAGAAGTTCGGCCCCCGCTTCATCGGCGGCGTGCGCTTCCACTTCTAAGCTAACGGGGGAGCGGCAACGCTCCCCCGTTCTCTTTCAGGTCTTAGGCTTGGCGAAACCGACGCGCGCGGCGGTGGCCCAATCGGTGCGCCCGCGCACAAAGTGCCACCAGCCCTGTATGCGCCAGATGGTGTTGAGCTGGCGGTAGCCGAAATTCTCCAAGATCGCGGCGAACATCAGGATCAGCAGGTAGGACGGCTTCGGGTAACGCCGCATCTCGATCTCTTCCAGCGCCAGTGAACCCACGCTGATGCCGACCCCAAACACGAATGTCAGCGCGAGGTAGGCCATGAAAAAATCGAGGTTGAGGATGCCCACCATGTAGAGGAGCGGCATAAAGGCGTAGCCCAGCGCTTCCAGGGGCGGCCCCATGACATCGGTGATCAGCACATGGATATAGCCGACCGTGCCGGGCAGCCCGTATTCGCCGCGCCCCATGATCGCCCGGTGCCGGAAGAAGGTCTCGAGCGCGCCGCGCTGCCAGCGCCGCCGCTGGCCCGCCAGCCCCGCCAGCGTGCGCGGCGCCTCGGTCCAGCACACCGGCTCGGGCACAAAGCGCATTTCCCCGTGCCGGCCGGTTTCGGCGAGGTGCCGGTGAATCTTGACGATCACCTCCATGTCCTCGCCGACGGTGTTGAGCGAATAGCCGCCGACGTCGAGCATGATCTGGCGCTTGAAGATGCCGAAGGCGCCCGAGATCAGCATCATGGCTCCCATCTCGCTCCACGCCAGCCGCCCGATCAGGAAGGCGCGCAGGTATTCGACGATCTGGAACAGGCTGATGGGATCGCTGGGCAGGCCGATGCGGGTGACCCGCCCGTGGCGCACATCGCTGCCGTTGACCACGCGGATGGAGCCGCCGCAGGCGACGACATTGTCGAAGTCCTCGATGAACGGCTGCACCGCCCGCAGGAGCGAGTCCGATTCCAGCAGGGAATCCGCGTCCATGGCGCAGATCAGCGGCGAGCCCGCCACGTCGATGCCGGCGTTGAGCGCGTCGGCCTTGCCGCCGTTGGGCTTGTCGATGACGATCAGGCGCGGGAACCGCGCCGACCCGTAGACCTCGGTGACCGGCTTGTGGGGCAGTTGCTCGTGAAAAGCGCGTTTCACCGGCGCGAGCCCGAACCCCTGGATCAGCGCCTTCAGGGTGCCGTCCTTCGATCCGTCGTTGATAACCACCACCTCGAAGAACGGATAGTTGAGCGCGAGCATCGAGCGCACGCTGTCGACGATGGTGGCTTCTTCGTTATAAGCCGGCGCCAGCAGCGAGATCGGCACGGTCTGTTCGGAGAACCGCCACCAGGCCGACAGCGGGGTGCGGGCGGCGCGCCGGCGGCGTAGCGCGCGCCACGCCATGACGAGCTGAAAGGAATAGAGCGCGTTGAGCAGCACGCCGTTGACGAAGATCAGCCAGCCGACCGTGACGGCGGCGATCAGCCCGGTGTCGAAGGCAATGTCGCGCAGCATGCTCCAGCTCATGCGCCGCGCTCCGCCAGCACAAAATCCACCAGCCGCCCGGCGTCGTCCTCGCCGGAAAGCGCCCGCAGCGACGCCACGTCGTCGGGGCCGAGCTTGGCCAGGGCCTGGGCGGCGCGCAGGCGCACCCACCAGTTGGCGTCATGCACCAGCGCGCGCAGCGGCGCCAGCGCGGTGGCGTCGCCGGCACGGCCGGCGGCGATGGCGGCTTGCGCGCGGACTTCCCAGGCCGGGTCGCCCAACGCCGCCGTGATCACGTCCGCGCCCGCGTGGTCCTGCGCGTTGCCGAGCGACCGTACGGCGGCGGCGCGCACATCGACCGAGGCGTGCGCATTGGCGGCCGCGCGCAGGCGCTCCAAGGCGGGGATGCTGGGCGCGCGCGCCAGGGCGTCGATCGCCAGCACCACGACCGCGGGATTCGCATGGTCCAGGAACGTGAACAGCGCCGCGCCGTTGTCGGGCGCCAGCTTGCGGAACAGGTCGCGCACCGCGCGATTGCCCAGCATGCGCCGCGCTTCCAGCTTCGGCGCCAGCGTCAGCAGGTCGATGCCCTGCCCGGCCGCCAGCAGTGCATTGGCCGCGGCCAGCACCACTTCCGGCTCGGAATCGTCCAGGGCTCCGCGCAAGGCCGCGTGAACCTCGGGCGCCTGAGACCAGAACAGACGGGCCGCGATCTTGGCGCGGTCGGCTGGCAAGGCATGCTGGAGTCCGGCGATCAGGCGGCCCAGGTCGATATGGTGGGCCAGGATGGCTTTGAGCTGGTCGCGCATCTCGCCATCGACGCCGCGCAGCAGTTCCGTGACCACCGCCAGCAGCAGGCGCTGGTCACGCGCACTCAACCGCCCCTTGGTGAGGGCGGCCGGGTTTTCCAGCGCTCCATAAATCATGTCCTGCAGCTCGCCGCGGCGGCGGGCGTTGGCGGCCTCGAACCGCATGATGATCACACGCCGCACGAACAGCAGCAGCAGTGCGGCGATGCTCGCGAGCGCGAGGCCCACGGATATTTGCAGGATCAGGCGGAGGAGCCATGCGCCTTCCATGGCGCTAGAACTTATAGCTGAGTCCCGAGACCAGCTCCTGCCGCAAGTAGGAGCCGCTACGGTCTTCGCGCAGATAATCGATGCGCCAGGTCAGGCGCGGTGTCAGGTCGAAGGCCAGCCCGGCGCTCACACTCCGCGTGCCCGCGACCACGCCGGCGTCGGCTTCCGGCGCATCGGCATAGCCCGCGCGCAGGCGCAGGCGGTCGATGGGGATCACAGTTGCGGCCACGCTGTACCCGGTGAGGTGACGGCCGGTGGGATCGAAGCTGTTCACGAAGCGCGCGCTCAGATCGAGCCTGCCGTCCACCAGGTACTGCTCGAGGCCGGCGCTGACGCCCTTCACGGTGCCCGTGGCGTAGTGGCGCACGGAGCCGTCCACGAGCGCGAAGGTGGTTTCGCCCAGCCGCGCGTTCAGACCGGCGGCGAAACGCCAGGCCGGGAGGAAATCGTCGTTGGGTGTGGCCGCGCCTTCGACCGTTGCCGACACGCCGTCGGCCAGCCGCGCCGAAGCGCCGGCGGCGATCTCCACGTCGTCCAGGCCGAAGCGCTGGGCATGATCGAGGCCCGCCCAAAAACCGCCGCCGTTGGTGATGCGCTCCAGGCGGAACGACTGCTCCGACCAATCCTTGAGGGTGGTGCGCTTGAGCCAGCTATGGCCGGCGGCGGCGCTGACCGCCCATCGGGGCAAGGCCGCCGCTGGCGCGCCCGCCAGACGCTCGGCGACGTCCCTGGAACCGGGGTCGAGGGCGCGGGCTTGTTCGTAATAGGCGCGCGCGTCCTTTTCGCTACCGGCGGCGCGGGCCGCGTCGCCCAGGCCGATCACCGCATCGAGATTGCGGGCGTCCAACGCCAGCGCGCGGGCGAAAGCGTCGCGCGCCCGGCCCGGCATGTTCTGATACAGCGCGAGACGTCCCTGCAAGGCAAGCGCGTCGGCGTCGCGGGGCCGCGCCGCCAGCCACCTGGTCGAGCGCCGTGCCCGCCTCGGCGTAGCGCCCCATCCACCCGAGAATGCGCGCCTTGGCCAGCCGGATGTCGAGATCGTTGGGCGCGGCGGCCTCCGCGCGCAGGATGGTGGCGAGCGCGGCGTCGTAGTGGGCCTGGAAGCCCTGCACCAGGGCGAGTTCGGTCAGGATCTCCGCGTCGCCCGGGCGCGCGGCCAGCGCCTGGCCGTAAGCGCGCTCGGCGGCGGCGAAATCCTGGGCCCGCCGCGCGGCGCGCGCGGCGTCAATGGCGCCGCCGGTCTGGGCATGGGCGGCCGAGGCGGCGCAAACCGCCGCGACGATGAAAGGCGCCAGATATTTCAAGCGTCGACACCCGGCGGCTGGGAGGCGCCGAGGAGCCGCTTCAGGCGCTCCAGGAGTTCTCCCGGCTTGAAGGGCTTACCGAGGTAATCGTTCGCGCCGAAGTCAAAGCCGCGCACCACGTCGCGCTCCTGCGAGCGGGCGGAGAGCATGATGACCGGGATATCGCGCGTGGCCTCGCCCTGGCGCAGCATGTGCAGCACCTCGAGGCCATCGATACCCGGCATCATCGCATCCAGGATGATGGCGTCCGGCCGGCGCGACCTGACGTGCTCCAGCACTTCCTCGCCGTTGCCGGCGATCACAACCTGATAGCCTTCGCGATTCAAAACATGCGTGACCAGGCGCCGCAACACCTCGTCATCGTCCGCCACCAGCACACGCGCTCCAGTCCCGCTCACGCCCTATTCCCCCAATCCGGCCGGCGGGCACTTTAGCCCACCTTGCTCCGGTTCGTTACTATAGCGGGAGGAAGGGGCGGTGCCTTCGCGTAAATATGGCAGACCGTTGATTTATAATAATTTTTACCAACTAAGGTCGGCCATCAACCCAGCGTAGGTTTCGATCCCGGCCCATAGGTTGCCAAGCCGCAGGTTCTCGTCCGCGGCGTGCTGGTTGTTGTCGTGGTTGGCAATGGGCAGGCCGATGATGGGGACGTGGAAAACATCCTCGAACATATTGATCGGCACGCTGCCGCCCATCATCGGGAGCAATGCGAGTTTCTTGCCCGCCGCGCGGCCGGCGGCGGCGATGACCGCCTTGGCCGCGGGTGAGTCCATATCGCTGCGCAGGGCGGGATAGCCGCCGCCCCAGGTGAGTTTGACGATGCGCCCGTGGGCGGCGCGGGCGGCCGCGTCGGGATCGGCGGCCACCACCGTCCAGCCCTTGGCCTTGATGTAATCCTCGACCTTCTTCTTCACGGTCGCGGGTGTCTGGTCCGGCACCAGGCGGAAATCGAAGGACACCGCCGCCTCGGTGGGGATGGCGTTGGCCGCCTGTACCCCCACCTGCCCCGCCCGGAAGCCGCGCACATTGATGGCGGGGCGCATGGTGCTGGCGGTGAGGCCCGCCGAACCTTCCGAACGCCCGATGCCGAACTCCTGTTTCAGCGCCGCTTCCACCGGCGGCAACTCCGCGATGGCTTTAGTCTCGGCGGCCGTGAGCGGGCGCACGTCGGACCCAAAATTGGGGATGGCGATACCGCCTTCGGAATCGCGCAGCGAGGAAATAAAGTCCGCCGCCATGGCCGCCGGGTTGGGCACCCAGTTGCCGTAATGTCCGTCGTGCAGCGCCGCCAGCGGGCCGTAGATCACCGCTTCCAGGCTGAGGGTGCCGCGCGCGCCGAAATACAAGGTCGGCGTGCGGCTTTGGTGCATGGGCCCGTCGCCGATGAGCCACAGGTCGGAGGCCAGCAGCGCCTGGTTGGCGCGCAGCACACCCTCAAGATGCGGCGAGCTGCGCTCCTCCTCGCCCTCCCAGATGACCTTGATGTTCACCGAAGGCGCGCGCTTGGCGGCCTTGAGGGCGTCGAAAGCGGCGAGGAACGCGGTGATGGAGGATTTGTCGTCGCCCACGGCGCGGCCGAACAGCCGCCATTCGGGATCGTAGGGGGCCTTGGCGGCCTTCATGTCGATCTCGCGCGCATCCACCTTCCCGGCACGCATCACCGGCGTGAACGGCTCGGAATGCCATTCGCTCGCCGTCACCGGTTGGCCGTCGTAATGGGCGTAGAAGGTGACGGTGCGTTTGGCGCCGGGCGTCTTCAGCTCCGCGAATACAATGGGCGGCGCGCCGGCCGCCGGCAGCATCTGCACCGCGAAGCCGCGCGCGGCCAGCAGGGCCTGCAGCCGCGCGGCGGTGTTGGTGAGTCCCTCCGGATCGGCGGGCACGCTGCGCAGGCGCGTGAGCTCGGACACCGTGGCCACGACCTCCGCTTCGTGGGCCATGCGCCAGGCCCGCACCTCGTCCACCAGCGCCGCTTGCGCGCAAGCGGGAAAAAGAACCGCGAGGACAATGAGCAGCTTTTTCATGAGGCACCCCGCGTCTATTCCAGATAAAAAAAGGCGCGGTCCAAAAGACCGCGCGCTAATCGACGATGAAAAGTTTGGCGCCAGTTGCCGTGTAGGAGCGGTGCGCCGCGTCGCCAAAGTCGGAGACCTGATAGCTCATACCCGGTGTGAGGGTGAACTTGCGCCCGTCCTTGAGCTGCGATTCCAACTCGCCCTCAAGCACATAGAGCACATGCCCGCGGTCGCACCAGTGATCGGCCAGATATCCGGGTGAGTACTCCACCATGCGCACGCGCAGATCGCCGATGTTCAGCGTGCGCCACAACGCCTCGCCGCTCTCGCCAGGATGGTGCGTGGGCTCGACCTTGGACCAGTCGGTAACGGTGAACGGGAGGGTGGGGATTTTCATGACGCTGCATTCCTTTCGGCCCGACGCCGGGCGATTTCCCGTTCCAAGCAGTTGGGGCACAGGCAGCTTATCGCCCCCTCCACCGGAATGATCTTTGGGATCTCCATACACCAGCACGGGCCATCCATGTCCACGCCGCAGTGGAAGGTGGCTTCACAGATTCGGCACCGGGTGTTGGCGGTTGGTTTCATGCTCTCACGATACCAAGGGCTCAGTTTTGGGATTCGGCCAGCATTCAAACCGCGCATTGCCTGTTGAGTTCATGCCCCGCAATTCAAACCCCGGCAATTGCTTCAGGAGCGCCAGCACTTCCTCACGCCCGCGTGTCTCTAGCGGAAACTCGAGGCTGCCCTTGCTTCCTTCGAGCACAAACCAAACATCATAGTCCCAGGGACCGCCGTCGTTCGTCGCCACGAGGACTTTGCTTAAATCGGAAATATCGACGAAGGCAGCGCTCCCGTCGGGCCGCGTGATGTGAATCTCATTGCCTGAGAGAGCCGCTATGTAGTGCGGAAGTTCATACTGCCGCTTCCCGTTAAGAAACCGCGTGGCAGCGTCTCTTGCAGATCGCGTCGTCTTCATGAGCACATAGTAAATGACGCAACTTGCGACGGCCCCTATCAGCAGTTTCTGCCAATCCTCCAGGCTCTGCCAAACTTCCACTTCAGCCTCCAGATTGGCGACGCGATTTCGTGCTGCTACACATCCTAGCGTCCGCCTATGCGGCGCACGTCCAGCGAGTCAGGATCATAGTGGGGATCGGAGAAAATGTCATAGAGGCCGCCCAGCGCTCAGCGGCCTTGCGACAATGCCTATTTCGGCAGGGACGTTATGAATGTTCTCATTTCACGCAATACCTCAGCCTCATTCGACTGGAAGATATAGTGATCCGCCTGCGCGATACGTACGAAGCGTACTTTGGGCAAGACCGGAGCGATCCTGTTATAACGGGCTATATTCCGCAGATCATTCGCCTGAAATCGCACAATCGCAGCTGGATCCGTAAAAGGGGGCGTGAGGCGCGGTGAAGCCCAAATTGCCAGGGATGGTACGTTGGTCGCCGCGTACTCATGGGTGCCCATCATTACCGCATTGCCGGGTCCTGCCGGCAGATTTCTAACCAGATTCTCGGACTCGCCTTTGCCCGAGATGGTGATCTGGTTCGCCGTGAAGCCCTGTTTGGTCAATTCGGCCTGCACCGCGCGGTCGCGCCGACTTCAAACCGCAAGGTCATGCTTGGAATTCTGCCGATGCCGCCACAAAATAAGCTGAAGCCCAGCACCGCCATTTGCAATCGTCGGATACGGCTCAATCCAGCTACCTGCGCAGAGAGCGGCATGCTTGTTCACTCCCGTCCGCACTGTGCGTGGAGCAAGTCATGACGCCAATACAGCTACGGCCTGCAACAGCCATTCGACCGGTTTCAGCAGGAACCAAACGCCCGCCAGCGCGACGTGCCAGAGCGGCGGGATTTCGGTAACTTTTATATCGTTCTTGGACGATACCTTAAGATAGGCATTGGTGGTTATCGGCCCAGACACATAGCCAAGGTCTACCTGCGCCGTGGTATCCGCGGTCGTGACCGATACGATCAAACTGCCGTCATCCGGAGCGATGCCCCGATACCCCTTGGCATCGCCAGGCTCAATGCTCCCCTTCCAAAGCACGACATCAGCGATTTCTCCCCCCTCGACCAGGGAAATGGTGACTTCGGTTAGAGATTGCGTAGAGATGTTGTGCACAAGCACTTTGGTATTTAGATCCCAATAGACGGCAAGGGCCACGAACAGCACTGTCACGCCCAGGTATTTGAGAATTTTTATGCCCAGCTTCATCAATCTATTTCTGGAAAGGTGATCTGCGGAGCAATCCCCTTGCGCGCGCATCCTCAATCGCTAAGCCCGGCCTAAAGAAGTTGACCGGCGCGTCTTCCGGTGCCGACCGCCCGACTTGGTTATTATAAAGGTCCATAAGGCGTGAGCCATCCTGATTGGGGCTAGACCTTTCATGAGGGAGCAAAAGCTCCACTCTGCGAGGCGGCTAGACGTATGTCGTGAGGATGGCAAAGAAAAAGGGGCGCATTACTGCGCCCCTTTTCAGTCTTAGCCGTCAGTGATGGAGCTTAGGGATCCATCACGATTTCCACACGGCGGTTCTGAGGTTCGCGGACCCCGTCGCCCGTGGGCACCAGGTTCTCGGACTCGCCTTTGCCCGAGATGGTGATCTGGTTCGCCGTGAAGCCCTGATTGGTCAGCTCGGCCTGCACCGCGCGGGCGCGGCGTTCGGAGAGCGCGAGGTTGTACGCGTCGGTGCCGGCGCGGTCGGTGTGGCCATTCACATGGATCACCACCTTGCCGTTCTTCATGGCGTACTCGGCGGCTTCGGTGACGATCTAGGCGGCGTCGGGGCGCACGTCAGAGCGGTCG
>CANJOI010000151.1 GCA_947475365.1 Fidelibacterota bacterium | reverse complement strand
TGGAAAAGCCGCCGTCGCATCCGGCGCTCAAGGACTTCGCCACCGCCGAAGACGGCCTCGCCAATCCGTGGCTCTACCAGATGCGCGAGCTGGGCTGGAATTTCCGCGCCAGCGACATCCACTGCGCGCTCGGCCTGTCGCAGCTCAAGAAGCTGAAGAGCCACGTTGCCAGCCGCGCCGAGCTGGTGACGCTGTACGACAAGCTCATCAGGCCTCTGGCGCCTGCCATCCGGCACCAGGCGCGCGTTGGCGGCAATCCCGCCTGGCACACCTACACGGTACTGATCGACTTCGCGAAGCTGGGCCTGGATCGCGCGGCGTTTGTGAAGAAACTGGCGGCGGAGAATATCGGCGCCGGTGTGCAGTACCTGCCCGTGCACCTGCAGCCCTATTATCAGGACCTCTACGGGCGCGTGAATCTGCCGGGCGCCGAAGCCTATTACAGCAAGTGCCTGTGCCTGCCCCTCTTCCCGGCCATGACCCACGCCGATGTGGAGCGCGTGGTCGCAACCGTCAAGAAGATCGCCGGACTTTAGGCCTTACATCGTCACCGCGGTATCGGCGCGTTTGTTGTTCATGCGCCGGTCCCATTCGACGCGGATCGTGTCCGGCGTGGGCGCGGTGGCGAGGCTCACCGCCACGAACACCACCAGGCTGCCGATGAGGCCGGCGAAGATCGGCTCGTTGGCGAGGATCGCATCCATCGCTGACTGGCCGTCGACCAAAGCCAGGTAGGCCATATATCCGAGCGTCAGCACGGTGCCGGCGATGATGCTCGCCAGTGCGCCGGTAATGTTGGCGCGCTTCCAGATAATACCGCCGATGATGGCCACCGCGAGCCCGCCCACCAGAATGTCGTAGGCGACGGTCAGCGCGGCCACCACGTCCTTGAGCACGCAGGCGATGGCGA
Organism: Fidelibacterota bacterium; assembly: GCA_947475365.1. Classification (GTDB taxonomy): domain Bacteria; phylum Pseudomonadota; class Alphaproteobacteria; order Rhodospirillales; family Rhodospirillaceae; genus SHVO01. The sequence goes on along the minus strand of CANJOI010000151.1, from coordinate 8,329 downwards.
CGACGATGACGCCGAACACCAGGATGTAGCCGCGGCTGGACCGCACTTCATCGTGATCGCGGGTTTCCTGCGATACGGCGGAGGCTTCCTTTTTGAACAGGCGCCGCGCGATGTCTTCTTTCACCACCGTGGCGGTCGCGATCAGCGCGCCCGATGAGGTCGACATGATCGCGGCGAGGGCCGCGGCCATGACCAGGCCCGACAGCCCTTCCGGCAAGGCCATTTTGACGATCTCCGGATAGACGTCGTTGCGGTCGGCGATCTCCGGCAGCAGCGCATGCGCGCACATGCCGATGACCGCCCCGGCGACCGCGTAGAACAGGCAGTACACGCCCGAGGCGACACCCGCCCACTTGGCGACCCGCTCACTCCCTGCCGTGAACACCCGCTGCCAGATGTCCTGGCCGATCACGAGGCCGAAGAAGTAGACCACGAAATACGTGATGATCCGCCCCTGCCCCATATTGCCGAAATCGAACATCTCGGGCGCGAGCTTGGCGTGCAAGCCGTCGAGGCCGCCCGCCTTCAGCAACAGCACCGGCAGCAGGATGAAGAAAATCCCGATAGTCTTGACGATGAATTGCACGAAGTCGGTGAGCGTGATGGACCACATGCCGCCGAGGGTGGAATAGAGAATCACCACGCCGCCGCCGAGCAGGATCGCCGGCACTTTGCCGAAGCCGAACAGCACCGCGAAGATCGCGCCGTAAGCAATGGTCGAGGTGACCGAGAGCATCAGCGTGTAGGCCGCCATGACCACGCCCGCGAGCAGGCTGGCGCCGGGACCGAACCGCAATTCGAGCATCTGGCTGACCGTGTAAACTTCCAGCCGGTTGATGCGCGCGGCGAACGCCCAGGACAGCAGCAGCACGCCCGTGCCGATGAAGAACACCAGCCACATGCCTGAGATGCCGAACTGATACCCAAGGCCAACGCCCCCGACCGTCGAGGCGCCGCCGAGAACCACCGCCGCCATGGTGCCGGCGTAAAGGAACGGTCCGAGCCTGCGGCCCGCCACCAGGAACTCCTCTTCATTGCGGGTGCGCCGCTTGGCGTACCAGCCGATGCCGAGCATGGCGCCGATGTAGAGCGCAATGACGATGAGATTCAGCATGTGGTTCCCCGCGGGCCGTGCACGGCCCGCCCCCTGAGCGATGTGACGGCGGCAGCCTACGGGGCCAACAGGCCTCGGAAAAGCGAAAAGAGGCGATTATGCCAATACTGTTTAAGCGGCGCGTTTGCCGATGGACGGGCTGAAGACCATGAGGCTCAGCAGTTCAAACAGCATCTGGCCGCCCACATGGGCGGTGTTGTAGGTGGCGTCGTATTCCGGCGCCACTTCGACCACGTCGCCGCCGACGATATTGAGGCCCTTCATGCCGCGCATGATCGCGAGCGCTTCGCGCGTTGTGAGGCCGCCGACTTCCGGCGTGCCGGTGCCGGGCGCGAACGCCGGATCGATAGCGTCCACGTCGAACGACAGGTAAACCGGACCATTGCCGACCACTTCATGGGTCCTGGCGATAACCGCGTCGATCCCCATGCGGTCAATGTCCTCGGCATGGATCACGGTCATGCCGGAATCCTTGGAGAACTCCCACAGGTATTCGGCGGCGCCGCGGATACCGATCTGGATGGTGCGTTTGGGATCGATCACGCCGTCCAGTACCGCGTTGCGGAACGGGCCGCCGTGATGGAATTTGTTGCCGTCGGTCGCTCCGCCGGTGTCGCAGTGGGCGTCGATATGAATCACCGCCACCGGTTCCTTGCGCCCATGGGCCTTGAGGATCGGATGGGTCACGGAATGATCGCCGCCGACCGCCAGGGTTTTGGCGCCGGCCGCGAGGATGCGCGTGAAGTGCGCCTCAATGTCGTCGTGGCAGCTCTGCATGTCAAAGCGCGAACGGAACGGCACGTCGCCGATGTCCGCCACCTTGAGCTCACCCAGCGGCATGCAGTCGAGCACGTGGTTGTAGGGACCGATGCGCTCGATGTTGCGCAGCGCGCGCGGTCCGAACCGGGCGCCGGCGCGGTTGGTGACGCCCAGGTCCATGGGCACGCCGGTCAGCGCGACTTGCAACTGCGAGAGATCGGTGTCATCCGTGAGCTTGAGATAGGGCGCGTAGAGCAGCGTCGGAATACCGGAATACGGCGTCTGGCGCGTGCCGCGCGCATCGAAAATTCGATCCGCCACCTTGCGGAATTTCGGATCGAAGAATTCGTTGGGGCTGTCCTGGTACTTCTTGCGCAGACGTTCGAGGTTCCGCGCATCGAACGTGTCACTGTTCCGCGACGTGCTCTCCAGCTGCTTGGCGTTATCGATAACTCGAACCTGCTTCACGGCAGCACCCAACACATCTCAGCGATATGTAAAAGGGTGGGCGCTCTCAGGTCATTTCTCAATCGAGTTTATTAAACCGCGCGTCGTGAGATTTTCTCATAACGCGCGATGATTGCGGTTTTGCGACGTCTTTCGCGTCACGCCTTGACGCGGTTGTAGACCAGCACCGCGGCGGCGAGATCCTCAATCGCCGTGCCCACCGACTTGAAGAATGTGATTTCGTCTGCGCGCGCGCGCCCCGGATGCAGGCCGCGGCAGAGATCGAACAGGTCGCCTTTGATGTCCTTCTCGGTGATAACGCCCGCCTGCAAAGGTTGCACGAGATCGCCGGCTTCCTTGGAGGCGCCTGCCCTGGTGTCCGCGAATACCGAAGCCTTGCGGACGCAGTCGTCATCGGCCTCGCGCATCTTGGGCGTGAACCCGCCCACCAGGTCCACATGAGTGCCCGGCTGAAGCCACGCGCCTTTGATCAGGGGTTCGGTCGAGAGGGTCGCGGCGCTGATGACGTCGGCGCGGCGCACCGCCGCCTCCAGATCCGGCGCCGCTCTTACACGCAACGCGCCGTCAAGCCGCGCGGCGAGATGCTCGGCCTTGCTCGCGTCGCGGTTCCAGATTTCCACCTCGGAAATCGGGCGTGCGGTGGCATGGGCCCTGATGAGATAAGGCGCCAAGGCGCCCGCGCCCACGATCAGGAGGCGGCTGGCGTTGGGCTTGGCGAGATAGCCCGCGGCCAAGGCCGAGGCCGCCGCGGTGCGCCACAAGGTAATCGCGCGGCCATCCATGACCGCGAGCGGCGTGCCGGTGTCGCCCGCCATTAAGAGATACGAGGCCTCCACCGAGGGTGCGTTGCGTTGGGCATTGAGCGGAAAAACCGAGGCGATTTTAACACCGATATATCCGCCGCTTGTTTGCCAAGCCGGCATCAGCAAAAGCGTCGCCGTTTCGTCCGCGCCGCGCGGAATGGAGTGATGGTGGCGTACCGGCACCGTGATGGGCGCCTGGAAAGCTTCGCGCAACGCCTCAATGACCAGACCAGGCGTGAGGACCTTGCCGACCTGCGCTGCAACGACCACAAGCATCTGAAAAGCCTCTCAAAGGTACCGCCGAAACAGCTAAGCGGCGATGCTCCGCCCCAGGCGCCACCTTGGCAAACGACTTTAATGAGGGCAATGTAGTGAGAATCTCTCAACGGTCATTTTTTATGCGCAAACGCCTGCCCCCGCTCAATCCGCTCCGGGCTTTCGAAGCCACGGCGCGCTATCTCTCGGTCTCGCGCGCGGCCGCCGAGCTGAACGTCACGCCCGGCGCGGTCAGCCACCAGATCCGCGCGCTCGAAGAGGCGTTGAAAGTGACCCTGTTCCACCGCGACGCCGGGCGTCTGCGCCTCTCCTCGCACGGCTCCGCCCTCCAGCCCTCGATCGCCGCGGCTTTCGATTCCATCGCGGAGGCATCCGCCCTCCTCACCCGCCAGAAGACCGAGGGTGATCTGGTGGTGAGTTGCGTGCCGGCGCTGGCGTCATTCTGGCTGATCCCGCACCTGGGCGGCTTTATCAAGCGCTATCCGGGAATTCAGCTCAAACTGATGGCCTCCAATGACGACGCCGATATCTCGTCCGCCGACGTTGATTTGTGCATCCGCTACGGCAACGGCGCCTGGCCGGACCGGCATGTGCAATTGTGGACACAGATGAATCTGTTCCCGGTATGCAGCCCGCCCCTGGTGAACGCCAAACCGCTGCGCGACGTCTCCGACTTGTTGCAGCACACCATGCTGCATGGCGACGACGGCCGCGAGTGGCAGAACTGGCTGTCGGCCGCGCGCGCCCCCTCCATGAGCGGCGTGCGCTCCTACAATATGTCCGACGCCCATCTCGCCATCGAGGCCGCCATTCATGGCCATGGCGTGGCCTTGGGCGACAGCGTCACCACCAGCCGCTTGCTGGCGGAAGGCCGCCTGATCGCGCCGTTCGCACTGAAGGTGCCCGCGCCCGCCGCGTTCTACATCGTCTGCCGCAATGAACTGCGCAATGCGCCCATCGTCACGGCCTTCACCGACTGGATGACCAGCGAAATCGCCCAGGGCAAGCGCCTCCCCGCCCAGAAGCGGGCCGCCCTCAAGGTCAAAGCAAAAGCTAAGAAGAAGGCCTAGACTTCCAGCGCCATGAGGCTGGCGTTGCCACCGGCGGCGGTGGTGTTGATGGACACCGACCGCTCCTCGATGAGGCCATCGAGGTTGAAGTCGGCGGCCCCCTGCGCGAGGTCGGCGCTGGACAGCCCCTGGACGGGGATGACGGGACCATCCACAGCCGCGATTTCCGCGCTCACCGCTTTCAGGCGCGCTGGGTCGCCCTCCACCAGCGCCGCCGCCGGCAACGGCCCCTTGGTCCAGTCCGGCACAACTCTCACATGCCGCGCGATCTGCTCAGGCAGAGTCTTGAGCGGGCCGGTGTTCACCGCGCGGGCATCGAACACGGCTTCGTTGCCCGTGGCCAGCACAGCGCCCAATTGCAGCAGGAGACCGGTGTCGGTGAAGGGCATCAGCAGCACCTGCCCGCGCGGGCGGAGTTCATAGATGTTGCTTTCGCCCACAGGTCCGGGAAGGTCGATCTTCCGCCCGACCACCGCACGGGCGGCATAGCCACGGCAGCGCTCGGCCTCCAGGTCGCGGCCACCGGCGAGCAGCCAGTCACAATAGGCGTGCGCCAGCACCGCGGTGGGACCCGGCGGCACCGGCAGCGCCTTGGGCGGACTTTCCAGCAGTTTACGCATGTACAGTGGACCACCGGCCTTGGGGCCGGTGCCCGACAACCCGCGCCCGCCGAATGGTTGCACCCCCACCACCGCGCCGATGACGTTGCGGTTGACGTAGATGTTGCCTGCCTCGATCCGCGCCAAAGCGCGTTCGATGCTTTCATTGAGGCGCGTGTGGAGGCCGAACGTCAAGCCATAGCCCGTGGCGTTAATCGCCGTCATCAGCGCGCCGGCGTCATCACGGGCGTAGCGGACCACATGCAGAACCGGCCCGAACACTTCCCGCGTCAGGTCGGAGATTTTGCCGATTTCGATCAAAGTGGGCGGCACGAAAGTGCCCTGAGACACATCACCCATCGGCGCCTGCGTCACCTTGGCGCCTCTGGCGTGCATGGCCTCGATATGCGTGAGGATATTGTCCCGCGCTTCGGCGGTGATCACGGGGCCGACATCGATGCTCAGGCGGTCCGGAGAGCCCACCGACAGTTCGTTCATGGCGCCTTTGAGCATCGTGAGAATGCGGTCCGCCACGTCCTCCTGCAGGCACAGCACCCGCAAGGCCGAGCAGCGCTGCCCCGCGCTGTCGAAAGCCGAGGACAGGACATCGCCCACCACTTGTTCCGCCAGGGCCGAAGAATCCACCACCATGGCGTTCTGGCCGCCGGTTTCGGCGATCAGCGGGATCGGGCGGCCCTTGGAGGACAGCGTGTTCGCCAAGGTCCGCTGGATAATGCGCGCAACTTCGGTGGAGCCGGTGAACATCACGGCGCGGCAGGCGGGGTGGCCGACGAGCGCCGCGCCCACGTCGCCTTCGCCGGTGAGCAGATGCAACACGTCACCGGGCACGCCGGCTTCATGCAGGATTCGCACGGCTTCCGCGGCGATCAGCGGCGTTTCCTCGGCGGGCTTGGCCAGCACGGGGTTGCCCGCCGCCAATGCCGCCGCGATCTGCCCGGTGAAGATCGCGAGCGGAAAATTCCACGGACTGATGCAGACCACCGGCCCCACCGGATCGTTGCCGCCCTGCGACAAGGTGCGCACAGCCTCCGCGCCGTAGTAACGCAGAAAGTCCACGGCTTCGCGCACCTCCGCGACGGCGTTGGGCAGCGATTTTCCGGCCTCGCGGATGATCAAGGCCAGCAGCGGCGTCATGCGCGCTTCCAGAAGATCGGCGGCCCGCGCCAGAATGGCGGCGCGTTCAGTGGCCTGCACCCGCGCCCAGGCCGGGGCGGCGCTGCCGGCGCGCGCGAAAGCCGCGTCCACATGCGCCCGCGTGGCGTTGGCCACCTGCCCCACCACATCGTGATGGTCGGCGGGGTTCAGCACGGCGCGCGCCGCACCCTGCTGAACCTCCCCGCCGATGATGGGAGCGGCGTCCCAGTGTTGGCCGCCATGGACCTGAAAAGCCCTCGCGAGGCCCGCGAGAACTGACTCATTGGCGATGTCCACACCCCCGGAATTCCGCCGCGACGCGCCGAACAAATCTTTGGGCAATGCGATACGCGGGTGCGGCGCGCCAAGGGGCTCAATCGCGCGCGCGGCGACCGCCGGATCGGCGGTCAGCGCTGCAACAGAGATATCGGGGTCATAGACCTGGTTGACGAAGGAACTATTGGCGCCGTTTTCCAACAGGCGGCGCACCAGGTAGGCCAGCAGGGTTTCGTGGGTGCCGACGGGTGCATAGATGCGGCACGGCCGGTTCAATTTTCCGGCGCCGACCACTTCTTCGTACAGCGCCTCACCCATGCCGTGTAGGCACTGGAACTCATATTGGCCGGGCGCGAACGGTTCGCCGCCCAGGGTCACGATCGTCGCGAGGGTCTGGGCATTGTGGGTGGCGAACTGCGGAAATACCACGTCGCGCGCGTCCAGCAGCTTGCGGGCGCAGGCGATATAGGCGACGTCGGTGTGGACTTTGCGCGTATAGACCGGAAAATCCGCAAGGCCGTCCACCTGCGCCTTTTTGATTTCGGAATCCCAGTAAGCGCCCTTCACCAGGCGCACCATGATGCGGTGGCCGCTGCGCCGCGCAAGGTCCACCACATAGTCGATGACGGCCGGGCAGCGTTTCCCGTAGGCCTGCACCACGAAGCCGATCCCGTTCCATCCCGCTAGGTCACGGTCGAAACACAGCGCCTCCAGCAGGTCGAGCGAGATTTCCAAGCGTTCGGACTCCTCGGCGTCGATATTGAGGCCGATGTCGTAGCTCTTGGCCAGGGCCGCCAGCTGCTTCACGCGCGGCAGCAATTCGGTCATGACGCGGTGGGCCTGGGCGCGGGAATAACGCGGGTGCAAGGCCGACAGCTTGATGGAGATCCCCGGCCCATTGACGATGCCGCGGCTGGCCGACGCCTCTCCGATGGCCTGGATGGCGCGCTCGTAGTCGGCATAATAGCGCACCGCTTCCTGGGCGGTGGTCGCGGCCTCCCCCAGCATGTCGTACGAGTAGCGGAAGCCTTTGAGTTCCATCTTGCGGGAGCGTTCGAGGGCCTCTTCAATGGTCTGGCCGGTGACGAACTGGTCGCCCATCAAACGCATGGCCACGTCGACCGCGTTGCGGATCACCGGCTCGCCGCACCGGGCGATGAGTGCTGTGAGCGCGGCGCCCAACCCTCTGTCGCCCGGTCCATCAAGTAGCTTGCCGGTGACGACAAGGCCCCAGGTGGCGGCCTCCACGAACAACGACGGGCTGCCGCCCACATGTGACATCCAGTCGCCCTTGGTCAGCTTGTCGCGGATCAACGCGTCACGCGTGGCGCGGTCGGGAATACGCAGCAGGGCTTCGGCAAGGCACATGAGCGCGATGCCCTCCTCGCTGGACAGCGAATATTCCTGAATGAGAGCTTTCACGCCCGACATCGCGCTCTTGGCGCGCAACGTCTCAACCAGTTTTCGCGCAAGCGCCGCGGTTGCCTTGGATTGCTCCGGCGTGAGAGTCGCCGCATCGATCAGCGCGGCAACACATTCCGGCTCCGGCCGGCGATAGGCCGCGGTAATACGCGCCCGCAGCGATGACGGCTCAACCAGTGGACCGGCAAAGTTGCTGAAAAGCGTGGGCGAAGCGAGCGCGCGCCGGGGCGAGGACATGGGCGTTTAGGCCTGAAATCAAAGGGTTTTAGCGCATCTCCGCGCGCCGGGATGATCCGCCCGGGCGCTGGACGGCGCAATCGAGTTTAATATGTAGGCGCGTTTGAGGATTTTTCACCTCACGCCGATAATGTCCGCGGGAAGTCGGAC
>CANJOI010000150.1 GCA_947475365.1 Fidelibacterota bacterium | reverse complement strand
GCCCCTGTACCTGCAAGCTGCTGGTCTTAGGCATCGGTTTTCTCCTTTAAGATCAATACCATAGGATTTAAGTTCTCCTATGTGGCGCTTGTCCGCCTCCAGGGGTGCGGCCGCGCCAAAAACGCCCGTGGGTACCCCCACGGGAAGGCGGTCATGTACACGGTTCGCCCATGATCTTCAAGGCGCGCGGCATAGGGTGTTCAAGGCATACACCGTGCCAGGCCGCCAGGCCTAAGCCACCCCAGGAATAGAGGTTTTAACCTTCCCCCGACCATTCCGGCCTTGGCCTCCGGGGTGAGGCGCCACCCCGGTCCCGCGCCCCCTGGGGCCGTCCCGGGGCTAAGGGGGGATCAGTTAATCTTCAGCCCGACTTTATCGCCGAAGGTCTTGAGGCCTTCGTCCAGGGTGCCGTAGCCGCGCGACGTCAGGCGGTCGATCACGAAGAACGCCACGCGGGGTACATTCTGCTTGCGCACGTTGCCGCAGCGCGGCTCCTGAACCGCGGTTTCCTGCCGCACCGCGACGATGCCGACGCAGTCGGCGCACTTTTCCCATTGGATCAGGTTGGAGAACGGGAATTTCGCCTCCGGGTTCACGCCGGCGATGGCGTGATTGATGCGCGGCCGTTCGCCCCGGCTGCTCAATGCTTCGCGCGCGCTCATGCCCTTTTCGATATCGCTGCAGAAATCCTCGATGAAGCGGTTGAGGGCGTCGACTTCCACGTCGAGTTCCATGAACGCCGAACCCATGCGGTCGTTGAAATACTTGGTGGCGGCGCGGGCGTCGGTGAAGGACTGGTGTTCGCCGGTGGTGACAACGAAATAGGCGGGCCCCATGGGCGTCGTATAGCGCACCATGCACGGATTGAGCACGATGCGCGCGGACTCGCCGCAATGAAGGCGCGAGAACTCGGCCACCGTCATCTCGCCCGGCACCTTGCCGTTCTCAAGCGCGACGATGAAATCGTCGGAGTAGCCGGGCGGGTAGACGAAATCCCTGAGGCGGCTCATATCGGCCTGGTTCTCTTTGGGCGAGAACGGCCGCGTGATCTCGGGCTCGGCCGCGAAAGCATCCGCCTGAAACAGAGGGATGCAGATGGTTGCCGCAAAAAGGAGTGCCGCCAGAACCGCGCGCGCCATCAAGGTCTCCGCCGTTACCTGAACGGCTGAATCAAAGCGCAAAACCGGGCCGGGGTCGATAGCTAAACAGCCGATAGCGCGGCGGGCGGCAGCTCAGCGGGCGGATTACTCGAACAGGCTGGAGACCGAGGCCTCGAGGCTGATGCGCTTGATGGCCTCGGCCATCAGGGGCGCGATCGACAGCTGGCGGATGTTGTCGGCCAGGCGGACCGCTTCGGTGGCCTGGATGCTGTCGGTGATCACCAGTTCCCTGAGCGGCGAGGAGCTGACCCGGCCGACGGCGCCGCCCGAGAGCACGCCGTGGGTGACATAGGCCGACACCGACTTCGCGCCGGCGTCGACCAGGGCCTTGGCGGCGTTACACAGGGTGCCGGCCGAATCGACAATGTCGTCCACCAGGATGCAGGTGCGGCCGTCCACTTCGCCGATGATGTTCATGACTTCCGACACGCCGGCCTTTTCGCGGCGCTTGTCGATGATGGCAAGGTCCGCGTGGATGCGTTTGGCGACCGCGCGCGCGCGCACCACGCCGCCCACGTCGGGCGATACAATCACCAGTTCCTCGCCTTTGAACTTGGCCATGATGTCCTGGGTGAACACCGGCGCCGAATAGAGATTGTCGAGCGGGATGTCGAAGAAGCCCTGGATCTGGCCGGAGTGCAGGTCGAGCGACAGCACGCGGCCGGCGCCGGCGTTGGTTAGAAGGTTGGCCACCAGCTTGGCCGTGATCGGCGTGCGGCCGCCGGTTTTACGGTCCTGGCGGGCATAGCCGTAATAGGGGATCACCACGGTGACGCGGCGCGCCGAGGCCCGGCGCAAGGCGTCCAGGGTGATCAGCAGCTCCATCAGGTTGTCGTTGGCGGGGTAGGAGGTCGACTGGATCACGAATACGTCTTCGCCGCGCACGTTCTCGTGGATTTCCACGAAGATCTCCATGTCGGAGAAGCGCTTGATGCTGGCGTTGGTGAGCGGGAGATGGAGGCAAGCGCCGATGGCTTCGGCCACAGGTTTGTTGCTGTTACCCGCCAGAATTTTCATGGCACCGAATTCGATTAGAGTGAGTGCCCCCGCACCGCCTACTCATGAAAATAAGTTCGCGGCTGCCTGAGCGCACCCTTCCCTCAAGCGCGCGGAAAGTATCAACCTCACCTCCCAGTGTAAACACCGGGCGTTGCCTAAATTCAGCCGATCTTCACGGCGCTACGGCGGCCGTGCCCAACAAAGCCACCAAGTCGGGCGCCGCGGCTGTCGCGATGGCGAAAGCCGTGGGGCCCCAGGGGCCGTCCAATGCACCGGCGGGAATGGTGTTGTCGAGCCGGACCGTGCCCAGATCCTTGCCGTCCCGGCCGACGGCGCGCCAGACGATCGCGACCTTCAGCTGATCGCCGGGGACCGGCTCGCTGGTCATGACGGCGCGCAATGTGACCTCGGGGTTGGAGTCGTCCCGCGCCACGCCGCGCTCGAACATCACCTGGATGAGGGCCAGGCGGAGCGACTCGCGTCCATCCCCGGTGGCGCCCTCCACGGGGGCAATCGCGATTCGCGGCAGCCGCGCGCGCGGGACCGCGACCTGGACCGGGGCCTCTCCCCCCACCAGCGCGACGATCGAGACACCGGCGGCGCCGGCCAGCTGCGTCGCGACATCCTCGACCGAGGTGGCGCCCTCGCGCCAGGCGTTCGCGGGGATCGCGACATTTTGCCGGTACTCGCCCGAGGGACCACGACGCGAGCGCAGGCTCCAGACGATGGTCGCGGTAACGCCGGACGGCGCGGTGACGACGTTTTGGGCATCGCCCGTCAGCGTAAAGCCGAGACCGGCGTTGCTGTCGACCGCCTCGGCAGGGATGTCGAGGGCCTGCAGCCGGGTCGCCAGGGCCTTGGATATCTCCCGGTTCAGGGGCGGCGGGACATGCGTGACCGGCAATACCGCGATTCCCACCGCACTCGGCACATCGAGCAGGGGATTGTCGGTGGTGGCGCGCGGCGCATCCCGGAACGGCTGCGGCACCGAGCCGCAGGCGCAGAGCGCCAGCGCGAGCGCCAGGACCGCGCCCTTCTTAAACACCACGTCTTTAAACAAGTCCGATCACCGAAATCTGGCGCCCGTAGTCCGGCTCCTTGCGCAAGGTCGTGCGGCGGTAGCTGAAATAGGTGTCTGCCTCGGCGCAGGTGTCGCGGCCCGACAGCACCACGCTGCCCACGCCGGCGTCGCGCAAGGCGTCCCCCACGAAGTCGGCCAGCGCGAAGTCGTGGTGGCCGTCGGCCGTGGCATTGGCGAAATAGCGGGCGTAGGCTTTGTCGCGCTCCACGAAGCGGGCCACGAACTCCGGCCCCACTTCATAGGACTGCTGGCCGATACACGGGCCGACCGCGGCCGCGATGTCGCCGCGCTTCGCGCCGAGTGCGGCCATGGCCGCAACCGTGGCCTCGATCACGCCGTCGAACGCGCCGCGCCAGCCGGCGTGAGCCGCGCCGATCACACCGGCTTTGGCGTCGGCGAACAGCACCGGCGCGCAATCGGCGGTGAGGATACCGAGCCCGATGCCCCGGACATCGGTCACCATGGCGTCCGCCACGGGGGCCGCGTCCGCCGTCCACGGCGCGGTCACCAGCTCGACCTTCGGCGTATGGCGCTGCTGCACGGTGACGAGTCCCGGCAGTCCCAGGCGCGCGGCACAGGCGGCGCGGTTGGCCGCCACGGTCTCGCGGTCATCGCCCGACCCGAAGCCGCAATTATTGCTGGTGTAGATCCCGTGCGAGCGCCCACCCGTGCGCCCGAAAAAACCGTGGCGCACGCCCGAGAGGTGTAATCCCGCGATCTCGAGGACGGGGGGCAGGGTATCGGTGAGGTTCACGCGGGTTCCTTTGGATCGAAGCCTTCGAGGGTGTTCAGCGAGGGCTGCGCCAACGCCATGACCTTGAACAAACTGCCCATGGCGCGGGCGTCGGTCAATCGCCGCACACCGGCCAGAATGCTTTCACGAACCTCGGCGGATTTGCCGCGCCCTAGTTTCTCCGCCCGGACCTCGATGCCGAGGCGGCGCAGCCAGGTTCCTTGCTCCAGCGGTCCAAACACCCCGGCGCCGGCGGCGCGTGCCGTGGCGGCGACCGCGCCGAAATTCACATGAGCCGTCAGGTCACGCGTGCCCGGTGCGGCCAGGGCCTCCACCGGCGCATGGCGGCGCACGGCCTGAAGCGTGTCGCCATGGCCTTGCGCATAGCCATAGTCGATCAACAGGGCCGTGCCGCCATCGCGGATCAGGCGCGCGGCGATCTCGCGCACCACGGCGTCGATGGCGGGGGAGTCCTCGTAAATGCTGCCGGCAACGGCGGGCGCCGGAATGCTTCGCGCGGTGGGCGCCAGCACAAAGCGGAAGGCGTCGCCGTCGCCGGCGATGCGCCGCTCGTTCCAGCGGTCGGTGAACGCCCATTGGCGGATGGGCAGGGCGTCCAGGAATTCATTGGCGAGGAAGAGGGTGGGGCCCGGCGGCAGGCTCGCGAGGCTGTCGTGCCAGCGGATATCGCGCCCCGTCAGTGTGCGCCGCTGGCGGTGACGGAGGCTGCTTGAGCGCTCCACCAAATGCAGTTGGGCGGCGGCACCGAAACCCGGCATCAGGACCGCCGAGCGCAGGACGTCGGCCATCAAGGTCCCGCGCCCTGGGCCGAGCTCGACGAGGTTGAACGCCGCGGGCGCGCCCAGGCTTTGCCAGGTCACCGCCGCCCAAAGGCCGACGAGTTCGCCAAAACACTGAGAGATTTCGGGGGCGGTAATGAAGTCACCGGCCGCGCCGATGACATCCCCGGTGGCGTAATAGGCGGCATTGGCCGCCTCCATGAAAACGTCGAGGCCGATGGAGCCTTCGGCGTCGATGCGCGCCCGCAACGCGGCTTCGACGGACGTGCTCATTACACCGCGGGCGCGCGCCGCGCCCGCCAGATGCAGAACACGCCGAAGGCGATCATGGGCAGGGACAGGAGTTGGCCCATGGTCGCGCCACCCACCAGGAAGCCCAGGAAGGCGTCGGGTTCGCGGAACAGTTCGCCGAAGGACCGGAACACGCCGTAGCCGATCCAGAAGATGCCGGTCAGGATGCCGGGGTGGCGCCGGATGTTTTCATTCCGCCAGCTGACGAACAGGATCACGAACAGCGCAAGGCCCTCGAGGCTCGCCTGATAAAGCTGGCTGGGATGGCGCGGGATGTCGCCGGCGCCGGGAAAAACCATCGCCCAGGGCACATCCGGTGCAACCCGGCCCCACAGCTCGCCGTTAATGAAATTGGCCAAGCGTCCAAGGCCGAGGCCGATCGGCGTCGCACAGGCCACGTTGTCGGCCAGGCCCCACTTGTCGATTTTCGCGAAGCGGGCGTAGAGCAGTATCCCAAGGGTTACGCCGAGCAAGCCGCCGTGGAAGGACATGCCGCCTTCCCAGGTCTTGAGGACCTCCAGGGGGTGCTGCGCGTAATAGCCGGCCTTGTAGAACAGCACATAGCCGAGGCGCCCGCCCAGCACCACGCCGCCCAGCGCCCACAGCATGAAGTCGTCGATCTGCTGCGGTGTCACCAGCGCCGGCGGATGCTTCACCAGCCAGCGCATATACCAGAGGCCGCCGAACAGCCCCGAGATATAGGCGAGCGCGTACCACCGCACGGCGAACGGGCCGACGGCGAAGATGATGGGGTCGATCTGAGGAAAGAGGAGAGCAGGCATCATCGGTAAGGGTCTGCTTGCGAGAGGTAGCGTTCGACGGTGATGGCGACGCCGTCCTCGAGCGCGGTGAACGGCTTGGTGTAACCCGCGGTGCGCAGGCGGGTCATCCGCGCCTCGGTAAAATACTGGTACTGCGCGCGGATGTCTTGGGGCGTGTCGCGAAAGGTAATGTTCGGCTGATGCCCGGCGGCGCGGTAAACCGCGCCCGCCAGATCGAGAAACGTGCGCGCGAGGCCGGTGCCGAGATTGAAGATATGGGATGTCCGGGCTTCGGACATCAGCCACAGCATCACCTCGCAGCAATCCTCCACAAAAACGAAATCCCGCTTTTGTTCGCCGTCGGCGTAGAGCGGATTGTGGGAGCGAAACAGAGTGTAAGCCTCGCCTTTGGCCGCGGCCGGATACACCTGCGGAACCAGACTGGCCTGGCTGCCTTTGTGGAACTCGTTCGGCCCGTAAACGTTGAAGAACTTAAGCCCGGCCCAGCGCGGTGGATGCGCGTCCGGCGGCTGCTGCGCGACCCATAGATCGAAAGCGTGCTTGCTGGCGCCGTAAGGATTGAGCGGCTTGAGCCGCGACAGCGCGGCAAGAGTGTTGTCGTCGTCAAAGCCTTCATCACCCGCGCCATAGGTCGCCGCCGACGACGCATAGATGAAAGGCACGCTTTCGCGCGCGCACCAGGTCCACAGGGCCCGGCTGAGGCGGACGTTCACCTCTTCCAGCAGTTCGAGGTCACGCTCGGTGGTGGAGCTGATGGCACCCAGGTGGAAAAGCCCTTGGATTTTTCCCGCATTCTCATCGAGGAAGGCGAGGCACTGTTCCGGCGCGACGTTCGCGGCGAGGGTGCGCTTGGCGATATTGCGCTGCTTGTGCGGGCTATCGCAGCGGTCGATCAGCGCCAAAGGCCCGATGCCGCGCGCCTCCATCATCGCGAGAAGGTTCGACCCGATGAACCCGGCGCCCCCGGTGACGACGTACATCTTCAGAAGTTTTCCACAGAATTCGTACCTGCGCGCACTCTACACGGCTTGTCATCATCCCTCATGGCTTTATGTTCGAGTGTGGCCTGATCGGAAAACCGGTACCCACTTTTCCGGACCGCACCGTAGGATACCGCCCATGCAAAGTCAGAACCGCATCTTCGACGACATCGCCCGGGTAGCCGGCGGCGCGCTGGGCGCCCTCACCAGCCTGAAGGACGAGATTGAGGCCATGATCCGCGACCGCATGGAGCGGTTCATGGCTGATGGGAACTTCGTCCGCCGCGAGGAGTTCGATGTGGTGCGCGCCATGGCCGCGGAGGCCCGCGCCGAACAGGAACGACTCAAAGCACGGCTCGAGGAGCTGGAAGCGGCGCTTAAAAAACAGCCCTGATTCTTCGAAAAGTGAATCACTGCGGGCACAAACGGCCTGTGGATAGATTCAGCACGCGACTCCGTGAATTTGTTCATCATTTTGTATTGCCGTGACTCTGACCCTACTATATCTTGAATCTGGGATTTGCGGTGGGCAGCCCGGGGTCGAACCCGAGTTTATGGGTTTAGGGGGTCTCTAGATGCAGTCGTCACGCGCGGTACGTCAGGCGTCGACCACGTCCACCAATCCCATCGATCTCATTGAAGAAATCATCGCCGGCAAAGAGTGGGTCTACGACCGGCGCTGCGACACCGAGCTCGCGGTGGAAGCGCCCGGCAGCTGGTGTGACTACGGCATGTTCTTCGCCTGGTCCGAGGATCTCTCCGCGCTGCACTTCTCTTGCGCGCTCGATATGCGCGTGCAGCCCCGCCTCATGGGCCAAATCTACGAACTCATCGCCAAGCTGAACGAGCGCCTGTGGATGGGCCACTTCGCCATCTGGGTGGAAGAAGGCATCCCCATGTTCCGCCATACCGTGCGTCTGCCCGATCGGCTGGACATGGACCTTGTGAGCGAGCTGATGGAACTCGCCATGAACGAGTGTGAGCGCTACTACCCCTCGTTCCAGTTTGTAATCTGGGGTGGCCGCACCGCCGCGGACGCGATCCAGAGCTCGCTTTTGGATACTGTCGGCGAAGCCTGAGGGTTTCGGCGCTTCTTCCCAACCCGCGACGGGTGCTATCGTCCCCTCCATGATCGAAGGCGCCATTCTTCTTGTAGGTTGCGGCCGCATGGGCGGCGCGCTGCTTGAGGGCTGGTTCAAGCGCGGCTTCAGCCCGGTCGACGTCATCATCGTCGAGCCCGCGGGCCGCGACAGCGTCGCGCCATGCTCCCGGCATCGAGCCCTCACCTGCCTCGCCACCGCCGCCGAAGTGCCGCGGGACTTCGTGCCCGACGTCGTGCTGTTCGCGGTCAAGCCGCAGGTGGCCGACAGCGTGGTCGGCGACTACCGCCGCTTCGTCAATAAGGCGCCGGTGTTCCTGTCGGTCATCGCCGGCAAAACCACGGGCTATTTTCAGAAACACCTGGGCGAGGACGCCGCCGTCGTGCGCTGCATGCCCAACACGCCGGCCGCGGTCGGCAGGGCGATCACCGCCATGTACGCGGCACCCGCCGCCAGCGCCGTGCAGCGCCGGGTGTGCGAAGTGCTGCTGCAGGCCGTGGGCGACGTCACGTGGCTCGCGGACGAAAGCCTGATGGACGCGGTCACGGCGGTGTCGGGCAGCGGCCCGGCTTATGTATTCCTGATGGTGGAAGCCTTACGCGACGCGGGTATTGCCGCCGGCCTGCCGCCGGACGTGGCCGCGCACCTCGCGCGCGCCACCGTTATCGGGTCCGGGGCGCTCCTGGACCGGGACGCCGCCGTGGCGCCCGATGTGCTGCGCCAGAATGTCACCAGCCCCGGCGGCACCACCGCCGCGGCGCTGTCTGTGCTCATGGGCGAGAATGGACTGAAGGACCTGGTGACGCGCGCGGTAGCCGCCGCCGCCGCACGGTCCAAGCAACTGGCGGGATAATTCATGGCGCGCAAAAAGACGGCTGCGAAAAAGTCCGCAAGAAAAGTGCGTGATCCGGGCGAGGCCATCATCGACACCGCCCTGGCTATTGCCGCCGAGAGCGGCTGGGGCGCGGTGACCATGGCCGCCGTGGCTGAGCACACGAACCTCGCCCTGGGCGATGTTCTGCTGTTCGCGCCGACCCGTGCGCACTTGCTGGTCAAATTCCTGGACCGGCTGGATGCCGCGAATCTCGCCGGCCTTACAGGGTCCGGCGACGGATCGGCGCGCGATCGGCTGTTCGATGTGGTGATGCGCCGCTTCGATCTCCTCAACCAGAAACGCGACGCGGTGCGCGCCGTCATCGCGGGCGTGCCGCGCGATCCGTCGTCGGCGGCCCTGCTGGCCTGCCGCGCGGGCCGCTCGGCCGCGGCGCTTTTGGGCGCGGCGGGCATTTCGGCCGAAGGGCTGATGGGCTTCGCGCGCGTGCAAGGCCTGAAGGCGGTGATGGCCGCCACGCTTCGG
>CANJOI010000149.1 GCA_947475365.1 Fidelibacterota bacterium | reverse complement strand
TCGGAATAGACGCTGCGCCCGGCGATATCGAAGCCCTGCACGCTGGGGGCCGACTCCGGCAGCAATTTCTGCTGCACTTCCCGCGCCAGCGCCAAGGACTCCTTGGTGGCGATATGACTGCGCAGCTCGGGCACCATGGCGTTGAACACGGCCGCCAATTCGCCCACCTCATCGCTGCTTTCCACCGGCGCCCGCGCCTCGAGATCGCCGGCCGCGAGATCGCGGGCGGCGGTCGCCAGCGAACGCAGGGGGCTGGTCACGGATTTGGCGGCCACCATGGCGAGCGCGGCGACGATGATGATCAAACCCACGGAGGCGAAGCCCGCGAGCCGCACCTGGTCGAGGATCGCCTGGCGCACGGAGGCCTGGGCGCTGTCGGCGATGTTCTCAATGGCATCCACCGGCACGATATAGAGCAGCGCCGAGCCGAGGTTTTCGAGGCGCCCATACGCCCATAGCGCCGGCCGCCCGTGGAACGCCAGCGGACGGATGCCGTCGCGGCCGTGGCGCAGATCGTCGAGCAGGCCCGAGAGGTCGCCGCCATCCGGTGTGAGCGTGGAAGCTTCCAGCGCCGCATTCCACGCCGCGCCGGAATCCTTGTAAGTCGAGGACGCGATCACGCGCAGATGCGGCTTCGCGTCCTCGACCACCTGCACGATAAAGCTCTCCGTTTCCTTACCGACGCGGACCCGGCTCTGGGTGGCGGTGAGCAGGTTGAGAATATCGATATCGATGGCGGTCACGCCCGCGATTTCGCCGGCGGCATCGCGCAGGGGCTGCGACGCGGTAAGAAGAAGCCGGCGGGTCGAAGCGTCAAGCAGAGCCTCGCTCCACGCCAGCCCGTCCTTGGCGATGGCGTCCTTATACCAGGCGCGCGACTTCGGATCGTAACCCTTGGGGAAGCCGCCATGGCCGGGATAGCTGGACACCACGCCGTTCTTGAGCGCCACATACTGCCAATAGAACAGGCCGGGATTGGCCTCGGAGAGTTCCTGGTACGGCCGGTCCATGGAGGCCAGGCGCGCCATCGCGCTCTTTGCCTCGCTGGCATCGGTGTCCTGGAGAATCAGGAATGATTGATGCTCGCGCGAGATCGGCGTCGCCTGAAGTTCGCGCCCCGGCGAGGCGATGGCGTGGTCGAGCGCGAGTTCCGTACCCGGCGGCCAGCGCTGCGGGTCGTCAAAATCGGTATCCCGGTAAGTGGCCCCGGTGCCCTCCGGACCGGCAAGGCGCCGTTCCGCCGCCGCCGCCTGCAGCTTGAGCGCCAGCTCCACCTGCCGCTGCTGCGACGCCAGGAGATCGGCGGAGTAGCCCACCGCCTGGCTGAGTTGTGTCTGGATTTCCTGGGTGACCGCGGCGCGCCCAAAGGCCGCCATGGACGCCCCGAGATTCTCGGTCGCCCTCTGGCTGCGCCAACTGAGCGCCGCGAGCGGAACGATGGCGATAACGAGGAGCAGAACGAAAAGCTTGAGCTGGATGCGCATGGTCTGAAGGGGACCATGCCGCCAAACCCCCTCGGCCGCAATATACCGGTAGAGGGAGGTTCTAGGCGCCGGCCTCCGGTTTGTGGCCCAGTTTCTGGTCGATCAGGAAGCCTTGGAACATATTGATGCCCATGCGCGCGCCGACCTCGAGCGCGCGCTCGTTATCGACGCGGATCAGCACGGGGACCACGTTGCAGTCGATCAGGTATTTGATGGCGCGCTCGCGCTCTTTCAAGACCTCTTCGGCGCCGTTGCGCCAGTGGATCTTGGCGATCGAAGCGCCGATGTAATCGAGGTCCACCAGCCCCACGGTCTGGGGGAAGATCTGGTCCACGGCGATATGCGCGCCCTTGGACTTGATGAGCCCGCGTGCCACCTGGAACTCATCGAAGTTCTCGACAATGTTGGACTGGCGGAACTCGAACACCACCTTTTCCAGCACCGCCGGCGGCGTCGCCTCGATAAAGTTCTCGAACGCCTCGGTGAACACACTCTCGACGTTGAGGTTGATCGAACAGCGCTCACCCGTGGTGTGCATCTGGTTGAAGGCCTGCAGCAGGATCTGGTCCAGCACCAGCGTGAATTCGTTGAACAAGCGCCCCGAACCGCGCATCTCGACGTCGATGAACAGCGGCTTGCGCAGCAGATCCATGCTGATGAAGTACTCCCGCAGCACGCTTTCCGGCGGTTTGCCGGCGATATTGAGCATCACGTCCTGGGTGCGGACGAAGGCCTTGATGAACTTTTCGCTGCCGAACTTCTCGCAGGCCTTCATCACGTTTTTGATGTCGGCGGGGGTGAGCGGCCGCAGTTGTTTGTTGCCGCCGCCGTCCGCCTCGCTGACCGAGCGCTGGGCGATTTCGGCGTATTTGGCGATGCGGTCGGCGGCCGACCGGTAGTTGGCGATCAGATCATAAGACTGCACCAGGCGGCTCTGGTCGATGGAGCCGAAGCTGCCTGGGAAATTCCGCTCGATGGTGCGCAGCATGTCGACCTTGAGGTCGCGCACCATGGCGACCAGCGCCGCCTCCGGCAGCTTGGCCATGATGGCGAAATCGCAGTCCGACACCTGGTAACAGAAACCTGAACGCTTGGCCGCGATGCCCACGGCGCCTTCGGAAATCTGCGCGACAAGGCCAGGCGTGCGTTTAGTCTCGGGCAGGGCGCCCGCGACACTGAGGATGACGACATTGACGCCGCTTTCAGGTGCATGCCGCCAATGGCCCATATCATGGACCAAGGCGCGCAAGTCCTTTGGCTTGGCGGATTGGGGCTCAGCCTGATTCATGGCCGCGTGTTGAGGTTCCGACATCCCACCATCGCCTTGCAGAGGCCGCCTACACCCATACGCAGGCAGTTCTTGCCCTTGTCCGGCCCTTGCAAGCTTGGAATTTGTAAGGCCAGCCGGTCATTCTCGCCCGGTCAATTAACACCATGAAATTCCTGGATTTCTTTAGCGTGTCGCGACCAAATACCGGTCTGCGCCCCGACGGATCCGCAGCGCCTTTTTCAGGCCAAGTGCCTGGGAGCGTTCACGATTGGCGGCATGAGGGCGCGGACGTGTGGCGCGGTTAAATTTGTTTGGACTGGCTCGTTTGGTTTTGGCGTTCGCCGCACGCCGGCAGTTTCACCGGCGCCCATCCTCGGTCACAATGGGTCTCGGTTAAAACCGGTTCCAAATCATTGCCTTGGGAGGCACGACATGGCGCTCGAAGACATCGTCGCGGAGATGCAGGGCCAGGCGGAGAAGCTCAAGGAGCTCAATCACACTGTGCTGTTCGACCTCGGCGACGACGGCAAGGTGCTCCTGGACGCCACCGGCGGCGAGGTCAAGATCACCCTCAATCCCGAGAGTGACGAGGCCGAAACGACGTTGGTCCTCTCACCCGAGAGCATGGTCAAACTGATAAACGGGGACCTCAACCCCATGGTGGCCTTTACACTGGGCAAGTTGAAGGTGTTCGGCTCCAAGGGTATCGCCCTCAAGTTTTCCAGCTTGCTGGATCAATAGCTGGCGCCAGGCAGACCTCGCCTCGATGGGTGGATATTGGATCGCGCCGGGCAGAAGCGATCCCTTCCCGCGAAGCAATTGATTCGCTAAGATTTTTTAGAAACCGGTTCACAGGTGAAAGTGGGCCCCGAAGCGGGCCCCGCCTTAAACGGATTCGCGCACCGGCAGAACCGCCACACCCGGGAGGGGGACGTGAACGCCATGACGGAGAGCCGCGCTGAAACGCCGGCCTATCCTTGGCTCAAGAATTATCCGCCGTTCGCCCCTTGGGCGATGCCGATCCCGGCTGAGCCGGTGTACCACCTGCTCGAAAACGCGGTCGCCCGCTTCCCGGCGAATGCCTGCCTGGAATTCCTTGGCCGGCGCTGGACCTATGCCGAGACGGGCGCCGCGGTAAAGCACGCCGCCGAGGGCTTTCAAAAGCTCGGCGTCGGCAAGGGAACGCGCGTCGGCCTGCTCCTGCCCAACACCCCCTATTATCCGATCGCCTTCTTCGGCATCGCGCGCGCCGGGGGCACGGTCGTCAACATGAATCCGCTCTACGCGGCGCGCGAACTGGAGAACATGGTCAAGGATTCGGAGATCGACATCCTGGTGACCATGGACCTCGCCATCACCTATCCCAAGGCAGTCACGCTGCTCGACACCACGAAGCTTAAGACGCTGGTGATCTGTTCTTTCGCCGCGGCGCTGCCGCCGCTCACGAGCCTGCTGTTCAAGCTGTTCAAGCGCTCGCAAGTCGTTCCGGTGCAGACCGGTGAGCACGTGGTCGCTTGGCAGCAACTGCTCGACAACGCGGGCAACCCTACGCCCGTCACCATCGACCCCAAGACCGACGTCGCGGTGCTGCAATACACCGGCGGCACGACCGGTGTGCCCAAGGCGGCGATGCTCACCCACGCCAATATCACCGCCAATGCGCGCCAGGTGGCGAGCTGGTACGGCGGCGGCACGGCGGGCAACGAGAAATTCCTGGCCGCACTGCCCTTCTTCCACGTCTTCGCCATGACCGTGGTGATGATGGTGGGCCTCGAATTCGGCGGCGAGATCATCATGCTGCCGCGCTTCGATCTCAAGGATTGTCTCAAGACCATCGACAAAAAGCGCCCGACGGTGTTCCCCGCGGTGCCGACCATCTACACGGCGATCAACAACGCGCCCGAGGCCCGGAAATTCGACCTGACCTCGCTCAAGATCTGCATCTCCGGCGGCGCGCCGCTGCCGGTGGAAGTGAAACGCGCTTTTGAGGCCATGACCGGCAGCGTGGTGGTGGAAGGCTACGGCCTGTCCGAAACCTCGCCCGTGGTCTGCACCAATCCGACGCACGGGATCAACAAGGCGGGCTCGGTGGGGCCGCCGATGCCCGGCACCATTGTCGAAATCCACGCCCTCGATGACGACCGCATTTTGGGGATCGGCGAGAAGGGCGAGATCTGTGTTCGCGGCCCGCAGGTGATGAAGGGCTACTGGAACCGGCCCAAGGACACCGCCGACGTGCTCAAGGACGGCGCGCTGCATACCGGCGACGTGGGCTATCTCGACGAGGACGGCTATGTCTTCATCGTCGACCGCATCAAGGACATGATCAACGCGTCCGGCTACAAGATCTATCCGCGCATGGTGGAGGAAGCGATTTACCTCCATCCCGCGGTCGAGGAAGTGAACGTGATCGGCGTACCCGATTCCTACCGCGGCGAGGCGCCCAAAGCCTTCATCAAGGTGCGCGCCGGCATGAACTTGACCGAGGCCGAAATCCGCGACTTCCTGAAGACGCGCCTTTCGGCGATCGAGCGCCCGGCGCAATACGAATTCCGCGATATCCTGCCCAAGACCATGATCGGCAAACTGTCGAAAAAGGAACTGAAGGCGGAAGAGGCC
The DNA here is from genome assembly GCA_947475365.1 of Fidelibacterota bacterium. Taxonomy (GTDB): domain Bacteria; phylum Pseudomonadota; class Alphaproteobacteria; order Rhodospirillales; family Rhodospirillaceae; genus SHVO01. The sequence continues at coordinate 4,049 of CANJOI010000149.1, read as the reverse complement.
AACAAAAACACCAACACCAAACAAAGCTAACCGCGGCATAGAGGCCAAAGGGGAAAAGACATGAGCAACGTCGTCATCGCGGGATACGCCCGCTCCGCTTTCACGCTCGCCAACAAGGGAGCTTTGCGTAAGACGCGGCCCGACGATATGGCGGGCGCCGTGATCAAGGGCCTGGTCGAGAGGCTCAAGGTCAATCCCGACCACATCGAGGACCTGCTCATGGGCTGCGCCTTTCCCGAGGGCGAACAGGGCCTCAATATCGGGCGGAACGTGGTGTTCATCGCCGGGCTGCCGAATTCGGTGGCCGGCGTCACCGTGAACCGCTTCTGCGGCTCCTCCATGCAGACCATCCACCAGGCCGCGGGCGCCATCAAAATGGGCGCGGGCGAAGTGTTCATTTGTGCGGGGATTGAGAGCATGAGCCGCGTCAGCATGGGCGGGTTCAACCCCATGCCCAACCCCGGCCTCGTCAACGCCGGCGTCCAGGCCTATATCGGCATGGGCGAGACCGCCGAGAACCTGGCCGAGAAGTACCAGATCAGCCGCGGCCAGCAGGAAGCGTTCGCGGTCGAGAGCCACCGCCGCGCCGCCAAGGCCCAGGCCGACGGCAAGTTCAAGGACGAGATCATCCCGGTGAAGGGTGACGGCGGCATGATCGACGCCGATGGCTGCATCCGCGCCGACACCACCCTCGAAGCCCTCGCCGGCCTGAAGCCCGCCTTCAAGGATACCGGCACCGTCACCGCCGGCACCTCCTCGCCGCTCACCGATGGCGCTTCGGCGGTGCTGGTGTGCACCGAAGACTACGCCAAGAAAAACGGCCTCACGCCGCTGGCGCGCATCCTCGCCATCTCGGTCGCCGGCTGCGCGCCGGAGATCATGGGCATCGGCCCGGTGCCGGCGGTGAAGAAAGCGCTCGCGCGCGCCGGCCTCAAGCTCGACCAGATGGACATCGTTGAACTCAACGAGGCCTTCGCCGCCCAGGCCTTGTCGGTGGTTCAAGATCTCGGCATCGATCTCGCCAAAATCAATATCGATGGCGGCGCCATCGCCATCGGCCATCCGCTGGGCGCCTCCGGCGCGCGCATCACCGGCAAGGCCGCGTCGCTGCTCCAGCGCGAGAAAAAGAAATACGCCCTGGCCAGCATGTGCATCGGCGGCGGCCAGGGTGTGGCCACCGTCCTGGAAGCCATGTGAGGGCAGAAACCATGGCCGAAATCAAAAAAGCGGCGGTGATCGGCGCCGGCGTGATGGGGGCCGGCATCGCCGCCCACATCACCAACGCCGGCGTGCCGGTCGTCCTTCTGGATATTGTTCCTAAGGAGGGCAAGAACCGCAACGCCATCGCCGAGGGCGCGGTCGCCAAGCTGCTGAAAACCGACCCGGCGCCGTTCATGTCCAAGCGCAACGCCAGCCTGATCACCACCGGCAATATCGACGACAACCTCGACCTGCTCGCCGATTGCGACTGGATCATCGAGGCGGTGATCGAGCGCCTCGACATCAAGCAGGACCTCTACAAGAAGGTGCAGACGCACCGCAAGAAGGGCTCGGTGGTGTCGTCCAACACCTCGACGATCCCGCTCGCCACCCTCACCGAAGGCATGCCGGCGGAGATGGTGCCGGACTTCCTGATCACCCACTTCTTCAATCCGCCGCGCTACATGCGCCTTCTGGAAATCGTCGGCGGACCCAAGACCCGTGCCGACGCCGTCGCCATGGTGCGCGACTTCGGCGACGTGCGTCTGGGCAAGGGTGTGGTGGTGTGCAAGGACACGCCGGGCTTCATCGGCAACCGCATCGGCATCTACTGGATGCAGAACGCGGTGGTGGAAGCCCTGAACCTGGGCCTGACCATCGACGAAGCCGACGCCGTGGGATCGAAGCCCTTCGGCATCCCCAAGACCGGGGTGTTCGGCCTGCTCGACCTGATCGGCATCGACCTGATGCCGCATCTGACCAAATCCATGCTCTCGCTTCTGCCCAAGAACGATCCCTACGTCGCGATCTCCGGGGAACCGGCGGTCGTGACCACCATGCTCGCCAACAAGTGGATCGGGCGGAAGGGCGTCTCGGGCTTCTACCGCCTGCGCAAGGAAGGTGCCGCCAAGATCAAGGAAAGCATCAACCTCAAGACCGCCCAATATGAGCCAAGCCAGAAGGCCCAACTCGCCAGCGTCGATGCCGGCAAGAAGGGTTTGAAGGGCGTGGTCGAGCATCCCGACAAGGGCGGTCAATACGCCTGGAAGCTGGCCAGCGGCGGGCTCACCTATGCCGCCGGACTGGTACCGGAGATCGCCGACACCATCGTCGATGTGGATGAGGCCATGAAGGACGGCTACGGCTGGAAGCTGGGGCCGTTCGAACTGATCGATACGCTCGGCGCCAAATGGTTCGCGGACAAGCTCACAGCCGAAAAGCGCGCCGTGCCGCCGCTGCTGAAGCTCGCCGCTGAAAAAGGCGGCTTCTACAAGATTGACGGCAACAAACTGCGGTACCTGACCACCAAGGGCGAATACGCCGACGTCGTGCGGGCGCCCGGCGTGCTCAAGCTCTCGGACGTCAAGCGTGGCGCGACGCCGATTCTCAAAAACCCCTCGGCGAAGGTCTGGGACCTGGGCGACGGCGTCGCCTGTTTCGAGTTCACGTCCCGCGCCAATAGCCTCGATCCCTTGATCATGGGCCTCTACAAGGACGTGATCAAAATGTTCAAGGCCGACAAGAAGTGGAAAGGCCTCGTCATCCACAACGAGGGCCCGAACTTCTCAGTCGGCGCCAACATCGGCCTCCTGCTGTTCGCCGCCAATATCGCCGTGTGGAGCGAAATCGAGAGCATCATCGAGGACGGCCAGAAAACCTACATGGCGCTGAAACAGGCGCCCTTCCCCGTGGTGTCGGCGCCGCTCGGCATGGCGCTCGGCGGCGGCTGCGAGATCCTGCTGCACTCCGACGCCATCCAGGCCCATGCGGAAACCTATCCGGGCCTGGTGGAAGTGGGCGTGGGCGTGATCCCCGGCTGGGGCGGCTGCAAGGAAATGCTGCTGCGCCTTAAGGCCGATCCCAAACTGCCCAAGGGCCCAATCCCGGCGGTCGCCAAAGCCTTTGAGATGATCGGCACGGCCCAAGTGGGCAAGTCGGCGTTCGAAGCCAAGGAAATGGGCATCCTGCGCCCCTCGGACGGCATCACCATGAACCGCGATCGGTTGTTGGCGGACGCCAAGGCCAAGGTGCTGAAGCTCGCTGAGAACTACACGCCGCCGAAAGATGAAAGCATCTCGCTGCCCGGTGAAGGCGGCATCGCCGCCCTCAAGGTTGCGCTGCACGGCCTCACCTTGCAGGGCAAAGTCACCCCGCACGATCAGGTGGTGTCCATGGCGCTGGCGAAGGTGCTCACCGGCGGCAAGACCGACCACACCGAGACCATCACCGAGAAGGACCTGCTTAAGCTTGAGCGCGCGTCCTTCATCGAACTCTGCAAAAACCCGGCGACCCTGGCGCGCATGGAAGTGATGCTCGATACGGGCAAGCCGTTACGGAACTAATCGCTCGCGATACAAACACGCTTGTCATGCCCCGGTTTATCCGGGGCATCCATGGCTCAGCAAACGCCAACGCATGTTGAGAGATGGATTGCCCGGATAAACCGGGCAATGACAGAAGGAAGAAGGAGCTACGCCATGGCTGTCTATAACGCCCCGTTGCGCGACATGCGGTTTGTCTATCGCGAGCTGTTCGATGGCGACGGCCTCGCGCGGCTGCCCGGCTACGGCGACTTCACCGCCGACGTGGTGGATGCAGTGCTGGAGGAAGCCGGTAAGCTGGCCGCCGAAGTGCTGTTCCCCCTGAACCGTTCCGGCGACGAGGAAGGCTGCCACTTCGAGAACGGCGTGGTGCGCACGCCCAAAGGCTTCAAGGAAGCGTATCAGCAGTTCATCGCCGGCGGCTGGACCGGCATCGCCGCCGATCCGGAGTACGGCGGCCAGGGCTGCCCCAAGGCGCTCAACATGCTGGTGGAGGAGATGATCTGTTCCTCCAACATGGCGTTCGGG
>CANJOI010000148.1 GCA_947475365.1 Fidelibacterota bacterium | reverse complement strand
TGGATTCCGGCAAGGGTGTGGTGCTGGCGTCGCTGCCCATCGGTAAGGGTACGGACGGCGCCGGCTTCGACCCCAAGCGCAAACTAGCGTTCAGCTCCAACGGCGAGGGTACGGTGTCGGTGATCGCCGCGCGCGGCGATAAATTCGAGGCCCTGGGCGAGATCCCCAGCCGCCCGTTCGCGCGCACCATGGCGGTGGACCCCGATACGGGGCGGCTGTTCCTGGTGACGGCGGACCTGGATGAGATCAACCCCAAGGCCGAGAACCTGCGCCAGCGTTACCAGATCCGCCGCGGCACGGTGCAACTTCTGTTCCTCGATCCTCAATAAAATGCGACGGCTGTTACTGACTCTCGCCGTCCTGCCGCTCGCGGGCTGCATCTCCGCGCCGCCGGCGCCCCTGGACTTGGCCGTTTCGGCGGCGGTGCTCGAAGCGCGCACACTCGATGACGCGGTGGTGCGGGATGCACTGGCGCGCGCGAACCTCCCAGCCGCCGGCGTGTGGACGCTCGATCGCCTGACGGTGGCGGCCTGGGCGCTGCGGCCGGAGATCGCGGTAGCGCGCGCCGACGCGGCGCAGGCGCGCGCGGCCGCGCAGGCGGCGGGGCAACTGCCCAACCCCTCACTCTCTTTCGACCCGGCGTATCTCACCGACAACGCCGGCGGATCGTTAAGTCCGTGGACCGTGGCCGCGTCCCTGGGCTTCACCCTGGAAACCGGCGGCAAGCGCGGCATTCGCGAGAGCCAGGCGCGCGCCGAGATGGCGTCGCGGGAGTGGCAGGTGGCGGAGGCATTCTGGAAGGTGCGCCAGGATGTGCGCAAGGCCTGGGCCGCGCGGGTGTTCGCGGAACGCGCCCTGGCGCTGGCGGAGCGCGAGGCCGGCTTGCGCGCATCGTTTTCCGCCTGGGTCGAGACCGCGTTGCGGTTCGGCGCGGTGGCGCAGCCCGAGCGGCTGGCGGCGGTGACGGCCTTGGCGCAGGCGCAAGCGGCGGCGCGCGCCGCGCGCGGCGAAATGGCGGCAACGAATGCGGCGCTGGCGGCGGCGGTGGGTGTCGTGGAGATGCCATTCGACCGCGTGGCCGCGCTGCCTGAAAACCTCCCCGCCGCCATCGACGCCCCCGCGCTGCGCGGCCAGGCGCTGGTGAACCGCCTGAGCATCCGCCGGGCCTTGGCCGATTATGACGTCGCGGAAGAGTCCCTGCGCCTCGCGGTGGCCAGGCAGTATCCGGATATCAGCTTCGGGCCGGGTTACACCTATGACAAAGGCGATCGGGGCGTGACGCTGACCTTGGGCTTCACGCTGCCGGTGTTCCACGGCGAACGCGCGGCCATCGATGAGGCCCTGGCGGCCCGGACCAAGGCTGCGGCCCAGGTCACCGCCGAACAGGCCCAGGCCTTGGGCGATATCGCCGGCGCCGGCGGACGCTATGCCGCCGCCTACGCCGCCTGGACCGAGACGCCGCTAGCGGTGGACGCGGGACGCCGCGCGGCGGCCGCGGCCGAAGCGCGGCTGCAATCCGGCGCGGGCGACCGCAGTGAACAGGTGACCGCGGCCTTGGCGCAGGTGGCGGCGGAACGCGCGGCGCTGGAGAGCTTCCGGGCGGCGGTGGAGGCCCTGGCGGCGCTTGAGGACGGCGTACAGGCGCCGCTGTGGCCGGCGTCAACACTGACGGCGGATATGCAAAAGAGGATGCGATGAAAGCGATAGTAATGTCCGGGTGCCTTGCGCTCGCCGTGGTATCCGCGTCGCGGGCCGCCGATGAGGACTCCTTCTCAGCCCCCGACCGCAGTGTGACCCTGGAAGCGCCGGCGCGCGCCAACCTCGGCATCGCCGTGGCCGCGGCCACGGCGCAGTCCGTCAAGGTGGAAACGCGGGGCTTGGGCCAGGTGCAGAGCCTGGATCTCCTGGGTCAGACCGACGCCGAACTCAGCATCGCGGAATCGGCGTTCCGCGCCAGCCAGGCGGCGGCGGCGCGCTCGCAAGGCATGTTCAAGGCCGATATAGGTGTGTCGCGCCAGGTGTTGGAGCAGGCCGAGCACCAGGCCGCCACCGACGCCGCGCAACTGGCGCTGGCGCAACGCAAGGCCCAGGCGGCCTGGGGCCGCGACGCGCCATGGAAGGATGCGGCGCAGCGCCGTGCGCTGACCGCCAGGATCGCCGCGGGCGAGGCCGCCATCGTGCGCGCCGTGCTGCCGTCGGCGCTGGGGCCCATGGCGGATGTGCGCGTGGAGCGTCTCGGCGCGCGCGGACGCGACGCGGAACAATGGAAAGCCAAGACCGCCTGGACGGGGCCGGCCGATCCCACCGCGCCGGGCCATGTCTATTATCTTTTGATCGAGGGCGCGGGGCCCGCTGAAGGTGAGCGCGTGCGGGTGATCGCGGCCGCGGGCGAGGCGCAGACCGGCGCGTACGTTCCGGCGGCGGCGGTGATCATCGCCGAGGGAGCTACCTGGCTCTATATCGAGACTCAGCCCAACTACTTCGTGCGCCAGGCGGTGGACATCGGTCTGCCCAGGGGCGAGGGCTACGTGATCCTCCATGGCGTCTCGCCCGGCGAGAAGGTGGTCACGGCCGGGGCGGCGCATCTGCTCGCCCGCGAAACCGGGAAAGAGGACTAGGCTGATGCAACGCCTTGTCGCCTGGTGTGTCGGCCGCGGCGCCGCGGTCGCGGTGCTTGCGTTCCTCGGCCTGGTCATTGGCGGCTGGCTCGCGACCCGGGTGCCGCTCGACGTGTTTCCCGAGTTTGTGCCGGTGCAGGTGGAGATTCAGACCGAAGCGCCGGGTCTGTCACCGGAGCAGGTGGAGCAACTGGTGACGCGGCCGGTGGAGGCCGCCGTCGGCGGCGCCCCGGGCCTGGCCTCCATGCGGTCGGACTCCAGCCCGGGCATTTCCGTGGTGTCCTTGAGCTTCGCCGATGGCGCCGACCCTTATAAAGCGCGCCAAGGGATTGCCGAGCGCATCGGCGAGATCGCCGCGACCTTGCCTGCGGGCGTCGGCACGCCGACCCTGTCGCCCCTGGTGTCCAGCACCATGGACCTGCTCAAGATCGGTCTGGTCTCGGACAAGCTGGACGGCTTTGCGCTGCGCGATCGTGCCCAGTGGGTGCTGCGCCCGCAGCTGCTGGCCGTGCCGGGCGTCGCGCGGATCACGGTCTACGGCGGCGAGGAACGGCAGATCCAGATTCAGCCGGATCTGGAAAAGCTCGCGTCCTATGGTTTTACGTTGAACGATTTGGCGGACGCGGCGCGCGGCGCGCTGGCGTTGCGCGGCGCCGGCTATGTGGAGGCGCGCGCGCAGCGGGTGCTGATTGAAACCCCGACCCCGCTGCCAGATCCCAAAGCGTTGAGGGCGGCTGTGGTGGCGGTGCGCAACACCCTGCCGGTGACCCTCGGTGACGTAGCCCAGGTGAGCGAGGCCGCGGGGTTGAAGGTCGGTGACGCGCTGATTCAGGGCAAGCCGGGAGTGCTGCTCTCGCTGTCCAGCCAGTTCGGCGCCAACACCCTGGAAACCACCCGCGCCGTGGAAGCGGCGCTGGCGGCGCTGACGCCGCAGCTCAAGGCCGACGGCATCACGGTGTTCCCGGCCATGCACCGGCCCGCCAACTTCATCGAACGCGCGCTCGGCGACATCCAGCTGTCCCTGGCCATCGCCGCCGGGCTGATTCTCACGGTGCTATTCCTGTTCCTGCGCAACTGGCGCTCGGCGGTGATTTCATTCCTGGCCATTCCGCTGTCGCTGGTGGCGGCGGTGGTGGTGCTGGGGCGCATGGGCGAGACCTTGAACACCATGACGCTGGGCGGCTTCGCCGTGGCGCTGGGCGTGCTGGTGGATGACGCCATCATCGGTATCGAGAACGTGCTGCGCCGCTTGCGCCTCAATGCCGAAAGCCCGGAGCCGATATCACGCCTCGATGTGGTGCGCGACGCCACCTTGGAGATCCGCGGGCCGGTGCTCTATGCCACCTTCGTCGTGCTGGTGGCCTTCGTGCCGGTGCTGGTGACATCGGGCGTGCAGGGCAAGTTCGTCGGGCCTCTGGCGATCGCGTTTATGACGTCGGTTGTGGCGTCGCTGCTGGTGGCGCTGACGGTGACGCCGGCGTTGTCGGCGCTGCTGCTCGATGCCCATGCCGCGGGAGAGGAACCTGGATGGATCGCGGCGCTGAAGCGCGGGCAGGCGCGGCTGATCGCGGGCGCCGACCGCCGTCTGCCGGTCGTGGGCGCGGTGCTGCTGGTGTTGTTCATTCTGGCGGCGGGATCGACGCTGTTCCTGGGCGGGCAGTTCATGCCCGACTTCCGGGAAGGCAGCTTCGTCATCCAGGTCAACAGCGCGGTGCCGGGGACATCCCTCGCGGACATGGAAGCCGTCGGCCGGCGTATCTCCAAGCAGCTGCTCGCCATGCCGGAAGTGGCGACGGCCGAACAACAACTGGGCCGTTCCCAGGGCGGCGAGGACGTGTTCGGCACGGAGCGCAGCGAATTTCACGTCGAGCTGAAGCGCGACGCCACCGGCAACCAGGCCGAGGTGCAGGAGAAGCTGCGCAAGCTGATGGCGGGTTACCCCGGGATCAACGCCGAGGTGGTGACCTTCCTGGGCGACCGTGTGAGCGAAAGTCTCACCGGCGAGACCGCCGCCGAAGTGGTCAACATCTACGGCGACGACCTGGAGGCGATCGACCGTACGGCCACGGCCATCGGCGACGCGCTGGAGAAGGTGGAAGGCATCGCCGATCTGACCGTACAGCATGACGCCCAGACCCCGGCCATGACCGTGACGCTGGACCCCGAAGCCCTGGCGGCGCACGGCCTCAAGGCCCAGGACGCGCTGGACACGCTGCATACGGCCTATGCCGGCGCGGTGGTCGGCGAGACCTTCGCCGGCGTCCGCAAGGTTGACGTCGTTCTGATTCTGCCGGAATCCCAGCGGCGGCGGATCGAACAGATCGCGGCGCTCACGGTGAGCGGGCCGTTCGGGCCGGTGCCTTTGGGCGATGTGGCCAAGGTGGAGCCCGCGGAAGGGCGGCTCACCATCAAGCATGAGGACGGCCGCCGGCGCGTGTCGGTGACCTTCAACGTCAAAGGCCGCGACCTCAAGGCCGTGGTGAACGACGCCAAAGCCAAGGTGGCCGCGGCGGTGAAGCCGGAGCCGGGCGTCACCTGGGCCTTCACCGGGCAAGCGGAGGCCGGTGCGGCGGGCGCCATCGAGCTTGGCCTGTACACGGCGTTGGCGATGGTGGTGATCGTCTTGCTGCTGTTCCTGTCGTTCCGCCGGCGCAGCCATCCGTGGCTGGTGCTGGTCAACCTGCCGTTCAGCCTGATCGGCAGTATTTTCATCATCGTCATCACCGGCATCGGCATGTCGCTGGGCACGCTGGTGGGCCTCGCGACCGTGTTCGGCATCGGTGCGCGCAACGCTATCCTGCTCCTGGCGCATTACGAGCACCTGGTGGAGAACGAGGGCGCGCCCTGGAACGAGGAGACCATCCTGCGCGGCGCCGGCGAACGCCTGGTGCCGATCCTCATGACCGCGGCGGTGACGGCGCTCGGCCTCGCGCCGCTGGCGTTCGGACTGCATGCGCCGGGGCAGGAAGTGCAGGGGCCCATGGCCGTGAGCGTGCTGGGCGGGCTGATCACCTCCACCGCGCTCAACCTGGTCGTGCTGCCGGCCCTGGCGAAGCGTTTCAGCTATCGGCAATAACCGCGGAGCAACACTATGAAAGCATTCCACATTGCCTTGGCGTTCGCGGTGCTCCTGACGCCGGCGGCGCGGGCCGCGGACGCGCCGGCCTATAGAATCGTTGAACGCATCAAGGTCCCCGATGGCGGATTCGATTACGCCACGTTCGATCCCGCGGCCAACCGGGTCTATATGCCGCGCGGCGCTTTCACCACCGTCATCGACGCCGCGACCGGTGCGGTGTCTCAGCTCGCCGCCGGCATCAGCGATCACATCGCCCTGCCGGTCCCGGGCACCAGTCTCATGGTTCTGACGCAACGCAAGGGCGCCATCCGTATCGCCGACACGGCCACCGATACGGTGCTCGCCGACCTCGCGGGGGAGAAAAACCCGAACTCGGCGGCCTATGACCCGGTTACCAGGATGGTGTTTGTCATCAACAAGGACAGCGGCAGCGCCTCGATCGTCGATCCGATCGCCAGGAAGGTCGTGGCGGTCATGCCGGTTTCCCCGAACACCCTGGAATTTCCCGTGGCAGACGGCCGCGGCAGGATCTTTGACAATATTGAAACGACGGCGGAGATCGCAGTGATCGATACCAAGTCGCGCAAAGTGACCGGGTTCTACAAGCTGAAAGGCTGCGAGGAGCCCACCGGGCTCGCCTACGATGCGGCCGCGAACCTGTTGATTTCGTCCTGCAACAATGGCGTGGCGAAGGTGGTGAACGCGGATACCGGCGCGGAGGTGGCGTCACTGCCCATCGGCGCGGGGCCGGACGCCGTGATCTACGACCCGGGGCGGAAGATGGCCTTCGTACCCTGCGGCCGGGACGGCGTCCTGGACGTCATATCGCTGGCCGACCCCGCGCATATCGCCGTAATCCAGCGGGTTCAGACCTTGCCGGGGTCTCGCACGGGTACGGTCGATCCGGGCACGGGCCGCGTCTATGTGATCGCTTCCAAGCCTGACACCGCCGCGGCTGTGCCGCCGGGCGGGCGCGCGCCACGCCTCGCGGGCTCCTGGGAAGTGCTGGTTATAGTACCCTGGTGAAGAGACGCGCGATCGAATGGGCACCTTGGAAGCCGTGAGATGAGGTATTGATGCTGCCGCAAAGATTCTGGATTCTCGGGTTTGTCGGCGTTTTTGCGTTCAGCCACGGGGGCGTCGCAAAGACTGAGGCCACCTATGTGGCGCTAGGCCCCCACGGCACGTTCGTCGCACGGGCTGTCACCGAATCAGACACCTGTCCCACCATCGTGGTTGACGGAAAAAGCGAAGCGATGCGCGTCCGCGCGCCCCACGAAGTATTGCCGCTTCGTCCGACCGCATCAGCCGCGGATCTCAGTAAGCCTTCCGTATTCGACGTAACTGTCTGCGAGAAAATCCTTTCCGCGCCGGTGAAGCGGGCAACGATCAACGGCCGTCCCCTGGCGCTTCCGGCCAAGGACATCCGCCGCATTGTCGTCATCGGCGACACCGGATGCCGGCTGAAAGCGAGCGACAACGCCTACCAAGACTGCAACAACGCGGACGCATATCCATTTTCACGTATCGCCGCGGCGGCCGCGAAATGGCGGCCCGACCTGGTGATCCATGTCGGTGATTATCTCTACCGCGAGAATCCCTGCCCGGACGGCAAAAGCGGCTGTAGCGCGTCGCCATGGGGCTACGGCTGGGATAGCTGGAATGCCGATTTCTTTGAACCAGGCGCGTCGCTCCTTGCAGCCGCGCCGTGGGTGTTCGCACGTGGCAACCATGAAAGCTGTGCGCGGGCCGGGCAAGGGTGGTGGCGCCTTCTCGATCCGCGCCCCCTCGATAAGGATCGCGATTGCACTGATCCCGCCAAAGACACCGACGGCGATTTCGGGGACGCCTACGCCGTGCCGCTCGGCGGCGGTGCGCAGGTGGCAGTGCTCGACCTCTCTCATATGGGAGAAAAGGACATACCTGCGGACGATCCTCGATTTCCGCAATACGACGCCAGCTATCGCGATCTCGCCGTATTAGCAGCTCGAGCAAAGTTCACGTTTGTCGTCGACCACTATCCCTTTTTGGGAATCGCCGGCGTGAAAGGCAAGAGCGGCCAGTTCAATGCCGGATATGCGGCGCTGCGCTCGACATTCGGGCGGGAAGGGCGGCCGTTGCTTCCGGATGGCGTCGACACATTACTCGCGGGGCACGTCCACCTGTGGGAGCAGGTGGGCTTCGCCGGAGCTGCCCCGAGCCAGTTCATCGCAGGATTTTCCGGAACACAGGAAGACGTTGCCCCTCTTCCGGAAACGTTGCCGGAAGGCGTTTCGCCTCTCCCCGGCATTCCGGTTGCTGCATTCGATTCCTGGGTTGACGCCTTCGGCTACATGACGCTCGAAAAGAAGGCGCCGGCGCGTTGGGACGTCAAGGTATGGAGCCTGGATGGCACGGTCCAGCGCCAGTGCCATATCGACGGGCGGCGCTCCACCTGCGACGCCCGCGGAACCGCTGTCCGCAAAAGGTAATAGCGGACTGCGCGCCTTCTGAAAGGTGGCCTATTCCAGATAGGTCTTACGCAGTTTGGCGATGTCCGCGCTGCTCACGCCAATTTCCTTGGCGAGGTAACCCTCGACGCCGCCCCAGCGGGACTGCATTTCGTCGAAAGCGTATTCCAGCAAGGCGCGGTGATTGGCGTCATACAGCGGTTGCGCCTTGCTCATGCGCGGATCTTTCTGCATCGCGGCAAAGAACGCGAGCGTAGGATTGTTCGGCTGGGCCGCGGCGTCGAGTTTCGGCACCTCAAACTCCGGATGCCGCAGCGCCGTGGACATATGGTAGTCGGCGATGATCACATCACGCGGCACGCCCAGCACGTGAAGCAGCACCGCGGTGGTGAAGCCGGTGCGATCCTGGCCAGCGGAGCAGTTGTAGGCCACGGCCCCATCCGCCGAGAGCAAGGCGCGGAACAGGATTCGCAGATGCGGCGCGAGCAGGGCCGGGAAGGCGCGGTAGGCGTCGCCCGGGTCAGGCATGGCGTCGGCGGCCTTGGGCCGGCTCATCAGGCTCGCCATTGAATAACCCACGGCATTATATGGGATGCCGTCCAGGCGGGTCGGGGCGAAGACGCGCTCCTCGCTTGAGCGCAAATCGATCAGGTTCTTGAGCCCGAGGGACTGCACCTGGGCCACGTCCGCGTCGCTCAACAGCGGGGTGCCGCCGGACCGGTACAGCAGGCCCCAGCGCACGTGCTTGCCGCCAGCGACAGGGTAGCCCCCGATGTCGCGGAAATTTGAACCCTGGGCCAGCGGCAGGACGCGTTCGGCGACCCGCACCGTGGTTGCGTCGCGGGTGTCCTTGAGCAGGAAATAGGGGCGGGTGGAGGTGACCGCCGCCTCGAACCGGCCGGTGACATTGCCCTTGGACAGCAGTTTGGCGTCGCGCATGGCGGCGTCGGGACGCTCGCTGACATAAACATCAACCGGCGCTGTGTCAGTCCAGGAAAGGACGACTTTGTCGGCCGCGGCGCGTTCGACCTTCTCGTCGGCGACTTTCGCGAAACCGCCGCCGGACATGCCGGAGACAAGTGCGAGCGACACTGCGGCGCCGGCCAAAAGTCGGTTCATAGATATCTCCTCAAAGTATTGCGCGGATGCGGAACCTAATTCCTAGCCCCCGTCGATGACGGTTGCGTGACGGATGGAAGTCGCACCAGTGAAAAGGGCGGATCATTGAAACGTCACAGAACCTGTTCGCAAACGTAACATGACTGTCTCGCATGTGCGGTAAGTCAGGGCCACTGACTCATCACCAGCGGGGATTACATGTCATCATTGTCTACGCGCGCACTGCGCGCGTCGCTTCTCACCGGCGTCGCTTTCACCGGATTGGTCGCCATCACACCGGCCCAGGCCCAAACCC
>CANJOI010000147.1 GCA_947475365.1 Fidelibacterota bacterium | reverse complement strand
TGCGCATCGGCTATGTCTCGCCGGACTTCCGCCGGCACTCAGTGGCGTTTTTCCTGGCGCCGTTCATCGGGGCGCAGGACCGCCGGGCGGTTGAGGTGTTCTGCTATGCCGATGTCGTAAAACCGGATGAGGTGACCGCGCGTTTCCAGGAAGGCGCGGACCACTGGCGCGCGGTGCACGGCTGGAACGATGAACAGCTTGCCGCCCAAATCTCAGCCGACCGGATCGATATCCTGGTGGACCTCGCCGGGCATACCCAAGGCAATCGCCTGGCCGTGTTTGCGCGCCGCGCGGCCCCGGTCCAGGTGACCGGCATCGGCTATCCGGCCACGACCGGACTTCCCGCCATGGACTACCGTCTGTGTGATGCTGTCACCGACCCCGCGGGCGCGCAGGCTTTCGCCACCGAGAAACTGATCCGCCTCGCGCCGGGGCTGCATTGCTATGAACCGCTGACCGCGCCCGCGCCGGGACCGTTGCCGGCGCTGAACACCGGCTACCTGACCTTTGGTTCGTTCAACAAGCTGGCGAAGATCTCGGATGCCACCGTGACATTGTGGTCGCGCGTGCTGGCGGCGATGCCGGGGTCGCGGCTTTTCATCAAGGCCAAGGCGCTGACGGAACAGTCCACCCAGGACCGCCTCGCGGCGCGCTTCCAGGGGTTTGGTATCAGCCGCGACCGCCTGCAGCTGGCGGGGTGGTTGCCCGACGACGGCGATCATATGAGCCTCTACAACCGGGTGGACATCGCCTTGGACACTGTTCCCTACAACGGCACCACCACGACGTGCGAGGCGCTGTGGATGGGCGTTCCTGTGCTGACGCTGGCCGGCCGCGGGCATGCCGCGCGGGTGTCGGCGAGTCTGCTGACCGCGGTGGGGCTGACGGACTGGGTCAAGGAAACAAGCGAAGACTTTATCGCCAAGGCGCGCGCAATGGACTTTGCGGCATTGGCGGATTTGCGCGCCGGGTTGCGCGAAAGGATGCGCGCATCGCCCTTGTGCGACGCGGCCGCCCACGCCCGTGGCGTGGAAGCCGCCTATCGCGCGATGTGGCGCGCCGCCGTTACAGGTAATTCAGCAGGCTGAGCTGGGTGATTTTCGACAGCGACGCGTAGGAAATCTGCAGCGCCTGTGAGTCGGTCTGCAGGCGCACCGCGGCCTCGGTCTGATCGGCCTGCAACAGATCGTTCTGCCGTCCGTCCAGGAACGCCTTGAACTGGGTCTGGGAGTCCTTGGCGGTCGCCAGCACCGAGAAATTGTTGGAAATGCGATCGAGCACACTGGTGAGGTCGCTCGGCGCTTCGGTCGGCTGCAGCGCGGAGTGCTGGATCGCGTCATTGAGCGCGGCGAGCGCCTGCTGGATGCGGTCGGTATTATTGAGCAGGTCGCCCTGGGCGATGATGCCAAGCCCGCGGATGGCTTTCTCGAAGGCGGGATCAAGGCCGGTGACGTCCAGCTTGATGGTCTGGGTGTCGCTGATTTTCTGCTGGGTGGGCAAGCTAACCCCGTGCAGAAACGCCATGGATGTCAGGTTCACCGCTTCGGGCCCAGCGGTGGGCACCGGGATTTCCTTGCGCGAGAACAGCGTATCGCCATTGACGATGTCGCCGCCCGAAAGGTTGTAACCCGCCGCGACCAGATCGGCGTTCGAGGGCCAGGTCATGGTATAGGCGCCGTTATTGCCGGCGGTTGAGCCGTCGAGCGCCAGAGCCGTGCCGTTGGGAACCCCTACGTTGAATGCGACCGCGCCGCCCGCCGGCTCCACGCCCGCGTTGACCGTTTGATCGAAGGTCATGGTGCTGCCATCGGGGGACACCGCTGTTACGGTGTAGACGCCGTTGTTGTCGGTCGCGCCGCCCTGCAATGCGCCGGAACCATTTAGCAGGATGGTTTGGCCCACCTGAACGGCCTTGAAGGCGCCGGGGGTGGCCGCCGTCACCTTGCCGTTAGAGCCGACATTCGAGAAGATCAGATTGCCGGTCGCCGACTGCGGGATGCTCGAGTTGATGAAATCACCCGGTGCGCCCTGGATCTGGCTATAGCTCACCGCGCTCGCGCCCGCGGGCGGAACCACCTGGGTGCTATAGCTCGCGGTGATGCCCGAGAACGACAGGTCCACCAGGTTGGCCGCGCGCGATGATGGGAACACCGTACCGATACCGTCATAGGTATTCTGGAAATCGTCGAGGTTCTTATAAGGCAGGCTCACCGGCGCCTGGTTGCTGACCGCGCCGCCGAAAATGTATTTGCCGTCGACCTGCTGGTTGAGGAAGTACTGGATCTGGGACAGGGCGGCGTAGGCCTTATCCTGCAGATCGCGGACATCGGTGATGTTCTGTGGCGACTTGGCCGACAGGTCGCGTCCGGCGAATTGCACCAGCAGCGAGCGCATGGTGGTGGCGGTCTCGGTGATGCCCTGAACCGAGGTCTGCTGCGCCTTCATGGTGGTCGATACCAGCGAATTGTCGCTGAGGTAGCGTTGGATGCGGGCCTTCTGGTTCTCGACGTTGAGCAGATCGAAGGTGTCAGACGCGATACCGGAATAGGTCTGCGACTTCAGGCCGGTGGCGACCTGGGTCTGTTCCTCAGCAACGGTCTGCTGCTGCCCGATCATGCGGTTGGTCAGAACCAGGTTCTGGGCGGCGGTGCCAATGCGTGTAACCATGACTACTCTCCTATCAGCCGGCTATTACCGGATGATGTCGTTCAGAATCTGCAGGAGCTGCGATGTGGTCGAGATGACCTTTGCCGACGCGGCATAGGACTGCTGGTAGACCAGGAGCTGCGACATTTCCTCGTCCAGGTTCACGCCGGTCTGTTCCGACTGCTTCTGGACCAGGGAGCTTTGCAGCGACTCCTGGGTGGCAAGGTTGGTCTTGGTCGACGCCGCCGCGGTGGCGGACAGGGAAATGATCGACGAGGCGTAGTCGGCGAAGCTGATGGACGCGCCCGAAAGCGAACCCGCCGGATCGAAGCTGGCCGCGCCGGTCATCAGGTTGGCGAGCTGCGATGAGATGGAATTGTCGCCGGCCGCCAGTACATATTTGCCGGTCAGCGGGTCGAGCTGCGGCTGGCCGCGCGAAACGCGGGATGGGTCGTCCAGCAGCGGCTGATTGACGCCGATCTTCTGCGCGAGGCCGTTGTTGGAGAAGTCCAGCCCCAGGGTCTCGATGGCGTTAGTGCCGCCCACTTGGGTCACGACCAGCTGTTCGCCCAGGGTCTGGGTGATTTGAAGGCGCTTGCCGCTGCCTTCCGGGATCACCGAGGCCTTGAGGCGCTGCTGCAGGGCGGCGTTGCTGTTGATCTTGTCGGCGATCGATTCCAGCGTTTCGCTGGGATTGATCGTGATCGTGCCGCCGGGAATGCCGGTGGGATTGCTGGCGTCCGCGAAATTCAGGTCGGCGGAGGCCGCGATGTTCAGCGCGTAGTTGGCCGGCTTGAAGGCCGAGGACCACTGCGCGAGGTTCGGCGTGCTGACAAAATAATCGTTCAGACCGAGGAAATTGGAGAATCCCTGGAAGGTCTTGTCGGCGGTGCCGTCGCCATCCAGATCCATGCTGGCGGTGACGTCCTTCTGGACGCTGCCCTTGATCGCGGTCTGCTGATCCTGGAAACCCACGCCGATGACATCGGTGCCCAGGTTGATGGCGAAATGGCCATCACTGTTGACGGCGACGGTGGCATTGACCAGCTGCGGGTCCTGCGCCTGAATCCAGGTCTGCATCTGGCTGGCGAGGTCGTTGATGGTGCCGCCGTTGGTGAAGTTCACGCCGGTCGGGTCGAGGATGCGCGAGGACGCGACCTCCGCGCCCTTGGCGTCATACAGCACGATGTTGGGCTCGGCCCCCGAGAAGCTCACGGTCTGAGTGCCGGGCGCCATGAAGGAGCGCGTGCCGGTGACGTTGGTGACCACGTCAGGGAAGGCAGTGCCGCGGTTGTGCACTTGGTTGACCTGCTCCTGCATGCTTGAGGCCAGCTGGTCGAGCTGGGCCTGCATGGTGGGCAGGATCGAGTCACGCGCATCGACCAGCGCCTTGAGCTTGCCGCCCTGGATCGTTTTGGTGATGTCGCGCACGCCCGCGTAGATGCCGTTGAAATCCCCGTTGGCGTAGGTCGCCGAGGGGGAAACCTGTGACAGCGATACGTGGGTCATCTTGATCGGCGTGCTGTCGACCAGGGTGGTGCCGTCGCTGGTGTAGACCGTGACCGAGCCGTTGGCGTTCTGGAAATAGCGGATGTCGATGGTGTTCGACAGGTTGTTGAGCGCCACGTCGCGCTTGTCTTCCAGGTCGCCGGTGGCCTTGCCGGTGGCCACGCCCAGCGAGATCTGGTCGTTGAGCTGCGCGATGGTGTTCAGATCGTTGTTCATCTGCGACACCAGACCGGCGATATCGCGGTCGGCGTTCAGGCGCAGGGTCTGCACGGTCTGGCTCATGGACGACAGGTTGTTGGCGGCGTCCACACCGGCCTGGATCGCCGCGAGCTGCTGCGAGGTCGATTCCGGGCTGGTGGTGAGGGTCGTGAACTCCTGCTGCATCCGGTTGATCTGATTGGACAGCGAGCTCTGGTCGCCGGTGGTCCCAAAGGTATCCTGGACGCGCTTGTAATAGCTGCTGAGCGTCTGCAGCAGGCCGACGGTGTTGTTCTGGTTGCGCGTATCGCGCATCAGGTTCTGGTCGACGTTATTGAGGATGTCGGCCACCTGGACGCCGGCGCCGTTGCCGGCGAGCACGACGGACTCGGGCGTGAAGATTTTCTTCGTGTAGCCCGGGGTGTTGACGTTGGCGATGTTGTTCGAGATCACGTCCAGGCCCGCTTGCGCGGTGGACAGTCCCGAGATCGCCGAGGTCAGTGCGAGGTTCAACGACATGGTGTGTGTTCCGGCCTGATCCGCTTACATCGTCTGGTTAAAGCTGACGGCGAGGCTGCGCTTGGCGATGTAATTGCCCATGACGCCGCTGCGCGAGTAGGCCGCGGATGCCTTTTCCTGCTTTTCCTTCACCGCGTCGGTGACGGCCTTGAAGAACATATTGATCGCCTGGATGCTGCCCTTGAGCAGCGCGGCGTTCTCCTGCATCAGCTCGCCGAGCCGCATGGCGTCGCGGGTGAGCGCGGCGCGCTTGGCCGGGTCGAGAGCCTTGAGCATGCCCGGATCGCGGTGCACGGCGTTCATGTGGCCCTGATACAGACGCGCGAGTTGTTCTTTGCGGTCGGTGAAGGCTTTCACTTCATCGGTGCGGTGGCACTTGAGCGCGGCGTTTTCCTTGGTCAGCAACTCCAGTAGCTGGCGGATCACCGCCATCAGCTCCTCGGTCTTGGCCTGGGGACGCGCGCCGGCGGCGCCCATGGCGCGCGGCGCGACCGAGATCGGTGAACCGGACATCGGCCTTGCCGGCGCCGGCGGCGCGGCCGGGCGCGGC
This sequence comes from Fidelibacterota bacterium, assembly GCA_947475365.1. Classification (GTDB taxonomy): domain Bacteria; phylum Pseudomonadota; class Alphaproteobacteria; order Rhodospirillales; family Rhodospirillaceae; genus SHVO01. The sequence goes on along the minus strand of CANJOI010000147.1, from coordinate 4,150 downwards.
GCAGCGGGCTGTGCGCCCTGGCGCGGGGGAGCGGGGAAATCGCGGCGCATCATATTCATGACTTAGTTCCCCTTGCCGGGACGGACGGCGTTCGCGCCCGTCAGAATGGCGGCGTTGGCGGCGTTGGCGGCGTTGACGTCGGTCGTGCCGTCAACCGGTGTTGCCATAGACTGCATCTGGGCCTTGGTGCGTTCTTCTTGCGCACGCAGCATGGAGGCCATCATGGGGGCGGCAATGCCGAGCTTTCCGCCCTTCGCGACTTCCTTGCCGTATTCCTGGTTGAGCATGGAGCGCCACATCTCTTCACCGTGACCGCCGCCGAAATATTCGTCGGTCTGAACGCCCTCGGTCATAGTCTCCATCATCTGGCCGACGAAGAACGCTTCGAAGTCCTGCGCGGCCTTCTTGATCTTCTTCTGGTCGGCGGACGACAGGTTCGCGCCGGCGGCTTGTGCTTTCTGAGCCTGCGTCTGCTGCGAGAGCGCGGTGGTGAAGGCGTTCTGGCCGATGAGGGAAATGCTGTCCATGGTGGTGATCCTGGTTCTTCGCCTTACATCACTTCGATATCGGCTTGCAGCGCGCCGGCGGCCTTGATGGCCTGCAGGATCGAGATCATGTCGCGCGGGCCGATGCCCAGCGCATTCAGGCCGTTCACCAGCTCCTGCAGGCTGACCCCGCCGTTGACCACGGCCAGGCGCTTGTCGGAACCGTCATCGACCTGGATATCGGTGCGGGGAACCACAGTCGTGGTTCCGGTTTCGGAGAACGGGGCGGGCTGCGACACCTGCGGCGTCTCGGTGACTTTGATCGTCAGGTTGCCTTGGGCGATAGCGACCGTGGAGATGCGCACTTCGTCGCCGATCACGATCACGCCGGTGCGTTCATCGATGATCACCTTGGCGGGCGAGTCCGGCTCGACGCGCAGCTGTTCAACGTCGGTCATCAGGTTGACCATGGTGCCCTTGTAACCCTCGGGCAGATGCATGAGCACGGTGCCGGGATCGGTGGCCACGGACGCGGTCGTGCCCAGGAAGGCGTTGACCGCGTCGGAGATGCGGCGCGCGGTGGTCAGGTCGGGGTTGTGCAACGAGACCTTGATCGAATTCATGTTGGTGAGCGCAAAGTCGATTTCGCGTTCGACCACGGCGCCGTTCGGGATGCGGCCTGACGTCGGCACGCCGCGGCTCACCGAGGCGCCCTGGCCTTGCGCGCTGAAACCGCCGGTCTGCACTTCGCCCTGGGCCACGGCGTAGACTTCGCCGTCGGCGGCGATCAGCGGCGTGACCGCGAGTGTGCCGCCATTGAGGCTTTTGGCGTTGCCGAGCGAGCTGACGGTGATGTCCACCTTCGAACCCTGGCGGGCGAACGGGGGCAGGGTGGCGGTGACCATCACGGCGGCCACGTTGTCGGTCTGCAGCACGTCGTCGCGGGTGTTGATCCCGAAGCGCTCCAACATGCCGAGCAAAGAGTTCTTGGTGGCGCCGATTTTCTTCAAATCGTCGCCGGTGCCCTGCAGGCCGGTCACCAGGCCATAACCCACCAGCATGTTCTCGCGCACGCCTTCGAAGCCGGCGACGTCTTTGACGCGGCTGCTGGCGTGGGCGCTGCTCGCCACCAGCAACAGCACGAACACCAGCGCATGAATCGCCACGAACCACAGCCGATCGATAATCGGCGCGAAGCGCAGGGGCGTGGTATGGGCGCTGTTGAGCGGAGCAAAGCTGGCGGTCGCGGACATCTGGGCCTCACCTTTTCTTATCCACCAGCCCTGGGACGCACTTTGGGTGCGCTTGAAAGGCCGGTGACATGGTCTTCCGGCTTATTGAATGCGAAAACCGTGCCATCCATCCGCCCGCCTAACACACTGATATTTATGGGGAAAAATGTGCCTGAGCCAGGCGTCCGCCGGGGGTATGGCAGAACCGGCCCGCCTACCCGGCAATTCTTGCCCGGTTGCATCACGGGCGCGGTGTGGGTGAGGATGATCCCTATATGTTGCGGGGAACGGGCGTGATCCGCCCCCGGTCGTAAGAGGTTGTTCTTGGTTAAAGTCGAAGGCTCGAAGTCGTCGTCCGCGGTCCAAGGGGCTGGCAAGGCGCGTAAGGCCGGCAGCACCGGCGGCGCGGGTTTCGCCGCGGCGCTGGACGGCGTCACCGGGGCCGACGAAGCCGCGGGACCCGAGAGCGCCGAACCGGTCAGCGGCTTACTGGGTGTCGGCGGACTCCTGGCCGCCCAGTCGGTGGGCGACGATGCCGCCGCGCCTGACTACAAGGAACGTCAGCGCCGTGCGCAGCGGGGCGTGGAAATCCTCGACCGCCTCGAGGACGTGCGCCGGGGTTTGCTGATGGGCGCCATTCCGAAGGATAAACTCGCCGACCTGGCCCGCACCGTGCGCGAGAAGCGCGAGCGCGGCGCCGACCCTGTGGTCTCCCGCCTCCTGGATGAGATCGAACTCCGCGCCGAGATCGAACTGGCCAAGCTCAGCCGCAAACTGGCTTAACGCCGGAAGCCCGCCCCCGGCCACGCGGCGGGAGAGGTTTCTTTTTCAAAAAACTATTATAAATCAAGCGAATAGACGGCCTTGCGGAAGCGGGTGCCCTCCCCATATATTCCCGCGCCGATTGGAACCGCTTCCGGCGGCGCACAGTGACCACCAAGGGTTTCCCCCAATGACGATTACGGTTCCGCCGGATTACCGGCCCACGGACAAAGAACCGTTCATGAATCCCAAGCAGCAGGAATACTTCCGCCGCAAGCTGATCAACTGGCGCGGCGAGCTGCTGAAGGAATCGGAAGAAACGCTGGAGAGCTTGCAGGAAGGCGGTTTGCAGGAGCCGGATCTTGCCGACCGCGCATCGGCCGAGATGGAGCGTTCGCTGGAACTGCGCACCCGTGATCGTGCGCGCAAGCTGATCGCCAAGATCGACGCCGCGATTGCGCGAATCGAAGACGGCTCCTACGGTTATTGCGAAGAGACCGGCGAGCCCATCAGCTTGAAGCGCCTGGAAGCCCGCCCGATCGCGACCTTGAGCGTCGAAGCCCAGGAGCGTCATGAGCGCATGGAGCGCACGCACCGTTCCGACTGAGGCGCATTCCGGCCGGAACAGCAAAAAAGCGCCCAAAACGGGCGCTTTTTTTATGTGCGGCTCTGGGGCGCAAACGAAAACGCCGCCTCAATGAGGCGGCGTTCCGTGGCCCGGTGAGATCAGGGTCTGTCTTAGTGGCTGCGCTTGTCGAGCAGACCTTCAGAGATCTGCAGATTGGTGTTCGCCAGCGCTTCGATGGTCTTGGCGTTGGCGCCGTTCTGCATTTCAAAGGTCTTCTGGGCGACGAAGCTCGAAAGCCGGATCAGGTTGTCCTTGATCGGCATCGGCAGCGGGTTATTGGCGGCCGACACCAAGGTGCGGATACCGACCCAAAGTTGGAGATTGCGATCAAGGGCGGAGGCGAGGCGCCGTTCGTCCTTGGATTCAAAAGCGCGGCTGATTTCCAGGGCGGCCTGGGTCAGTGCGAGGGCGTCTTCCTCGAAAACGGTCAGTGTCGGCGACGCCGTGCTGCTCATCATGTTCATCCGTGTATCCCCTTTGTCTGATCACACCGTGGCCCCTCTGAGAGGCCGCTCACTCACGTCACGCTGATGCCAAAAACGCGCGCATCAGAAACTCTTCTATGGTTGCCACTATTGCGGGCGAATGGTTAACAAACCGTTTTAACTTTTGCGTTTCCCGCGCTTTTCTTGTGCGCCCTACGGACGTCCGATTCGGCGAAAAACTCAATAACTCCAATGGGTTTTTGAGAGGCATCACCGGCCGCGGTGGGCCAAAGACCCGTGTTTCTTCGCTCAAAAACGCCCCCGTTCCAGACCGGTTGCGGATCGGGTTTTCGAGTCTCGCCGCGTAAAAAAAAACAGCCGGTGGTTTGCACCACCGGCTGGAGTTTGCTTCTGTGCCGCAAGGCCATGAGAGCGGCGTGTCAGAAGGTGCGGCGCCCCGAAGGGTCATCCGCGAAACCGTTCGAAGAACGGAATTTCGCGCGCGGGGTAAACCCGCGCCAAACTAGAACGGGAAGATCACGTCGAAGATCTGCTGGCCGTACCGCGGCTGCTGAACGTCGGTGATGATGCCGCGGCCGCCGTAGGAAATGCGGGCTT
>CANJOI010000146.1 GCA_947475365.1 Fidelibacterota bacterium | reverse complement strand
TCGTCAGCGAGGCCGGGGCCTCGGTGTACTCGGCCTCCGAGCGCGCGGCGAAGGAGTTCCCGCAGCTCGACGTGTCCTTGCGCGGCGCGGTGTCCATCGGGCGCCGCCTGCAGGACCCCCTGGCGGAACTGGTCAAGATCGAGCCCAAGTCCATCGGCGTCGGCCAGTACCAGCACGACGTGGACCAGTACCGACTGAGCAAGTCGCTAGACGGGGTGGTGGAAGACGCCGTGAACGCCGTCGGCGTGGACCTGAACACCGCTTCCGCGCCGCTGCTGGCGCGGGTGTCGGGGCTGGGGGAATCGCTGGCGGAGGCCATCGTCGCCCACCGCGACAGCACCGGACCGTTCGCGAGCCGCAAGGATTTGCTGAAGGTCAGCCGCCTCGGCCAGCGCACGTTCGAGCAGTGCGCGGGCTTCCTGCGCATCGCCAACGGGGCCGAGCCCCTGGACTCCTCCGCGGTACATCCGGAGGCCTACGATGTCGCGCGCAAGATCGTCGCCGCCTGCGGCCGTGATATCCGGGAACTCATGGGCAACAGCGCCGCCCTCAAGGCCTTAGACCCCAAGCAGTTCGTGGACGACAAGTTCGGCTTGCCGACCGTCAAGGACATCATCGCCGAGTTGGAAAAACCCGGCCGCGATCCGCGCCCTGCCTTCAAGACCGCGACCTTCGCGGACGGGATCGAAGAGCTGAAGGACCTCGTGCCCGGCATGCTGCTGGAAGGCACGGTCACCAATGTGGCGGCCTTCGGCGCCTTCGTGGACATCGGGGTGCATCAGGACGGCCTGGTCCACGTCTCGCAACTGGCGGACAAGTTCATCAAGGACGCCCATGAGGTGGTGAAGGCGGGTGATGTGGTGAAGGTGCGTGTGCTCGAAGTGGATATCCCGCGCAAGCGCATCAGCCTGACCATGAAGAAGGATGGAACGATCGCGCCCCGGCCGGCCCATCGCGACGGCCCGCGGGACTCAAAACCGCCGCGCGCCCGCGACATGCCGCGCCCGCCGCCCATGGAAAGCGCCCTGGGCGCGGCGCTCGCGGCGGCCATGAAGCGCAAATAGAAAAGGCGGGTCCATCTGGGACTCACCCCGAGCTCGGCTCTGTGTCAGGGGAAAGGCGGCAGCGCTACGTGCGGTTCGGTGCAGTAGTACTGCCGGAACTTCGAAACCGTGTATCTGATCCATTCGTGCCGGATATGCGACAGCAGCTTATCCTCATACCAGATGCCGGTGACCATGGTCGCAAACCAACGGAGCAGTTCAAACGAGGGAAAATAATAAATGTCCTCGATGCGGTGACGCATGACTTCATCGAGCGCGACGCGCAATGATGATTTGGAGATGCAATCCGCGACAAAAACCGGCTGGTCGTTCGCGGACAAGGCCAGAGGAATTGGTGACAGCGTCAGGACAATCTTGTTGTTCGTTCCGATTTCCCGAATGGCCTTAATAATCCCCTGCAAGGCCTCAACGATGGCTTCCACGCCCATCTGACGCATTTCGTAACGGGCGGGATCAGGTAGAGTCCTAATTCCCTTGTTGTGTTCGTTAACCGATTTGCTGCTGGGATCGGGAATCATTCCGCCGGTTTTTTTATCGATCCAGACGGTCGAAAGGCCGAACGTCACAATCACCGTCGCGCCTTCGGCAATGAGCGTTCGCATGCGGTCCGCGTCGGTCTGGTTTATGTCCCAATATTCCCGCATTTGTGTGGCGGGCACGGAATCGCGTAAGGCTTCCGTGAAGCGCAATAGAGCCGGGGGCGTGAACAGGAGATCGGTTACCGGCGCCGTGTAGACGTTATAGCCGGCGTCGAGCAGCTGGAGCGCCACATTCCTGGCGAAGCATGAGCCGATCGTGACGATTGGCGACGTCCGGGAGAGGAAGGGCTTCTGCGGTTCGTAGCAATCGAGGACGCCCGTATCCACGATCTGGTCGAACTGGAGAGCGTTGGCCACCCGTGGGCGCGGAAAAATGCGGCTGCGAAGGTTGAAGCCGCCATATTTCTCCAGCATCGAACGCAGCATCGGGGGCTCCGGGAAACGGTCTAGTCCGGCGCCCAGCATACCATTAGGCGGTCTTTTCCGGCACGGCCTTGTGGATGCGGTACATGAAGAACAACGAGATCACCGCCGCGCCGGCCACCACGTAGCCGACGCGCTCGAAGTGCTCGAGGGGGCCCCCGGCGGTCTGAAGCACCAGGGCGCCCGCGATCACGGAGGCCACGCCACCCGACACCTGTTGGATTGACGAGCTGATGGCGTTGAAGGCGCCACGCTTGGTGATCTCCGGGATCGCGGTCATCAGCGCCTGGGACGGGATCATGCGCGAGAAGATGCCCAAGAACAGCAGCACGTTGATCACGACCGCGCCCCACAGCGGCGTCGCGCCGAGGCGGGTGTAATACAGCACCATGACGATGGACAATATCGTCCCGAACAGAAAGGTTGGGAACTTGCCGATCTTGTCCGAGAGGCGCCCGACCACCGGACCGATGAAGATGCTGCAGACGCCGGTGATCAAATAGATCGTCGGCAGGTGGTCCAGGCTGATCTTGAGGTTGTTGACGGTGAAAGCGCTGCCGAAAGGCATAAGCATATAGCCGCCGGTGGCGAGCAGGGCGGTCGTGCAGAACGCCAGCGCATGCCGGGGTTCGGTCAACGTTGCGGTCAGGTGGGTGAAGGCGCTGCGCTCCTGCTTGAGGCTCAGGTGCGCGTCCACGGGCTTCAGTTTTACCGCGATCACCACGCCCACTAACGCCCCGATCACCACAATCATGATGAAGGGCGCGTGCCAGTCCCACAGATTGGAGAAATACAGCGCCGCCGGCAGGCCCAGGATCTGGCTGGAGGCGAAGGCGGATTGCATCAGGCCCATGACCCGGCCGCGCATCTCCATGGGGAAAAGATCGGTGGCGATGGCCAGAACCACCGAACCGATCACGCCCGCGAACACGCCGGTGACGATGCGCGCGCCGAGCAGCAGGTGGAAGTCGCCGGCGACACCGCACAGCAGCGTGCCCAGGATAAAGCCGACGTAAAAGAACAGCAGCAGCCGCTTGCGGTCGAAGCTGTCCGCGAACCCCGCCGCCAGGATGCCCGAAGCACCGGCGCTGAAGGCGTAAGCCGAGACGATCCAGCCGAACTGCTGGGGCGTTATCTCGAGGGCCGGCATCACCATGGCGCCCAAGGGCGAAATCACCATGAAGTCGAGGATGATGGTGAACTGCAGGAACGCCAGGACGGCGATGACGAATTTCTGGTAGCCGGTGAAGGTGATCGCCGGCTTGGAGACAGCAGTTGCGGACATGCGGGATTCACGCGCGAGAGGGGAGCTGGGATGCTGTTATGCCGCGAAACGGGAGTATTGGCGAGAGGCGAGGCCGGAAATAAACCGGGCTTTTGGGGCGGGATTTGCGGCCGAAGCTTTCAGCTCCGGTTGCGCTTTCGCTGTCATTAAGAAGGTGGCCTAGTGGTGACCCAGCCTCAATCGCTGTCTTTGATCCCCTGCGGCCCCCTCGGCCCAGATGGTGCCTGCGTTGATTGGGATCAAGGCCGCTTCGCGCCGCTTGGCAGACCGTAGGCGCAGACGAGTGTGGGGACGCAGCCATGTCGGAATTGCTAATGGGTCTTTATGCGGACCATGCCAATTTCGCAAAGGTCCTGAACGTCATCGAAAGCCAGGCAGAGGCGGTCGTCGCCGGGGAAACGCCCAATCTCGATGTCGTCGTTAAGGCCGTCACCTACCTCGGGGGGTACCCGGCGCTGTTCCATCATCCCGCCGAAGACGCAATTTGCCAGTGTCTCAAGAAAGCCCGGCCGGCCCTGTGCGGGACGGTTGACTCCATCATGGCCGAACATGTCGAGGTGGCGGTGCGGCTGGCGGCCCTTCGGCGCACGGTGGAATCCGCGCTCGCCGGCAGCACCACGCTGGGCGCGGAGTTTGCCGAGGCGGCATTCGCCTTTGCGGACGCTGAGTGGAAGCACATGGAGAAGGAGGGAACCCTGCTATTCCCGGCGGCGCGGGCGGTTCTCTCGGCGAAGGATTGGCGCTGGCTTCAGGAGCGCACGACGCTGGATCGCGATCTCCATCAACGGAGCGATGTTCCCAAGGAAATAGAACACCTTCACGATCTCATGGTGGAGTGCAGGTCGTTCGACGACCGCCGCATTCAGAGGCGCGCCCTGGAAGCGGCGCAGTCCTCCAAATGAATCTGACCCGCAGATCCGCTTTGGGAGCTCTCGGCTTTTTTGCCGGGTCCGTGGCGATGCCGGCGTTCGCGCAGACCGTGGGGTCCATCACGGTCAGCGACCCTTGGGTCCGTGCCTTGCGGCACGGCACTCTCGGGGTCACCGCGTATTTTCAGTTGTCCAATCGCGGCCTGGCCGACGACCGCCTGATCGAGGTTTATTCCGGGCCATATGGGCGTGCGAAGTTCGGAGAAATGCACACACGCGGCATAGTTCCGATCGTGCGGGATGTGGAGAGCGTGGCCGTTCCCGCGGGCGCAGACGTTACATTGCGGCCCGGCCAGCTTTTTGTCGTCCTCACGCCCCAGGCCTATGTGCTGCGCCCCGGATCGACCGTGCCCCTCACGCTGACCTTCGAGCGATCAGGCAAGGTGGACGTTCTGGCGCGAGTCACCAACCAGGCCCTGGGGAACCTTCGCTAGGTCTATCGCCGCTTTCCGCGGACTCAGGCCGCGAGGCCGCCGGTCTTGACGATGAAATCGGCGATCGCGCTCACGCCTTCCTTGGCCTTGAGGTTGGAGAACACGAACGGCCTGGCGCCGCGCTGCTTCTTGGCGTCACGGTCCATGACCTCAAGCGAGGCGCCGACATAAGGCGCGAGGTCGGTCTTGTTGATCACGAGAAGGTCGGAACGGGTAATGCCGGGTCCCCCTTTGCGCGGGATCTTCTCGCCGCCCGAGACGTCGATGACATAGATGGTCATGTCGGCCAGTTCCGGGCTGAAGGTGGCGGCGAGGTTGTCGCCGCCGGATTCAATCAGGATCAGGTCAAGCGCGGGGAACTTCCGGCGCATCTCACGCACGGCGGCCATATTTATCGACGCGTCCTCGCGGATGGCGGTGTGGGGGCAGCCGCCGGTCTCCACACCCATGATGCGCTCTTCCGGTAATGCGCCGGCGCGCATCAGGATCAGGGCGTCCTCCTTGGTATAGATGTCGTTGGTGATGGCGCAGATGTCGTAGCGGTCGCGGAACACCGTGCACAATGCTTCCATCAACGCGGTCTTGCCGGAGCCGACGGGGCCGCAGATGCCCACGCGCAGGGGGCCGTGATCATTCTCTGTCATGAACGGAACAGCCTCGTATATTGGGTTTCATGTTTCATGGACGCGATGTCCGCGAGCACCGCCGCGCCGCCGAGATCGTCCAACGTCAGGCCAAGGCCTCTTTCGGCGGCCCGCGCGACCGGCGCCTCCAGGCGCGTGAGAACGATCTGTCCGTCGGTATGGCCCAGGGGAATGAGCCGCACGCCGGCCGACACCAGGTTGGCGCCAAAGGCTTGGAGATAGGCGTGCAAGGCGGTCGCCAGATCGATGCCGTGGTCGGCGGCCGCGGCGGCGACCGCCACCGGATAGGCGAGGGGATCGTCGTCGCCGCCGAGGTGCTCCAGCGAAGGACTGCGCCAGGTCTTGCGGGTGACGGTGCTGAAGGCCGATCCTTGCGCGCAAGTCTCCAGGCGCCGTTCGGCCGATGGTGCGAAAGCGGCGGCAAGTTCGGCGATGTCCCGAAGCTGTGCGGGATTTCCTGCGGCCCGGTAAGCGGCGGCGAAGAAGATGGCGTCGTTCCGCCCCGCGCCGTATGCCAATAAATCCTCCAGCCAAGCGGTGAGCGTCGCGGTGTCGTGGACCGCGCCGCTTTCCACCAGCCACTCCAACCCATGGGAATAGCTGAACGCGCCCACCGGATAGGCGGGCGACAGCCAGGTCATGAGCCGGAACAGCGCCGGATCAGTCATGCTTGCAGCCGGGGCCATGCACATGACCATGGTCATGATGCTCGTGTTGATGATCGTGTCCATGGTGTTCATGGCCATGGTGGTCGTGGCCGCAATCGGGACCATGGACGTGTCCATGGTCATGCGCGTGATCGTGCCCGTGATCGTGCCCGTGATCGTGCCCGTGATCGTGCCCGTGATCGTGCCCGTGATGATCGTGCCCGCAGCCTGGGCCGTGCACATGTTCTTCGGCGTGAGCGGCATGACCGGCGGCTTCGGCATAGGCGCCGCCTTCGGGATTGAACGGCGCCTGCACCAGCGCGACCTTCGCGCCCAGGCCCTTCGCCATGTCGCCCACCACGTGATCGGCGTGGATGCGCAACACGCCCGGCGCGATTTCCACCGGCAGATGGCGGTTGCCGAGGTGATAGGCCACCCGTGCGAGCTGCAGCGAGTCCGCGCAGGTGATTTCCATCAATTCCTCCGGCGCCGCGGCGATCAGGATGGTCTTGCCGTTGGACAACAGAAAACCATCGCCGTCCTTCAGGTCGGGCACGGAGGCGAGGTTGAGCAGGAACTCCACACCCTTCTCGCTGGTAAGGGTGATGCGCCGGCGGTGGCGATACTCGTAGGTGAGAACCACCCGGTCCTCGGGGTCGGTGAGCCAATCGGCGCTGGTCGTGACGCGGGTGACGCGAAGCATGAAGAACCTCTCAATACAGGAAGTAGCGCTGAGCCATGGGCAGGACCTTGGCCGGCGCGCAGGTGATGATCTCGCCGTTGACGCGGACCTCATAGGTTTCCGGATCCACGGTGACATGGGGTGTGAACGCGTTGTGCACCAGATCCTTCTTGGACACGGTGCGGGTTCCGGCCACGGGCACCAGATCGCGGGCCACACCCAGTTTATCGCGTAGCCCGTTGTCCACCGCGGCCTGGGAGACAAACGTCACGGCGGAGGCGGTCACGGCGCGGCCATAGGCGCCGAACATGGGGCGATAGTGTACCGGCTGCGGCGTCGGGATCGAGGCGTTGGGGTCGCCCATGGGGGCCGCGACGATGGTGCCGCCCAGCAGCACCAGGTCGGGTTTCACCGCGAAAAACGCCGGCGACCACAGCACCAGGTCGGCGCGCTTGCCCGCCTCGACCGAGCCCACATGTTTCGCCAGGCCATGGGCGAGGGCGGGGTTGATGGTGTACTTGGCGATATAGCGTTTAGCGCGGAAATTATCGTTGCCCGCCGCGTCCTCCGGCAGGCCGCCGCGCTGCGCCTTCATCTTGTCGGCGGCCTGCCAGGTGCGGATCAGCACTTCGCCGACCCTGCCCATGGCCTGGCTGTCGGAGGAGATGATCGAGAACGCCCCCATGTCGTGCAGGATGTCCTCGGCGGCGATGGTCTCCTTGCGGATGCGGCTTTCGGCGAAGGCCACGTCCTCGGGGATCGAGGGATCGAGGTGGTGGCACACCATCAGCATGTCGAGATGCTCGTCGATGGTGTTCACGGTATAGGGGCGTGTGGGATTGGTGGACGAGGGCAGCACATTGGCGAACCCGCACACCTTGATGATGTCGGGCGCATGACCGCCGCCGGCGCCTTCGGTGTGATAGGCGTGGATGGTGCGGCCCTTGAAGGCGGCGATGGTGTCTTCGACGAAGCCGCTTTCGTTCAGCGTGTCGCTGTGAATCATCACCTGCACATCGTGCCGGTCGGCGACACCCAGGCAGCAATCGATGGCCGCGGGCGTGGTGCCCCAGTCTTCATGCAGCTTGAGCGCGCAGGCGCCGCCCAGCACCTGCTCCACCAGGGCGTCGGGCTGCGAGGCATTGCCCTTGCCGGCGAACCCCAGGTTCATGGGAAAGCCATCGGCGGCCTGGATCATGCGCGCGAGGTGCCAGGGCCCCGGCGTGCAGGTGGTGGCGTTGGTGCCGGTGGCGGGGCCGGTGCCGCCGCCCAGCATGGTGGTCACGCCGGACATGAGCGCTTCCTCGATCTGCTGCGGGCAGATGAAGTGGATATGGGTGTCGATGCCGCCAGCCGTGAGAATTTTGCCTTCGCCGGCGATGGCCTCGGTGCCCGGGCCGACGATGATGTTCACGCCCGGCTGGATATCCGGGTTGCCCGCTTTGCCAATGGCCGCGATCTTGCCGTCCTTCAGGCCCACGTCGGCTTTGACGATGCCCCAGTGGTCGATGATCAGCGCATTGGTGATGACGGTGTCCACGGCGCCGGCGGCGCGTGTGGTTTGCGCCTGGCCCATGCCGTCGCGGATCACCTTGCCGCCGCCGAATTTCACTTCCTCGCCGTAGGTGGTGAAATCCTTCTCCACCTCGACGATCAGGTTGGTGTCGGCCAGGCGCACCTTGTCCCCGGTGGTGGGGCCGAACATGTCCGCATAGGCGGCGCGGGAAATTTTGACCGGCATTAGAGGCCACCCCCGAGTGAACCCATGATTTTCTGGTTGAACCCGAACACCGCGCGCTTGCCGCGATAGGGCACCAAGGTCACATCGCGCGCCTGGCCCGGTTCAAACCGCACGGCCGTGCCGGCGGCGATGTCGAGACGCATGCCGCGCGCCTTGGCGCGGTCGAATTCCAGCGCGGCGTTGACCTCGAAAAAATGATAGTGCGAGCCCACCTGGATCGGCCGGTCGCCGGTGTTGGCGACTTTCAGCGTCAGCGCGGTCAGGCCGGCGTTGAGTTCGATGTCGCCGGCGGCGGGAATGATTTCACCTGGTTTCATGTGACTAGCCCCGGATCGGGTGATGCACGGTCACCAGCTTGGTGCCGTCGGGGAAGGTGGCCTCTACCTGCACGTCATGGATCATGTCCGCGATGCCGTCCATCACGTGCGCGCGCGTGATCACATGGGCTCCGGCTTCCATCAGGTCGGCGACGCTGCGCCCGTCGCGGGCGCCCTCGACGATGAAGTCAGAGATCAGCGCCACGGCCTCGGGATAGTTGAGTTTCACGCCGCGCGCGAGGCGCTGGCGGCTGACCATGGCGGCGACCGAGATCAGCAGTTTGTCTTTTTCGCGGGGAGTCAGGTTCATGTCGGATCATTCCCTCATATCATCCATGGGCGGGGAAGCGGGGCGCTGCGGAACCGGCTGAGGAGTTCCACCAGTCCGCGCGTGAGAGTATAGCCGTCGGGCGCCACGAGGCGCGCGGACAAGAGGCCGTCCCAGGCGCTGGCGGCGCCGGTGCAGCCGTCGAGGGCGTCCAGCGCCGCGCGCAGATCCGCGCAACGGGCAGGCGCGTCAGGTCCCACGTATAAGAGAGAGGCCATGGCGCAATGGCCGCCCAGCACGAACGGCCTCTCGAGTGTGCTTTGCATATCGCCGTCGAGCCGCAGCGCGTCGGCGTAGACCAGCTTACCATCGCGGCGAACGCGCCATGTCTCCGCGACGCACCCCGCGCGGACCTGTTCCGCCATGGCGGTGCGCCCGAACACCAGCGCTTCCACCGCCAGCAACCGCCCGTCATTGGCAACGTCGGCGGTCAGGGTGCGGGACAAGGACGACCGGTCGAAGATGATGGCGGGCTGCATCAACCATTCCAGCGACGCCCCCGCATCCACCGTGAGATGGCTGGACACCACGGCGCTGCCGTCCGCAGCCTTGTAAAGCTTCTCGCAGGCCTGCCCGCTGATGCAGAGCGCCGCGCCGGGCTCCAG
>CANJOI010000145.1 GCA_947475365.1 Fidelibacterota bacterium | reverse complement strand
GTGTTGGCGCGGTTGGCTTGCTGATCGTCCTCGTGGTTGACCTGAGCGTTCAGGGAGAAACCCTTCCAGGCGGCCGGCGCATAGTTGGCGTTGAGTTTCAGCAGTGCCGGCGGCCGCCCCGGCGGAATCGGGCCGATCAGCCCCCGGTCGACGGTGGAGCCCGCCACCCTGGCCTTGAGAAGAAGGGCCCCGGCCACGATTTTGAGGCCCTTCACCGGCTCGCCGGAGAGAGACATTTCCAGGCCGCGGTGGCTCAAGGAACCGACGCGGGTGAACAGATTGGCCGCGTCGCGATCGAAATAGGGCTTCCGGACCTCGAACACCCCGGCCATCAGAGTGAGTCCCGGCGCGACCCGGTAGCGCAGGCCCGCGTCCACCTGCTCGGTGAGGCTCGCGGGAAGCGCTTCGCCGGGGTTGGAAGCGTTGAGGGGCGCGATGCCTGATTCCTCGAGCCCGCGGGTATAGCTGGCGAAGACGCTGATGCTCTCGCTGGCATAGGCGGCAACGGTGCCGTTGTAGAGCCAAGGGCTCAGTTCCGACACGGCCCGGGGCAGGCCCGGTTGCGTGACGGTGCGGCGGTAGGACGATTTTTGCAGCCCCACGCTGATTTCGCCCACGTTCGCCCATTGCGCGACATAGGACGCTCCGAAGGTGCCCTGGTGAACGCTGTCTTGGCTTTGGGGGCCGAGGGTGAAGGCGGGCTTGGCCATGTGGACGGGCACGCCGATGGTTGCCGGGCCGATCGTGACGGTCTGGTCGCCGCCAAACGTGCGCTCAACCAGCCGCCCGCGCGCCGCGAAATGGATGGTGTGACGGCGCGCGCCTTCGGTGAAGGAGCCCGAGGCGCGCACTTCGCCGGAGTATGACCCCAGCTTCGGCGGCGCGTTCGCGCGTACCGCGAGATCCGCCACACCGTTCGGCTGGGTGTTGCGATAAAAAATCGCGTAGTCGCCTTCGAGATTGTTGTAGGAGCGAAACACCGCGGCTTGCAGGCGCCAAGCCTCGAACACCAGCGTGCGGCCGATGACGCCGAAATTGCCCTGGGTCCGGTCGCGCTTTTGGTAAAAGTCGGGGCCGAAGAGAATGCCGCGATCGATCTTCGGCGGCAGGTAGGCGCCGGCGGTGAAGACCAGCGGCTGGGATTCGCCGTTGCGCGCGGCGCTGAAGTTGCCGAGCGCGATCACCTCGGAGGTGTCGCTAGGGGTCAGATAAAGCGTGCCCGCGACGTCGGTGTAAGAGAACACCGCGTGGAAATCGAGTTCTTTCTGCCCGCTGCCGGCACTCAGGATCGTGCCCAGCTTACCGGCAATCAGCGGCGTTTCTACATCCGCTTGGCCGCCATACTGATGGTCGTAGGGGCCATAGTAGGAACTGAAGCTGAAAACGGTTTTGTCGCGCGGCAACCTGAGCCTGATGTCTGCGATGCCGGTAGGGGCGGGGAAGGGGTAGGACTGAGCGGACAGCCCGACGCGGATGGCCGTGCTGCTGCTGATCTGGTTGCCGAAACCGAAGTTGCCCTGCTGGTCGTAGTAGAGGCCCTCGATGCGGAAATTCCCGGCGTCCTTGGGGCTGAAGCCGCGGGCGTCGGTCTGGCTGTAGAGGCCGATGCTTTCGTTGCCGATGGAGGTTCCGAAGGCGTCCTGCGCCGAGGCCACCACGTTCTCCGATGCGCGTTGCGCATGGGCTGGTAGCGCCCAAACCGCCAGCGTGCATACCGGCAGCACCGCGCGTAGCGCGGCAAATGTCAGGCCTTTCAAAGTGGTCCCCCCGGCGACTGGTCGCCAGGCCAGCGCCCCCCGCGCCTCCGACCGATATTGCCCGGTATGTTTAGAGGACGGACGGTGCGCAAGGCAAGCACCCCGCGGTCATGCCGGACCGGGGTGCGATACCGGTGACATTTGGCGCGGGGAGCGGCCGTCCCGTCCGCGCCGGGCCTTTGATCCCCAGGTGATCCGCGGGCCGGTCCGGTCGCCAGAACCCAGGTCAAAAAAAGCCGGTGCGTTCCTCGGTCAGTTGCAGCATGTTCGGGGCTGGAACGGAGCTGGACCAGCGCAACCGTGGCGACCAAGAAAATCTACATCTGGGATACCTACTGGGATTCCAGTCTCATCCAGTGTTTCGGGGTGAATGCGCACGCGCCGGTGACAGCGGTGCTCGATCGCGCCTGGTACGATGTCGTGCGCACCGTGCCGGCGGGGGCGTCGATCCTGGATCTCGGCTGCGGCAATGGCGCGGTCCCGCTGTCCATAGCGCGGGCAGCGGGCGGGCTCGCCATCACCGGCATCGACGAGGCGGCGATCGATCCTGTGAATAACGTGCCTGATCACGCCGAGCTGTTCAGCACAATGACCTTTATGCCGCGCACGGACATGGAGGCGCTGCCGTTCCCCGACGGGACTTTCGATCTGGTGACCAGCCAGTTCGGCATCGAATTCAGCGGCAATTCCGCGAAGGCTTTGGCCGAGGCCATGCGCGTTCTGAAGCCCGGCGGACGCCTCGCCATTGCGGCCTTGCCCTACGCCAGCCGCGCGGTGGTGGAAGCGCGCACCGCGCTCAAGCAGGCGCGGCATTTGCTGGCGGACTCCAACCTGTTCGCGAGCGCCATCAAGATGGTGAAGGCCTACCACACCGCCACGGAGGCCACCGCGGAAGAGGTGATGCGCCAGGACCTCGAGCACTTCTGCGCCCAAGTGGAGAAGACCTTCGCCCATTTTCCCGAGAACGAAGTCGCGGTGCTCTCGGCAATGGTGTTCTGCCTGTACCAGGTGTTCACCCACCGCCGCACCACCACCAACGCCGAGCAGATGATGGCGGTGGAGACCGCCCGTACGCGGCTGGCCCATTACGGCGCGCGCGCAGGCCACGCTCAAGGCGGCCGTGCCCGACACGGCGCTGACGCCTCTGACCGCGGCGCTCGGGGCGCTCGGCGCCAAGGCCATGGAGCTCCAGCCGCTGATGGCGCAAGGGCATGGAATCGTGGCGGTCCGGCTCACCGCCCGGCGCTGACCCGGCCCCTTATCCACGCTTTATCCCGGGCGGCGACTCCCTTAATCCGCTGGCGTGACAAGGGGTTCGCCCTGTATTCTCCCGGAGAACGAGGCCGGCCGGGAGGCCACGCCACCCGAATTACCGGTGTGACGCCGAGGACCGTGTGACCACAAAAGCGCAAACCAAACGGTTCTTTATCTGGGATACCTATTGGGATACCGCGCGGCAGCAGTCGTTCGATCTTGAAGGCAAGCCAAACGCTCTCACGGCGCTCGGTCAGTATTGGTCCAGTGTCGCCCAATCCCTGCCGCCCCAGAATGCGTCCGTGCTCGATCTCGGCTGCGGCCATTGCGCCGCGTCTTTGGCGCTGCTCGCGTCCGGCGCCAAGGCGGCAATCACCGCGGTCGATGAGGCCAATATCGACCCGTCCCGCTATCTGCCCGAGAAAGCGGAATGGTTCTCGCGCATGACCATTCGCCCGCGCGTGCAGATGGAAGAGTTGCCTTTCGAGGATGCTTCCTTCGACGCCGTCATCAGCCAGTTCGGTATCGAGTTCGGGCCGCTGCCCAAGACCGCGACCGAGATCGCGCGGGTGCTGAAGCCGGGCGGGTTCCTGGCCGCCCTGGTGCTGCCCTACAACAGCGAGGCAGTGCAGGAAGCGCGCCGCGCGCTCAAGCAGTGCCGTTATCTGCTGGCGGAGTCCAAGCTGTTCGAAAGCGCGGTGACCATGGTGAGCGGTTATCATAAAGCGCCGCCGGAAGAGCAAGAACCGCAGATGCAGGTCAGCCTCGATCAGTTTCGCAAGAGCGTCGAACTGGCGTTCACCAAGTTCAGCGAGAAGGAGATCAACGTCCTGTCGGTGATCGTGAACGCCCTGTACCAGGTGTTCGGCACCCGCAAGACCGCCAGCGAACAGGACCAGATCTTCGCCATCGAGAACGCGCGCACGCATCTTGCGCATTATGCGGCGCGCGCCCAGGACACCGCGCGCTCGGCGGTGGACATCAACATGGCGGCGCTGCGGGGTGCGCTCGCGGCGGCCGGACTTCAACTCGCGGACGTCCGCCCCATGCAGGCGTCCGGGTATCATGGGCTCCTGGCCTATCAGATCTACGGGCGCAAGCTGGCCACGCCGCCGCAGCAGCCGGCGGCGCGGGCTTAAGGCGCTTATGGGCCGGCCTTTGCGGCCGGCCCGAAGCATCACGCCATTTTACGCCGTGACGGCCTTGTCATCGTGGTGATGATGCCGGTATTCGCGGATCTCCCACGCCTCGGACAGGATCAGCAGCACCCCGAGCACGATATGGACCGCCGTGGCCGAGGTAATGGCGCCGAAGCCCAGCACCCAGGGGGCGGCCATAAGCCACGCGCCGATGGCAACGCCGTTCCAGTGTTCCCATTCCTTGAGAGCGACAAACAGGGAGTAGGCCGCCGCGACGGCAATGATCAGCCCACAGATCCAGGCGTTCCAGGCGGCGACATCGATATCTGAGAAACCAAGGGCCCAGGGCGAGAGGAACAGGATGAACCCGATCACCATGTCACTCCAATCTTGCAAGCCGGGCATTTCGGACACTTTCCGCATACAAACCTCCCATGTGTGATGGAAACTTGACGGGAACCGATCTTTTCTCAGGCTGTAGAGACCTCCGTCATTGATGCTGCCGTCCGTATCGCGCCCGCGATCCTCACGCCGTCCGCGGACGGGACGTGAAAGCATTGAGGCAAAACTAATCCCACAACGGGGCGCAATTATGGCGTGCTTGGCACCCGAGCATTGCAATTGCTGCGTGGCTGGCCGGATGCCATGCTTCGCGTGCAAATCATGACCACATCCTTTTACGACCGCCTGACGCCGATTCAATCCGCCCGCGGCATCTTCGACGACGCCCGGTATGCCCGGGCGCCCGGCGACTGGCTGCTGGCGGTGTCGGACATCAAAGGCTCCACCCAAGCCGTGGCCGAAGGGCGGCATTCGGATGTGAACTTCTCCGCGGCCGCCATGATCGCGGCGCTGACAAATCTCTGCGGTCAGATTCCCTATCAATTCGGCGGCGACGGGGCGTCGGCGCTGGTGCCCCCCAGCGACGAGCAGCGGGTACGGCGCGAACTCGCGCGCGTGCGCGCCTTCGCCGCCAGGGATTTCAAGCTCGACCTGCGCATCGGCTTGGTCGGCGTGCGCGCACTGGAGCAGCGCGGTTTCCAGGTGCGGGTCGGCCGCTATGAGGCGTCGCCCGGCAGCGCCTATGCGGTGTTCCGCGGCGGCGGCATCGAATTCATGGAACAGGCGGTGAAGGGCAGGGGCGACGACGGCCTCGCCGCCGAAGCCATGATCGCCGATGCCGAGAATGATGGCGTGCCGCCGGACCTCACCGGCCTGTCTTGCCGCTGGACGCCGATCAAGGCCGCGCGCGGCAGCATGGTGTCGCTGGTGATCAAAGGCGCGGACCATGAAGAGATCCACCGGGACCTCGCCGGCATCACCGGTCTCGTCAGCCTCGACGCCATCAGCGAGAAGCAAATGGAACCGCGCTGGCCGCCCAAGGGATTGGTGCGCGAGGCGAAGGCGCGCCGCGGCCGCGTGCCGCTGGCGCTCATGATCCCGGTCACGGCTTTGATCACGCTGGTGGCCTATATCTTCGTCAAGAACCGTTGGAACGCAGGGCGCTTCAACGCCAATCGGTATGTGAAGGAAGTGGCCGAGGGCGCCGTGGATTTCGCCCGCACGGACGAAAGCCTATGCCTGGTGTTCGACTGTCCGCTGGATAAGATCGACGCGGTGAAGAGTTACCTCGAAGACCGGTGCCGCAGGGGCGAACTCAAATACGGACTGCACGTCTCCGACCATGCGGTCATGACCTGCCTGGTGATCTCGCCGGAACACGGCCAGCATGTGCATTTCGTGGACGGCGGCGACGGCGGCTACACCAAGGCCGCGACCCAGCTGAAAGCGCAAGTCTAGCCGGTGGCGTCGCGGGCCTGTTCGTGATGGCGGATCACCTCGCGGATCACGAAGGCCAGGAATTTCTCGGCGAACTCCGTGTCAAGTTCGGCGTCTTCGGCGAGCTTGCGGAGGCGCGCGATCTGCACGGCTTCGCGGCCCTTGTCGGCCGGCGGCAATTTCAGGCGCGCCTTCAGGGCGCCCACCCGTTGGGTGCAACGAAAACGTTCCGCCAGGAGATGGATGATCGCGGCATCGATATTGTCGATGCTTTTGCGCAGGTCGAGGAGTTCGGCGGGACTCTCGTCGGTCATGGAAGGCTCATTTCGGAAGATCGACGGTGGCGTACCAGTTCTCGCGGCGGATCGTGGTGCCGAGGGCCGCGGACAGGCGTGTCAGGCGCGTCAGCGTGTCCTCGGCGCGGGCGTCGGCCTCGAAATGCGGATCGCCGGCGTCCGTCAGGCCCACGGGCAGGATCTCGATGCGCCGGAACTGGCCGGTGCGCGAGAGGATGATGCGCGCCATGGTGGCGGCGTACTGCCGCTTGTCCGACTGCAACCGCTTGATCACATCCTGTGTGGATGGAAACAGGGCGTAGTGGTCGAGGTTGAACTGATAAACGAAGTTGCCGATGCTGTAGAAGATCGGCTTGTTTTTGTAGTGCTCGATGCCGTTCACCACATGCGGCCCATGACCCAGCACGATGTCGGCGCCGGCGTCGATGGCGGCATGGGTGATGAGCTGCTTGCCGGTGGCGTCGATCTCTTCCAGCCCGCCCCAGTGGATATGAAGCGAAACCGCGACCAGGTCGGCCGTCTTGCGCGCCTCCGCGATCGCCGCCTGCATGCGCGCCACGTCCTGCTCCCAAGGGGCGAACACCACTTTGCCATCGGGCTGTCGAATTTGAGCGCCGTGGATCGGCGCCACGCCTGGCGCGTTATCTTCCGCGGCCGTGCCGATCTGCGGGAACTGGGGCGATACCAGCAGCGCCACCAGCGCCACTTTCAGGCCCTTCTTCTCGATCACCACCGGCTTGATGGCCTGCGCCACATTCACGCCCGCGCCGGTAAAGGCGATGCCCGCGCCCGTCAGCACCTTGCGCGTGGTCTCGAGGCCGGACGGGCCGAAGTCCATGGCGTGATTGTTCGCGGTGGAGACCAGGTCCACGCCGGCCCAGGTGAACTCACTGATGATCGACGGATCGGCCTTGGCGATATCCTTGACGGTGGGATAGCCGCTGTCGGCCAGCACCTGCTCGAAATTCAGGAAGGCAAGGTCGCTGGTCCGCATCACCTCGAACAGGCTCTGAAGCCGCGGATCCTTGGTGGCGGAGATGGGGCGGTTCCAGATGGCGTCGCCCACGGCGGTGAATACGATTTCGTCGGCGGCGGGCTTCGCGAGCTGGCCGAGACGCGCGGTCCACGAGGCTTGAGTGTCGGCGGCCCGCAGGCCGAAGGGCATCAGCGCCATGCCGGCCGCCAACAGCAAATTCCGGAATTTACGGCGCGCCATGTTTCCCCCCGTGACGGCGAATACTTGATAACAGCCTATCGCGGAAATACGTCAAAGAGCATGGTGAAAATCGCCGCTGGCCTGGCGATGTATCGTATCGATGCGCGTCGGCTTCTTCACACCGGCGGAGGCGTGCATGCCGCTCCATCCCTCTCAAGCGCCTCTATTGTGTTGGGTCTTTGCGTGAGCGCCACCAGGGTTGCGCAGGTGCTTCGATCAGGTGCATGGCATAAGCCAAAGCCGCTAGCACGAGACGCCAGGCTTCCGGCTCTCGGACTCGTTCACCTGCATGCAGGGCGGCCGCTACGGTTATCGCTCCAGCTACAGCACCATCGAGCGATCAGACCGGGCGATGCTCAGGCTAGAGTGGCGAATGCCGCGCCGCAATATATAAATGCCGCGATGCGAAAATGTCGCTTCCGGAGCGTCGGCGGCCGCGCGCCGCCGGTTCCCCTTTTACTGGCGTCATGGATGTGAAATCCTCCGGAAGATCAATGGGGGAGCCACTGGCGGCATGACAGATTTCGACGCAGGGCCGAAGGACACCAGCATTCCGGCTTCAGACCTGCGGCGCTGCGCCGATGCGGCCGAGGCCATTGAACTTCTCACCACGCTTTACGACGACGCGGTCGCGCACATTGAGGCGAAGTTCGACGCCTTTGCCAAGGGCGACCGCGAACCCTTCGAGAATCCGGTCTATCCCTATCTCGGCATCGAGGTCGACAAGGTGTCGGGTTCCACCTCCCTCGCGTTCGGCAAGGTCAGCCAGCCGGGGATCTGGGGCGCCACCATCACTCAGCCGGCGCTGTTCCGCCGCTATCTGATCGAGCAGATCAACCTGGTGATGGCCAATTGCACCGGGCGTATTTTCGTCGGCAAGAGCCGCACGCCAATCCCCTTGACCTATGCCGTGGGACGCGCCGCCACCTCACTCTCGGCCGGCAAACGCCGCGAGATCGCTGACCACTTCCCGCTGCCGCGCCTGGACGCCGCCCACGATTCCGTCGCCGACGGCGGCCTGTGGCCGGGGCCGGGCGCGGGGCCGCTGTCGCTGTTCTCGGCCGAGCGCGTGGACTACTCGCTGCATCGCCTGCGCCATTACACCGGCACGGAACCCTCGGGTTTCCAGAGCTTCGTGCTGTTCACCAACTACCAGCGTTATATCGACGAGTTCATCGCCTACGGCATGCAGGAGATCGCGGCGGGGCGCGCGTTGCGCTTCATCGAGCCGGGCAACCGCGTCACCGAGCCGGGCAAGGAACCCTCGCGTCCGCCGCTGACCAAGATGCCGCAAATGCCCGCCTACCACCTGGTGCAGGAGAACGGCGAAGGCATCACCCTGGTGAATATCGGCGTGGGACCGTCCAACGCCAAAACCTGCACCGACCATATCGCGGTGCTCAGGCCGCATGTGTGGTTGATGGTCGGCCATTGCGGCGGCTTGCGCGGCAGCCAGCGCCTGGGCGACTACGTGCTCGCCAACGCGTATCTGCGCGACGACAATATTCTCGACCAGGTGCTGCCGCTGGAGATTCCGGTGCCGACCATCGCCGAAGTGCAATTGGCGCTGGCGGAAGCGGTGGGCAGCGTCACCGGCCTCGCGGGCCAGGTGCTCAAGGAGCGTTTGCGCACCGGCACCGTGGTGACCACCGACGACCGCAACTGGGAACTGCGTTTCTCGGAACTCGCGGTGCGCTTCAACCAGTCGCGCGCCATCGCCATCGACATGGAATCCGCCACCCTCGCGGCCAACGGCTACAGGTTCCGCGTGCCCTACGGCACGCTGCTGTGCGTGTCCGACCGGCCGCTGCACGGCGAGATCAAACTGCCCGGCATGGCTGACGCCTTCTATGAGGAGCGGGTCAGCCAGCATCTGCATATCGGCATCAAGGCGTTGGAACTGATGCGGGCGGGCGCCCGGGCCGGCACGCTCCATTCGCGCAAACTGCGCAGCTTCACCGAGCCCGCGTTCCGCTAATGCAGGATCATGCGTTCATCACCGGACTGCCCAAGGCGGAGTTGCATATCCACCTGGAAGGCAGCCTGGAACCCGAACTCATGTTCGAGATCGCGCGGCGCAACAAGGTCGCGATCCCGTTCCAGTCGGTGGACGCGGTGCGCGCGGCCTACAGCTTCTCGCAGCTCCAGGATTTTCTCGACATCTACTATCGCGGCGCCGACGTGCTGCGGCACGAGCAGGACTTCTATGACCTGACCCGCGCCTATCTCGCGCGCGCCGCCGCCGACGGGGTGTGC
>CANJOI010000144.1 GCA_947475365.1 Fidelibacterota bacterium | reverse complement strand
GTGATGCCGAAGGAACTGGTGATCCCGGCGCCCGCCTTCGACATGAAAAGCGTGCGCCCGAAAGCGCGGCGCTAGGCCGGCGCCTTCTTGCGCAGGTGCGTCACCCAGAACAGCGCGATGCCGAGCGCGGCCGTGACGCCGACAATGGTCCAGGAGAGTGCCAGCGCCTGGGTGCAGGCCCACAGGCAGATGACCGCGGCGGCCAGGGGAATCGCCATGCCGCCGGGCAGGCGATAGGCGCCGTCGCGCATCTCGGGCGTCGCCAGTGTGCGCACGCGCGGAAGTGCGGCGATGCACATGAGGTAGACCAGAATGCGCGCGAGCGATCCGGCGGCGGCCAGCACGGCGAAGGAGCCGGGCAGGGCGAACAGCATCACCGCCGCGCCGTAAAAGATCACCGAGTTGGCGGGCGTCTGGAATTTGGGATGCACTTTGGCGAACCACGCGGGCAGCCAGTGGTTCTCGGCCAGCGCGTAGGTGACGCGCGGCACGCCCACTAGGGCGGAGCCGGTGTTGCCGATGATCGAGGCCACCACCGCGAAGGTGATCAGCGCCGCCGCCCACGGGCCCGCCAGCGCGCCGCCGACATCGGCGAGCGTGGCGTTGCGCGCGCCGCCGCCACTTATTTCAGAGAGGGGCAGCACCGACACATAGACCACCGAAATCGCCCAGTAGAGCAGGCCGGTGGCGAGCATGGTGTAGACCAGCGCGCGCGGCAGGGCGCGTTTGGGGTTCTCGGTTTCCGCCGCCGGCACCAGCGCGGTTTCAAAGCCGACGAAGGCGTACATGAGCAGCAGCGCCGCACCCCCGATGCTGTCGAGCGGGGGAATCGTGGAGGGCGCGATGACTTCCGAGCTATAGTGCGGAATCCCCAGCACCAGCAGGAGCAGGATCGGCGCGATCTTCAGCACCGTGAAGATCGCCACGGTGCGCACGCCTTCCTTCACCCCCACCACATTGGCGGCGGTGAGCGTGACACAGGTGATGACGATCATGATGGTGCGCCCCGGCCCGTCGGCCACCACCGGCCAGATGGCGCCGGCGTACAGCGCCAGCACGCTCATATTGGCGGCGATGCCGGCGACGCGGCCCAGCCACAGGATCCAGCCGGTGATGAAACCGGCGCTCGGGCCAAAGGCGGTGGAGGTGTAGAGCACCGGCCCGCCCGAGGCGCGGAAATAGCTGGCGAGTTCGGCGAAGGTGAGCGCGATGGTGATGAACATCGCCGCCACGATCACGAACAGCCAGGGCGTGAACATGCCGGTCTTGGCCGAGACGGTGGCGGGCAGGGCGAAGATGCCCGCGCCCATCATGCCGTTGAGGATCAAGAGCGACGCCCCGAACGGCGTGATGGCGCGGACCAGACTCGCTTTGCCGCCCGCTTCACGCGCGTCCGCCATCGCAACACCCCCGTAAAGTCCCCGGACCGATCTTAGAGGACCAAGGGGGCGCGTCCATGGGGATGTGTTCGCAGGTGCGAACACGAAGACGCGAGGTGCGGCGCGCGGCGGCTTACGCCGCTGCCAGGCCTTCCTGCACTTTCTCCAGGTAATCGGCGACGGCGGCCCACAGCCCGCGCATGACCGGGCCGTCGTTGCGTTCGATCAACTGGTCGTCGATGTATTCCAGCACCGCCTGGAGGCGCGCCAGCGTATTGGGCCCGGCGCCCGCGTATTTATCCAACGCCTTCCAGATCGCTTCCGTGGCCATGGGCTCGCTGCTCGACGCCGCCACGATCTGCCGTACCCATTCGCCCGCGCTTGCCGCACCGTTTATCGCCATGGCCCTTCTCCAAATGTGAGGTGTGTGGGACCGCCGACTGTATGCCTGCGAAAAGAACAAAACAAGAACAAATGAGGGGGAGCGGGAAAATAAGGCAGGAAAGATTCTGTTTGCCGCGGCTCTTCACCCATTTGGGCGATGCCCTTTGGGCGTGTGACGGTATTCGATAGCGCGCTGGGATACATAAATCTGCACCCCGAGTTGTGTCTAAATTGTTTCGCCTAACGCCATTTGACGGCTAATAGAATCAAATTAACATTGAGTCACTACCAAACCTGCCCGGGGGAGGAAGCGCCAACCCAGGTCAGGTCCAATGAACGTGCTGTCCCCTCCCGTTCCTGAGACACCTTCCAAAAGTGGCGGCATCTCTCCAGACCCGGCACCCCCCGAGACGCCCGAGGCGCCCGAGGCGCCCGAGGCACCCGAGGCGCCCGAGGCACCAGATCTCCCGGAAAAGGGCTCCACCACTTTCATTTTCGTGAACCTGGTTTTCAAGGCGCCGGGGGCGAAGTTCGTGGGCTCGGGGCCCGCGCGCACGCCGGTGTTCTCCGTCGATCTCGGCGCCGCGCTCGGCATGCTCACGATCCCGGCCCTGCAGCGCCAGTTCAACATCGCCCCCACCAGCGACGACGCGCGCATGATCACCCTGGCCGTGCGCGGCCTGAACTACGTCAGCGAGATCAGGCCCGGCGACAACATTCCCAACGAGATCATCACCGGCCAGGCGTCGTGGAGCATCGATCCGCGCCATACCGAGGTGGCGCGCCGGCGCCTGGAGCTGCAATTGCTGGCCTCGGTCGATAAGGACATCGACAAGCGCCCGCCGCTCAACGACACCCGGGAGATCACCGCCTATCTGGAGCGGCCCGAGAACAAGACCAAACTGCGCCAGGCGTTCAAGGACGCGGCCCCGGCCATGGGCAGGGCCGAGGACGACCACGCCCATGTGCTCACGCAGATCGGCGCTTTCGCGCGCGAGCTGGCCTATATCGAGGCCCTGCGCGAATGGTTCCTGCAGGTGGGCGCGCTCAATAAGAAGGTGCCCATCGTCGCCAAGGCCTATGACGCCGACAAGCGCATCAAGGGCGAGTTGATCGCGATGCAGGCGCTGCTGCCGGCGGCGATCCGCGAATACCGCGGCATCTTCACCGCCCTCGACGCCGAAAGCGCGGACGTGATCGCGGCGCTCGCCGCCATCGACAAGAAGGTCGCCGCCATCCGCGAAGGCCGCGACAAGCTGCATCACCTGACCCTGATCTGGAAGGACGTGGTCACCAACTGGCGGGGATTCTCGGCCGCCAACGCCGGGCGCTACCTGGACGTGGCGCAGGCCACCTACCGGTTTCTCGCGTCGCGCCACAGTTCAGGGCGCAGCATGCTGGGGAGTTTCACCCAACCCAATACCTTGAAGGGCACGAGGATCCGGATGCCCTGAACCGCGATCGCATGGGTTCAGTTAGGTATGACGGAAATCCGGTACGTGCCCGTCGTCGGACTGATGACCTGGAAATCATCCTCGGTGGAATAGCCGACATCGCGCCCGCTCACGGCCAGGGTGTAGACGCCGCCGGCCGGCGGGGTGAACACGGTGCGCACGTCGCGGCCCGCGCCGCCGCCGGTGATGTTGGCCAAGGGCGTCGCGGGATCGGCGCCGTAAATCATCAGACGTGGCGCGACCAGGGTGCCGGCGCTGGAATCCTTGGCCTTGACCTCGATGGTGACGGCGCGCCCGGCCGCGAGGGTCACGCGGTAGGTGTCGGTCAGGTACTGCGCCTTGAGCTGGCCCGCGACATTGGCGCCGGGCGCGAGCGCGCACGGCGTGGCGGGATCGCACAGCGCGTAGCGGATGCTGGGCGCGGGCAGGGCGCAGGCGGCGGTGAGATCGGTGACAAGGCCCGTGGCGTTGGTCACGAGGTGCTGCAGGAATCCGGGGAAAGCATTCTCGATGCGCACCACGTAGTGCAGCACCGTACCCGACGTATTCAGTGACGCCTGGATCTGCGTCATGGACAGGCTGAGCTGTCCGCCGCCGGGCACGGGCGCGGTGACATAGCCGCCGCGCCGCTGACCGGTGGCGGCGTCATACAGACCGAGGGTGGCGCTGGCTGCGGCGGTGCCGGTGTTGGTGAGCACGATGGAACTGGCGTAGCCCGCGATCAGGGGCGAATGCACATTGGTGATTTGTGTGGGGGTGGCGCCCGCGCCCACGTCGCAGGTGCTGGCGTTCACCAGGGTGCCGTCGGCGCGCCACAGCACATGCTGGAATGTGCCGGAAATCTGGGTCTGCACCAGCGCGGTGTAAACCGGCGCACGGGCGGACAGGGCGGCTTCAATCTCCGGCAGCGGGAACTGGCGCGCGGCGTTGGGGGCAATGGCGGGGCTGGTCCATTGGCCGAGGATCGCGCCGGTGGCGGGGCTCGCCAGTGTCACGTTCACGGTGCCGGCGGCGGTGCCGCTGTTGAAGAAGCGCAAATAGGATTGCCCGCCGGCGCCGCCCGCGAACACCGGCCCCGGTTGGATCAGCGCGTTGGTGTCGAACACGGGCGCGGGTGCGGCGAAGGCGCAAGCGGTGGTCAGGTCCGCCACCACGCCGCCCGTCATCACCAGGTGCTGCAGGTAGCCGCTGAAGGGGTCTTCCACCACGATGTCATAGGCCGGCGCGCGAATGGCGAGGGCGCGTTCCATGTCGGCCACGGCGATCATGGCCTGGCCGTTGCGCGGGATCACCGGTGTGGTGAAGGCGCCGAGGCGCGTGCCGTCGCGGGCGTCGAACATGGCCAGCGTGACCGCCGCGGCGTCGTGGTTACCGGCGTTCACGGTTTCATTGCCGCGCACACTCTGCGCGACCACGATGGTGCTGGACGCACTGACCTGGGCCAGGCGCGCGGGATCGGTGGTCACGCCCGCGTCGCAGGTGGAGAGATTGGCCAGTGCGCCGCCGCGCGACGTGATGTGTTGCACCATACCCTCGAACTCCGGCTCCACGGTGACGGCATAGGCGGCGGGCAGCGGCGTGCCGGGGACGATGTTGCGGGTGATCTCGGCGGCGGTGAAATCCAGCGCGGCGTTGGGCGCTATCTCCGGGCTGGTCCAGCGGCCCAGGTCCGCGCCGGTGACGGGGTTGGTGAGGGCCAGCGCCACGCGGCCCGGCGTTGTTCCGGTGTTGGCGAAACGCAAGAATGACGTGGCGGCGACGCCCCCCAGGTGGAGCGACGGAATGAAAGCCGCGCTCACGGTTTTCCCGCCGCTGATGTTCACGCTGCACGCGCCGAGGCCCGTACAGGCGCCGCTCCATCCCGCGAAGCGCCAGCCGGACGCGGGCCGGGGCGTGAGCGTGACGCCGGCGTTTTCCGCATAGGCCGCGCTGCACGACGGGCCGCAGTCGATGCCGGGGCCCGTGACCGCGCCTTGGCCCGAGGTCACAACCGCCAGCATATTGGCGGTGCCGCGCAGTGTGTCGCGGAACTGCGTGACGTAAGGCGCGATCTCGCGGATGCGCCGCGCGGCGGCGGCGGCCTTGGGGCTCGACACCGGCACGCCCAGGGGCCGGCCGTTGTGCATGATGTCGGGGTCGGCATAGATGAACAGCCGCACGCAGCGCACCCCCTGGGCCGCGCATTCGTTGGCGTAGCCCATCATGTCGCGCACGCGCCCGACCGGATCGGCGTAGCCGTAATTGTAGCTGCCGGGGCCGGGCGCGGCGTTGGGGGTGACGTAGCGGTCGTGGGCCGCGCCCAGGTTATGGCCGATCTCATGCGGCGCCGAGCGCATATAGGCGCAGTTGGCGCCATCGGTGGAAATCACGCTGAAGCCGAAGCGCGCCGCCTCGCTCAGCGAAACCCCGGTGTCGAGAGTGTCGAGCTGCCAGCCGCGCCCGCAGTTGCCGTCATAGACCCAGTGCGCCATGACCATGACCAGGTCGGCCTTCACCGCCTGGCGCAGGCCGGCGATGCGCGTGAAGTCCCCGGCGCCGGTGGTGGCGGCGCTGAGCATCGACGATGAGGTCTCGTCGGCGGCTTCCGTGTAGTCCACCCGGTCCATGGCCGCCAGTTCCACCGTCAGCGCGATGTTGGAATTGGCCAGCGTCAGGTTGATCTGATCGACCACCAGTTTCGCCGCCGCATGGACATCGGCAACATCGCTGAGCGCCTTGGGCGTATAGGCGAGCAACAGGCGCAAAGGGCGCGAAGGGAGAGAAGCGGGCTTTTCGGGAGTTTGCGTTTCACGTGAAACATTCAGCGGCGGGCGCGCGGTGTCGTCGGCCTCCATTGGCTCCAGGGGCGGCTCCACCTGCCCGAAAGCGGCGCGCGCGGCGAACAGCAGGCCGCAGATGATGACAAAAATACGCCGCACGCCGTTCCCCCCGGTCTTCCCCCATCTTATAGTGTTCGTCCCATGGCTTTCGACCAAATCCTCGCCTCGCGGGTGCGCGAAATCCTCGCGGTGCGCAACGACGTCAGCGAACGGAAGATGTTCGGCGGCCTGTGCTTCATGGTGCGCGGCCATATGTGCTGCGCCGTGGAGAAGGCGGATTTCATGCTGCGGGTAGGGCCGGAGGAATACGCCGCCGCGCTCAAACACAAACACGCGCGGCCCATGGATTTCACCGGCCGCCCGCTCACCGGGTTCATCTACGTGGCCCCCGCCGGGGTGAAAACCAAGCGCGACCTCGCGCGCTGGATCGGGATGGGTGTGGATTTCGTCGAAAGCCTGCCGGCGAAGAAGCCCAAGAAAGAGAAGAAGCGTTAGAGCGAGACCTGACGCGCCAGGATCGGCCCCCAGGTGGCGAGGTCGCTGCTGGCGTCGCCGTTGTCGCTCTCCACGCCCGCGAAGATTTCCTCACCCGCCAGCCAGCGCGCCTCGGCGTTGTCCACGGTCAGCGCCACGGCGAGACCCTGGATCAACTCCACATGTTTTCCCGGCAGCCCCGCGAGCATGAGCGCCGCCGCCAGGATCATCTCCACCCGGCCACGGGATTCGCGCGCGCCGGGGGCGTAGTCGAGCGCACCGGCGCCATCCACCGGGAAATAGGCGGTGCAGGCCGCGAGCGAGCGCGACAGCATGGTGCGGCAGGCGAGCGGGCGCGCATCGTATCCACCGCACAGGCCGTCTTTCAGCAAGGGGCAGGAGACGCGCGTGGTGAAGCGCCGGTCCTGGCCGATGGCTTTGGCGGCGCGCGCGGCGGCGGCGATGGCATCCGTATCGGCGCGCACCAACTCCGCCAGGCGGAAAATCTCCGGGATCGTGGCGCTGACGAAGGTGTGGCAGCAGAGATTGCAGCCCTTGGCGCAGGCCACAGGGCCGGTGACATGGGCGGCAAGGGTGCGGTCGAGCAGGTCCTGGGCGTATGCGGCGGCGGCGGATGCGCGGCGGGGATCGCTGGTCTTGAGAACCCCGGCCATATGGCGCGCGGCGGCGGTCTCGGCTTTCAGGTCCGAGCCCAGGTCCAGGGGTTTGTCGATCCACGCATTCATGGGGGCAGTGTCGCATGCGCGTGAGCGTCGTGCATTTTAATTGCGGTTCGGCGGACCTCTCATGCACAGTCGCCCCATGACAAAGCCGAGCGCGCGCAGCCCCCTGGCGGGCCTGACGGTGGTGGCCCTGGAGCAGGCCGTGGCCGCGCCCTATTGCAGCGCGCGGCTGGCCGACGCCGGCGCGCGCGTGCTCAAGATCGAGCGCCCCGAAGGCGATTTCGCGCGCGGCTATGACGATGTGGCGCGGGGCCAGAGCAGCTATTTCGTCTGGCTCAACCGCGGCAAGGACTCCGTGGTGGTGGACGCCGCCACGCCCGAGGGTAAAGCGAAGCTGGCGGCCCTGGTGGCGGGCGCGGATGTGTTCCTCCAGAACCTCAAGCCCGGCGCCGCCGCGCGCCTGGGCGTGGGGCCGGAAGAGATGCGCCAAAGACACCCGCGCCTGATCTGCTGCTCCATCTCCGGCTACGGCGACGAAGGCCCGCTCGCGGACCGCAAGGCCTATGACCTCTTGATCCAGGCGGAATCCGGCCTTGCCTCGATCACCGGCGGGCCGGGCGAACCGGCGCGCGTGGGCGTGTCCATCGTCGACATCGCCACCGGGGCGGCGGCCCATGCGGCGATCCTGGAGGCGCTGATCGCGCGCGCGGCGACGGGCGAGGGCGCCGATATCCGTATCTCCATGTTCGACGTCATGGCCGATTGGCTGACGGTGCCGCTGCTCAACCACGAGGGCGGCAAATCGCCCCAGCGCCTGGGCCTCGCGCATCCCTCCATTTCACCTTACGGCGTGTTCCAGACGCGCGACGGCAAAAGCATTTTGATCTCGATCCAAAGCGACCGCGAGTGGGCCAAGCTGGCGGCGGTGTTCCTCAATAATCCGGACGCCGCCACGGACCCGCGCTTCAAGACCAATGTGGACCGGGTGAACAACCGCGCCGCCACCGACGGCATGGTGTCACAGGCGTTTGCCGGCATGGACGCGGCCACAGCCGAGAAACGCCTGAGCGACGCCGGCATCGCCTTCGCCGCCGTCAACGATATGGCGGCGCTGTCGAACCATCCCCATCTCCGGCGCATCACCGTGGACACGCCGAACGGCCCGGTGTCCTACCCCGCCCCTGGACCGCGAATTGTGGGCGCGCCGCGCGCCTACGGCGCCGTGCCCGCCATCGGAGAGAACCGTGACTGAAGCGTTGGATCTCGACCATTTCAAGACCTGGATCGGGCGCGAGGAAACCACCGCCGATGTGCTCACCGCCGGCCTCGTGGATAAGTTCCGCGCGACGCTGGGTTTGGCCGGCGATGGCGCGCCGCGCCTGATCCATTTCTGCCTGGCGGTTCCGGCCACACCCGCCGAGGGTGTCGGCCCTGACGGCCATATCAAGCGCGGCGGTTTCCTGCCGCCGGTGCCCTTGCCCCGGCGCATGTGGGCCGGGGGCGCCGTGACCTTCCACGGCGATCTCACGGTGGGCGATGCGATCCAGCGCACGTCGCGCATCGCCGATGTAAACATCAAGCACGGCCGCACCGGGACGTTGTGCTTTGTCGATGTGGATCACCGCATTACGGCCAATGGCCGGCTCGCGGTGGAGGAACGCCATAACATCGTTTATCGCGAAGCGGACGCCGCCACGAAGGCCGCTGCCGAACCCGCGCCGCGCGGCGAACACACGCGCGTGATCGATCCCACGCCGGTGCTGCTGTTCCGCTACTCGGCGCTGACCTTCAACGGCCACCGCATCCACTACGACTATCCCTATACGACGCAAGAGGAGGGCTACCCCGGCCTGGTGGTGCACGGCCCCTTGCAGGCGACCTTACTTTTGCATTTTGCCGCCGGAATCGCGGGCGCGCCGCCCAAGCAGTTCACCTTCCGCGGCCAGTCGCCCTTGTTCGCCAACACACCGTTCGTGCTGCATGCCAAACGCGATGGCGATGCCATGACCCTGTGGACCGCCCGCGAAAATGGACCGCCTGCCATGACCGCCGAGGCGCGCTGGTGAAATTTGCCAAACCCCTGATGGGCCTCTGTGTGCTGGCCGCGCTGGTGAGCCCCGCTGTACGTGCGGCGTTTGGCGCGTCCAGTGATTGGCGCACGGCCAGTTCGCGGCCCGTGGGCTGGGCACCGGCGCCGAAGGACTATGCGCCCGCCGTGGTGCAGGCCTATGCCGCCAAGGCCTGGGGCTGGCGCGGCAATTTCGCAGACCACTGCTGGATCGCGGTGAAGGCCAAGGGTGCGTCCACCTACCGCCGTTACGAGGTGGTCGGCTTCGGCGTCGAGGTCAGCAAACAGGCGATCCGCATTTCCGACACCGAAACGCCGGACCGCGAATGGTACGGCTCCGCGCCTAAACTGCTCCAGGACCTGCGGGGCGAAGAGGCGGAAAAGATCATCGCCAAGCTGACCGCGGCGGTGGACAGCTACCCGTACCCCGACCGCTACACCGCCTGG
>CANJOI010000143.1 GCA_947475365.1 Fidelibacterota bacterium | reverse complement strand
GGTAGGGCTCGATGAAGCTCGGGTGGTTGTGGCTCTCCATCTTGAAGATGGCCGCCATGCCGCCGCCGATGTCGATCACGCCGGCGTTCTCGCCCGGGCCGCAGATCACCCAGGGCGCCTTGGTGGGCAGGGTCTTGAGCCACTTCTTGGATGACTTGTAGGAGCAATGCTCCGACCACATCACCGAGAAGATGCCGAGTTCGACCAGGTTGGGCTCGCGGCCCATGATGCCGAGGATCTTCTGGTATTCGTCCTGGCTGAGGCCGTGGCTCTTCACGTCCTCGGGGGTGATTTTAGTGACTTTATTCACGACAGGGTCTCCACCAGGCTCTCAAACATCTTGCGGCCGTCGACGCCGCCGAGCTTGGGGTCGGAAAGGCGCTCCGGATGCGGCATCATGCCGAGCACGGTGCGGGATTTGTTGAACACGCCGGCGATATTGCGCTGGGAACCGTTGGGGTTGGCGTCGTCGCTGAGCGCGCCGCCGGGCGTGCAGTAACGGAACGCCACCAGGCCGTCGCCTTCCAGGCGGTTCAGGGTCTCGTCGTCGGCGTAATAGTTGCCTTCGCCGTGGCCAATGGGAATGCGTACCACGTCGCCCACGGCGTACTTGGTGGTGAAGGCGCTCTGGGAGTCCTCGACCTTCAGGTACACGTCCTTGCAGACATATTTGAGGCCGCGGTTGCGCATGAGAACACCGGGCAACAGGCCGGCTTCGGTGATGACCTGGAAGCCGTTGCAGATGCCGAGCACCCGCACGCCCTTGTCGGCGGCCTTCTTGATTTCCTTCATGACCGGCGAGTGGGCGCCCATGGCGCCGCAGCGCAGATAGTCGCCGTAGGAGAAGCCGCCGGGGACCACGATCAGGTCGAGGTCGGGCAGGCTGGTGTCGCGGTGCCAGATCATGGCGGGCGGCTTGCCGGTGCTCTGCTGCAGGGCCACGGCGACATCCCGGTCACAGTTGGAGCCGGGGAAGACGATGACGGCGGCTTTCATCGCTAGTCCATCACCTCGACGCTGTAATTCTCGATCACGGTATTGGCCAGCAGCGCCTTGCACATGGCTTCGACTTGGCTCTTGGCTTTGGCCTTATCGGTCTCGGCGATGGTGAGTTCGATGAACTTGCCCTGGCGGACGTCGCTGACGCTGGGGAAGCCCAGACCGTGCAGGGCGTGTTCGACGGCTTTGCCCTGGGGGTCCAGCACGCCATTCTTGAGGGTGATGTGCACTTTGGCCTTCAACGCGAGTCTCCTAATACTTTCATCCCCGGACTTTGCCGGGGATGAGGTCGTTATTGCAGTGTGGATGGGCCTTTGACGTCGGTGGGCCCGCTTTCAGGCAGGATGCCGAGGCGGCGCGCCACCTCCTGGTAGGCTTCCTCGATGCGGCCCAGGTCGCGGCGGAAGCGGTCCTTATCCATCTTCTCGTTGGTCTTGGCGTCCCACAGCCGCATGTTGTCCGGGGACAGCTCGTCGGCCAGCACCACCTGCACGTCGCCGTTCTCGTGGAACAGGCGGCCGAACTCGACCTTGAAGTCGACCAGGCGGATACCGATGCCCAGGAACATGCCGGTCAGGAAGTCGTTGACCCTGAGGCTCATGTTCAACATCTCGTCGATCTCGTGGATCGCGGCCCAGCCGAAGCCGGTGATGTGCTCTTCCGACACCATCGGGTCCGAGAGCTGGTCGTTCTTATAATAGTATTCGACGATCGAGCGCGGCAGGCGGGTGCCTTCGGGGATACCGAAGCGCTCGGAGATGGAACCGGCGGCGACGTTGCGCAACACCACTTCCACCGGGATGATCTCGACTTCCTTCACCAGTTGCTCGCGCATGTTGAGGCGGCGCACGAAGTGGGTGGGGATGCCGATCTCTTCCAGGCGCATCATCAGGTATTCGGAGATGCGGTTGTTGAGCACGCCCTTGCCGGTGATCGTGCCCTTCTTCTTGTTGTTGAAGGCGGTGGCGTCGTCCTTGAAATATTGGACGAGCGTGCCCGGCTCGGGTCCTTCGAACAGGACTTTGGCTTTGCCTTCGTAGATTTGTTTACGCCGCGCCATGGAGGTTTTTTCCCCGCCAGGAGCATTTCAGGTGAAGCGGGAACCGGTTCACCCCGGAAATGCGACCAACAAAATAAGCAGTTAAGGGCCGGATATAGCAGGTGGGGGCAGGGGGTACAACGCGAGACGCCATATGTTGCGGAAATGCAGTAAAACCGCCTCAATATCCACAACCTGTGGATAACTAAGACAGATTGACCGCCTGATATTCCGTGGACTCGGGCGCGCCGGGGGCAAACAGCCACCGGGGCGGAATTTTTTCCGCGCCGAAAGCCCGCGCCGCCGAGGGCAGGGCCACGAGCGACGAAGACGATGTGCCGAAGCCGCTGGGCAGGCGGAAACTCATGGCGCGCTCGCCCTCGCCGCCGGTCGTGCTGAGCAAATCCTGCCAGCTTTTCCAATCGTTTGCGTCCGGATCTGGCGCCGGCGCCGCTTCAAAGCGGGGCAAATAGGTCGCAATGCGCGGGTCGGCCGGGTCGTTGCGCTCCAGGGCGGTGAACATGGAAATCCCGGTGGGGATGGGTTTCACCCGGACCTTGTCGTGCGCGAGCGCCACCCACCAGGCGTCCCGGTTATCGGCGATCACAAGGTTGAACGGCCGGTAGGCACGCGGGCTGATTTCCGCGAGCGCCTCGGCGGCGCCGGCGGCGTCAGGGTGGTCCAGCGCCTCCAGCACCAGCTCGCCCCGGCTGCGCTTGCCGGCGGCGGGGCCGAGGGCGCCCTGGCGGTTCAGGATGCAGGCGACCACGCCGGTATCCGAGAGGCCCATCCAGGTGCCGCCGGCCAGTTCATCCTTGCCGGCGACGACGTCGGGCCGTTCTTCCCAGTGCCGCGCGGGCGGCAGCCACGGGCGGTTCAGCATCTCGTCACGATTGGCGCCAAGGATCACGGGCCAGTCATGGCCGGGGCGCCGCAGGATGACGACGGTGCACATCTAAATTCTAGGCTTCTCCGAACACGCGCTTGAAGATGGTGTCCACATGCTTGGTGTGGAAGGCCATGTCGAAGAGAGATTCTAATTTTGCGGTGGGGATTTTCGCGGTTACGTCCTGGTCCTGCTTGAGCAGGTCGAGCAATTGGCCCTGACCGTTCCACACCTTCATGGCGTTGCGCTGAACATAGACATAAGCGTCCTCGCGACTGACGCCGGCCTGCGTAAGAGCCAGCAGCACGCGCTGGGAGAACACGAGGCCGCCCATCATATTGAGGTTCCGCGCGACGGCGTCGGGATAGATCACCAGCTTGTCGACGACGCCGGTCAGGCGCGCGAGCGCGAAGTCGAGGGTGATGGTGGCGTCGGGGCCGATATAGCGCTCGACCGAGGAATGCGAGATGTCGCGTTCATGCCACAAAGCCACGTTTTCCATGGCCGGAATGACATAGCCGCGCACCACGCGGGCGAGGCCGGTGAGGTTTTCCGTCAGCACCGGATTGCGCTTGTGGGGCATGGCCGAGGAGCCCTTTTGCCCGGGCGAGAAGTATTCCTCGGCCTCGCGGACTTCGGTGCGTTGCAGGTGGCGGATCTCGGTGGCAAGGCGTTCGATGGAGCTGGCGATCACGCCGAGGGTGGCGAAGAACTGGGCGTGGCGGTCGCGCGGTATCACCTGCGTGGACACGGGCTCGGGTGTCAGGCCCATCTTCTCGGCGACATATTGCTCCACGAACGGATCGATGTGAGCGAAGGTGCCGACCGCGCCGGAGATGGCGCAGGAGGCGATGTCGGCGCGGGCGGCTTCGAGGCGGCGCTTGTTGCGCAGGAACTCGGCGTAGAAGCCGGCGAACTTGAGGCCGTAGGTGACCGGCTCGGCGTGGATACCGTGGCTGCGGCCCATGGTGACCAGCATCTTGTGCTCGAAGGCGCGGCGCTTGAGCGCGGCCAGCAGATCGTCGATGTCCTTCAGCAGGATGTCGGCGGCCTGGGCCAGTTGCACCGACAGGCAGGTGTCGAGCACATCCGACGAGGTCATGCCCTGGTGCACGAAGCGCGCCTCGGGGCCCACGTGTTCGGCGAGGTTGGTGAGGAAGGCGATGACGTCGTGCTTGGTCTCGCGCTCAATCTCGTCGATGCGCGCCACCTCCCATTTGCCGCGCTGCCAGACGGCCTTGGCGGCTTCGGCGGGGATCACCCCCATCTTCACCTGGGCGTCGCAGGCGTGGGCCTCGATCTCGAACCAGATGCGGAAACGGTTATCCGCCTCCCAGATGGCGGTCATGGCGGGGCGGGCGTAACGCGGGATCATGGGAAACCTTTTTGGTGAGGAGCGAGATGTATAGGCGGCGAGATGGCCGCGCCGCAAATGGCAAAAAACTCAACATTTTCAATATTATAAAAAATCGGCGGAGGTCGCGCGCGAGAATTTGCGGTTTTCGCGACTAATTGCAGATTACAACCAAGAAGTTGGGTTTTTCGACGTGAGGCCAACCGTCACTAGAAATGAAACATAATAATTTCAGCAGGTTGGAGATTTTGTAGAGCTGGCATGACCCTTGCTCTTAGGGCGCCATGACAGTGGTATCGCCCCTCTCCTCCAAGACCCAAGGCGCCGATGGCGCCAGAGCCCCAGGCGCCGATGGCGCCGCGACCTCGATCCCCCGCGGTATGGCCCCGAATGGCATGGACCGCCGGATCGAGGTCGCACCCTGGCGGAAATACCTGAAGCCCGCGATCGCGGGCGGTGTGGCGCTGGCGACGGTCATCGTCGGCGTGGCCATGATGTCTTCCGGCGGCAGCAAGACCATCAAGGTCGAAAGCGGCACCGTGACCGTGGCGCCAGTGGCGCGCGGCGCCTTCGAAGATTTCGTGCCGATCCGCGGCCGCGTGACGCCGCTCAAGACCGTCTACCTGGACGCCATGGAAGGGGGACGCGTCGAGAAGGTGTATGTGGAGGACGGCGCCGACGTGAAGGCCGGCGACGTGATCGTCGACCTCTCCAACACCTCGCTCCAACTGGAGGTCCTGCAGCGCGAGACCGAAGTGGCGCAGCAGACCAACAACATGCGTTCGCTGGAGCTGCAGCTTGAGCGCGCGCGGCTCGACAACCGCCGCGACCTGGTCGAGGCGGACTACCAGATCCAGCGCCTGGCCCGGAACCTGGAGCGCCGCAAGAAACTGTTCGCCAACGGCAATAGCTCCGAGAGCGACCTGCAAAGTGTCGAGGACGAATACACCTACCAGACCCGCAAGCATGCGGTGCTGACGGAAAGCCAGCGCAATACCGAACGCCTCCAGGAAAACCAGCTGGCGCAGATCAAGGAAACCGTAGGCCGCCTGCAACAGAACCTGGGCATCGCCCGCGTCAATCTGGAAGGCCTCAAGGTGCGTGCGCCGGTCGACGGCCGCCTGACCGCCTTCAATCCTGAAGTGGGCCAGAGCCTGACGAAAGGCGAACGCCTCGGTCAGGTCGATGACCCCAACCACCGCAAGATCGCCGCCGATGTGGACGAGTTCTACTTGAGCCGCGTCGCCGTCGGCCAGACCGCCGCGATCTCTTTCGCCGGCAAGGACTACGACCTCAAGGTCGCCAAGACCTATCCGCAGGTGCGTGACGGCAATTTCGTGGTGGATCTGGTGTTCACCGGCGCCGAGCCCGCCGATATGCGCCGGGGCCAGACTCTCCAGCTGAAGCTCACCTTGGGGGACCCGACCGAAGCCTTGCTGATCCCGGACGGCGCCTTTTTCCAGGACACGGGCGGCTCGTGGCTGTTCGTGGTGGCGCCTGACGGCAAGTCCGCGGTGCGCCGCAACGTCCGGCTGGGCCGGCGCAACTCCCGCTTCATCGAGGTGCTCGACGGCTTGCAGGCCGGCGAACAGGTCATCGTCTCGCCCTACAGCAGCTTCCTCGACAAAGACCGCCTCCAAATCACCGGTTAACCATTCAACAGGGGAACGACATGCTTTATCTCCAGAATCTTTCGAAGGCCTATCGCACCGACACGGTGGAAACCACGGCGCTCAACGCGGTCAATATCGAGATCCGCCAGGGCGAATTCGCCGCGATCATGGGGCCTTCGGGCTGCGGCAAGTCGACCCTGCTCAACATCATCGGCATGCTCGATACGCCGTCGTCGGGCTCCTACCTGTTCAAGGGCGAGGAGATCGCGGGCTATTCCGAAGCCAAGCTTTCGGACATTCGCAAAGAGAACATCGGTTTCATCTTCCAGAGCTTCAACCTGATCGACGAATTGACGGTCTACGAGAACGTGGAGCTGGCGCTGCTCTATCACAAGATCGGGCGGGAGGAGCGCCGCGCGCGCGTCGAAGCGGTCATGGCCAAGGTCGGCATAGACCACCGCGCCGGCCACCGCCCGGCGCAGCTCTCAGGCGGCCAGCAGCAGCGCGTCGCGGTCGCGCGCGCGGTGGTGTCGAATCCGGCCCTGATCCTGGCGGACGAGCCCACCGGCAACCTGGACTCGCACCACGGCGCCGAAGTGATGGACCTGCTGCAGACCCTGAACCGGGAAGGCACCACCATCGTCATGGTGACCCACTCCATCACCGACGCCGGCCGGGCCAAGCGGGTGATCAACCTGCTCGACGGCCACGTCATGGCCGAAGGCCTCAGGGCCGCCTAATCCAAGCATCGGGGGACACGCTCATGTTCAGGAACTATCTCACCG
Organism: Fidelibacterota bacterium; assembly: GCA_947475365.1. GTDB lineage: Bacteria > Pseudomonadota > Alphaproteobacteria > Rhodospirillales > Rhodospirillaceae > SHVO01. The sequence goes on along the minus strand of CANJOI010000143.1, from coordinate 3,103 downwards.
TCGCGGTGCGCAATCTCACCAAACACCGCCTGTATTCGGCGATCAATATCTTCGGCCTGGCGATCGGTATCGCCAGTTGCATCCTGATCGTGCTGTTCGTGCGCGATGAGCTGTCCTATGACACATTCCTGCCCAACGCCGAGCGCGTCTACCGGGTTGAGACCCGCTTCGACATTCCGGGGCGCGGCCCAATAATCGGCGCGGCCTCGGCTGGACCCCTCCTGGGGGCGATGCAAAAGGACTTTCCGTTCATCGAGGCCGGAACGCGCCTCGGGCGTTTGCGCCCGGTCTTCAAGCGCGGCGCGGATGTCTTCCGCGAGGACCTGATGATCGCCGACCCCGGCCTGTTCGACGTGCTCGACCTGCCGCTGGTGGCGGGCGACAAGACCAAGGCATTGGCGGACAGCACCAGCGTGCTGCTGTCCGAAAGCATGGCGCGAAAGTGCTTTGGCGGCGCGTCGCCCATCGGCCAGGTGATCGATGCCACCTTCGCGTTCAGCAACACCGATGTCACCGCGCGGCCGCTGCATGTGACCGGCGTGTTCAAGGACATGCCGGGTAACAGCCACCTCAAACTCGACTTTATCGGCCGAATCAATGAATCCGACTACGAGAAGATGCCGTGGATGTTCAAGCAATGGACATCGACCAACGCGCTCACTTACATCAAGCTGAGTTCCCCCGCCGACGCAGCCGCGATCGAACGGGGTTTCAAGGCGTTCGAGGAGCGCAACGTCCCGTCGTTCCCCTTCAGCGGCAAAGACCTGAAGCTCGCTGACCTCATGACCCTCAGCTTGGTGAAGCTGCCCGATATCCACCTTCAGTCCAAGGGCGCGGGCCAGCTCAAGGCGCCGGGTGACGCCAAGAGCGTTGCGACCTTTGCTGTGGTCGCCGTCATGATCCTGCTGATCGCCTGCATCAACTTCACCAACCTGGCGACGGCGCGGGCCAGCCAGCGCGCGCGCGAGGTGGCTTTGCGCAAGGTGCTGGGCGCCAAGCGGCCGCAGCTCATCGCACAGTTTCTGAGTGAGTCGGTGCTGACGGCCGTGGTGGCGTTGATGATCGCCGTCGGTTTGGTGCAGATGGTGCTGCCTGCCTATAACACGGTGTTGCAGAAACAGTTGGCCCTGGACCTGGCCGGCGCCGGGACGTTGATCGCGGCCATATTCGGTGTGATCTGCCTGGTCGGCGTCATCGCGGGTCTTTATCCCGCCATGGTGCTCTCGGGCTTCCTGCCGTCACGCATCCTGAAGGCCAACAAGTCGGCGGCGGCCGAGGGCTCGGGCCGTCTGCGCACGGCGTTGGTGGTGATCCAGTTCGCGATCTCCATCGGCCTGCTCGTGTGCACCGCCGTGGTCTACAGCCAGACCCTGTATGCCAAATCCATGAACCTCGGCTTCGACCCCCGCAATCTCATGGTGGTCCGCACGCCCAATCAGAAGACCGCCGACACCATCCTGGAAACCCTGCGGCAGGAAATCGCCAAGTTGCCAGGCGTGACAGCGACGACCCTGGTGGCCGACGTGCCCACAGACAACAATAACAACAACAATCTGGTGGAAGTACCCGGCAGGCCAAGCCCCACGCCTATTCTTCTAGAGATGAGGTCGGTCGACTATGATTTCTTCAAGACCTTCAAGGTGCCGCTGTTGGCCGGGCGATACCTGGATGAAGAGCACGGCGGAGATGATTTTCCTCACGGTCCCGACGCCCAGGTCAAGAACGGCGCCAATATCGTCATCAATGAGAAGGCGCTGAGCCGCCTCGGCTATGCCTCGGCGCAGGAAGCCATCGGCCAGCAGCTCCGCGCCGGCGCCGGCCAGGGCCCCGACGACGGCCGCATGATGACGCTGACCATCGTCGGGGTGGTCGCGGACGTCTACTACCGCTCGGTGCGCGAGGAAGTGCAGGGCACGTACTTCCGCCGCGAGTCCGAGGATTTTCGCTCGGTGGTGCTGCGCTATGACGGCGTAAGCGGACCCGCGATGCGCGATGCCGTGGAGAAGGTCTGGCGCAATGTCGCGCCGTCGGACCCCTTCACCGCGCAGTTCATCGACCAGTTGGTCCGCAACCAATACCTGGCGGAAGATGCACAGACCAAGATGTTTTCCGGCTTTGCCGGGCTGGCCATCATCATCGCCTGTCTGGGCCTCTACGGGCTCGCCGCCTTCACCGCCGAGCGGCGCACCAAGGAGATCGGCATCCGCAAGGTGCTCGGCGCGAAGGTGCGGGATGTGGTGCGACTGCTGGTGTGGGATTTCTCCAAACCGGTGCTGATCGCCAACCTGCTGGCCTGGCCAGGGGCCTTCTTTCTGATGCGCGATTGGCTCAACGGCTATCCCTACCGCGTCGACCTGGGGCCGGCGCCTTTCGTGCTGGCGGGGCTGGGCGCCATTGCGGTGGCCTGGGTAACGGTGGCCGGTCATGCGGCCAAAGCCGGCGGCGCCAATCCCATCCACGCCCTACGCTATGAGTAACCTGCATAACCTTCGATGACGCGGCGAGAAAGGGGGCTTTGGCCCCCTTTCTTATCTTGGCAACCAGGGGCACGCGCGGGTAACACAGGAGGGCCATTTTCCCATAGGAGAGCCCCACATGAGAGGTATGGATCGTCGCACCCTGGTCGCCGCCGGCGCCATCGGTCTTGGTTCCATGGCCGCGCTGCGTGCCGCGAACGGGGCGGAAACGAAAGGCGGAGACATGCTGTTCACTATTCCCCAGGCGACCGTGCCGATCCTCGGCAGCACCAAGGTGTATCCGGTGCGGCGCATCTATTGCATCGGCCGCAACTACGCCGCCCATGCGCGTGAGATGGGTTCCGACCCCAACCGCGAACCGCCGTTTTATTTCCAGAAGCCGGCTGACGCGGTGCAGGTGATCGCCCCCGGCACCACCGGCAACCACACCTACCCGACGCTCACCAAAAACTATCACCACGAGGTCGAGCTGGTGGCGTTCCTGAAGTCCGGCGGCAAGGACATTCCTGTCGAGAAGGCGCTTGAGCATGTCATGGGTTACGCCGTGGGCCTCGATATGACCCGCCGTGACCTGCAGAACGATATGAAGGCCCAGCAGAAGCCTTGGGAGATCGGCAAGTCCTTCG
>CANJOI010000142.1 GCA_947475365.1 Fidelibacterota bacterium | reverse complement strand
TCTTGCGACCTCACGCAGCCTCACGCCGGTCAGCGCATCCGCCGGCCTGGCGATCACCGCGACGCAGGACGTGCAACTGGGCCTGACCGTCTCGAGCGCTGCGCGCGCGCCCAGCATCACCGAGTTGTTCGCCCGCGGTCCCCACGATGGCCCGGCGACCTTCGAGACCGGCGATCCCGCGTTGGGAATCGAGCGGTCGAACTCCGTGGAGGCAACCCTGCATGCCAGCGCCGGCTCCGCTCATGTCGAGGCCGCCCTGTGGGGCGCCAAGTTCAAGAACTATATCTACGGATCCTTGACCGGGCGCACCTGCGACGACGACGGCGTATGCGTGGCCGACGATTCCGGAGAATTGCGCGAGCTGTTCTACCGCCAGCGCAACGCCACGTTCTGGGGCGCCGAGGCCAAGGCCACGGTTAATGTGTTCGACATTCCCGAAGGTGTTTTTGGCGTGACCGGTCTTGCCGATTACGTAAGCGCTACGCTCGACAACGCCGGAAACGTGCCGCGGATTCCGCCGTACCACGTCGGCGGCGGCGTGTTCTGGAACGGTAATGCCGTGGATGCAAGCATCACCGCCAAATACGCCGGTGCGCAAAACAAGGTCGCGCTCGGTGAAACGCCGACCGCCGGCTTCGTCAATTTCGACGCTGAAATCGCATGGCGCCCATGGGCCAGCCATCCCAAGGTGGAGATCGCGGTGGTGGGTCACAACCTTACCGATGCGGAGCAGCGCAACGCCGTGTCGTTGAACAAAGACGAGGTGCAGTTGCCTGGGCGTGACCTGCGCGTGGTGCTGCGCGCCGGGTTCTAGACCTTCACGCCAGCGCGCACGATATCCGCCTGCAGGTCGCTCTGCAGGCGGAAGCGCCGGCCGAAGCGGGTGAGGGTGATGGCGTGATGTGGCCCTTCACCCACCGCGCGCAGGCGGCGCGCGAACTCTTGGGTATCGGCGTCCTCGGGTAGCGCGCATAACGCGTCGAAATCCTTGCGGCTGCGCTTCACGCCCGTCCAGGGCAGATCGAGGCGCGGCAAAGGGCGCGCGATGTCGGTCAGGGCCGGCGCAAGCCGCGCGATCATATTGAGCATGGCCCCGAACGTAGCGCTGTCGAGGGCCAAGCGATCCCAGGACGGCAGCAGATCGTAGGTGTCCACCGCGACGATGGCGCCTGCGTCCACTTTGGGCGCCATTTCATGCAGCGTGATGCCGAATCTGGGCGCGCGGTCGTAAAGCGCGAACACCGACGGAAACAGGCCGGGATATTCCGGCGGGCCGGGATGGAGATTGTAGGCCGGGCCGCCGAGGGCCTGGAGAATGCGCGCGGGTACAATGAAGCCGGCGCCGACCGACAAGAGGCGCGTGTCGGTGAACCCGGCCGCCAGCAGCCGGTCCAAATCCGCGAGCGTCGGCGCTAGATCCAAAATGACCCCCGGCGCAGCCAGGCGGGCAGCCAGGGCATCCTTAAAGGCGGGCTCGGTCAGAAGGATCAGGCGGGCCATAACGGCATGACTTACTTGCGAAATCGGGAGGACTTTTCCCTTGATGCAGCATGGCTCAGACCCTATTACAGCCAGGTAAACAGGACTGATTTAGTCTGACTTCCAGCGAATCGCGGGAAAAATGTTCAGAGTCAATAAGTTAACTGATTACGCCACGGTGGTCCTGATTGAGATCGCGCGCCAGAGCGAGGTCCGGTCCAGCCAGCATCTGGCGGACAAGACCGGAATCCCCGGTCCCACGGTGGCGAAGCTGATGAAAAGCCTGAACCGGGCCGGCCTGGTCGCCTCGCGCCGGGGCGCGGGTGGCGGTTATGCCCTGGGCCGGGCCGCGCGCGATATCACCATCGCCGATGTGATCCAGGCGGTCGAAGGGCCGATCGCGCTCACCGCCTGCGCCGATACCTCTGACGAACACTGCTCCATCGAGACGCTGTGCCCGGTGCAGGGCAAATGGAACCGGGTCAACGCCGCCGTGGTGGCCGCGCTGACGGAAGTCTCGCTGGCCGATATGGCGGCGGACATGTCCTCCTTCGGACGCTCCCCAATCCCTGCGCAGGTGGCACCTGCGCCGGCGGAGTAAGCGCCATGGCCGTGACCCGCGAGACCGCAGCCACCGTGAAGGAGATCGAGCAGTACAAGTACGGCTTCGTCACCGACATCGAGAGCGACAAGGCGCCGAAGGGCCTGTCGGAAGACATCATCCGTTTCATTTCGGCCAAGAAGAACGAGCCGGAATGGATGCTGGAAGGGCGCCTGAAGGCCTATCGCTACTGGCTTGAACTCGGCGACCAGGAGCCGGACTGGGCCAAGCTGCATTATCCCAAAATCGACTATCAGGACGCCTACTATTACGCCGCGCCGAAAAAGGCCGCGCTGGCCAGCCTCGACGAAGTCGATCCCAAGCTGCTGGAGACCTACAAGAAACTCGGCATCCCCCTCTTGGAGCAGCAGATGCTCGCGGGTGTCGCCGTGGACGCGGTGTTCGACAGTGTGTCGGTCGCCACCACCTATAAGAAAAAACTCGAAGAGATGGGCGTGATCTTCATGCCGATCTCGGAAGCCGTGCATAAGCATCCTGAACTGGTGAAGAAGTATCTCGGCTCGGTCGTGCCCTACAGCGACAACTTCTTCGCCACGCTCAACGCCGCGGTCTTCACCGATGGGTCGTTCGTCTACATCCCCAAGGGGCTGCGTTGCCCCATGGAGCTGTCGACGTACTTCCGCATTAACGAGAAGAACACCGGCCAGTTCGAGCGCACCCTGATCATCGCCGACGAGGGCTCTTACGTGAGCTACCTCGAAGGCTGCACCGCGCCGCAGCGCGACGAAAACCAGCTGCATGCCGCCGTGGTGGAGCTGATCGCGCTCGACGACGCGGAAATCAAGTATTCGACGGTGCAGAACTGGTATCCCGGCGACGCGCAAGGGCGGGGCGGCATCTACAACTTCGTCACCAAGCGCGCCGCCTGCCGCGGACGGAATTCAAAGGTCATGTGGACCCAGGTGGAAACCGGTTCGGCCATCACCTGGAAATACCCGAGCTGCATCCTGCAGGGCGACAACTCCTCCGGCGAATTCTACTCGGTGGCCATCACCAACAATCACCAGCAGGCCGACACCGGCACCAAGATGATCCACCTGGGCAAGAACACGAAGTCCAAGATCATCTCCAAGGGCATCTCGGCCGGCCATGCCGACAACACCTACCGGGGCTTGGTGCGCATCGGCGCCAAGGCCGATAACGCGCGCAACTACACCCAGTGCGACAGCCTCCTGATCGGCTCCACCTGCGGCGCCCATACGGTGCCCTATATCGAAACCAAAAACCCCACGGCGCGCACCGAACACGAAGCCACCACCTCCAAGATCTCCGAGGACCAGCTGTTCTATTGCCGGCAGCGCGGCATGACCCAGGAAGAGGCGGTGTCCCTGATCGTCAACGGCTTCTGCAAGGAAGTGCTGCAAACCCTGCCCATGGAATTCGCGGTGGAGGCCCAGAAACTGGTGGGCATCAGCCTCGAAGGCAGCGTCGGTTAAAAAAGAGAACCAAAAAATGGCTTTGCTTGAAATCAAGAATCTCCACGTCTCTGTCGGTGACCGCGAAATCCTGAAAGGGATCACGCTCACGCTGAACGGCGGCGAGGTCCACGCCATCATGGGCCCCAACGGCACCGGCAAGAGCACGCTCTCCAACGTGATCGCGGGCCGCGAGGGTTATACCGTCACGCAAGGTGAAGTGCTGCTCGACGGCAAGGATGTGTTCGCCATGGCGGCGGACGAACGCGCCCGCGCCGGCATTTTCCTGGCCTTCCAGTATCCGGTGGAAATACCGGGCGTCTCGACCTCGTCCTTCCTCAAGACCGCGATCAACGCCAAGCGCCGGGCGGAAGGCCACAAAGAGATCGACGCCATGGAGTTCCTGAAGCTGGTGAAGGCCAAGACCAAGGAGTTGGGTATGGCGGACGACATGATCAAGCGCCCGCTCAATGTGGGGTTCTCCGGGGGCGAGAAGAAGCGCGCCGAAGTCCTGCAGATGACCCTGCTGGAGCCGCGCGTGGCGATCCTGGACGAAACCGATTCCGGCCTCGACATCGACGCGCTGAAAGTCGTTTCGGACGGTGTGAACGCGCTGCGCAGCAAAGACCGCGCCTTCCTGGTCATCACCCACTATCAGCGCCTCCTGGACTACATCGTCCCCGACCACGTGCATGTGCTGGTGAACGGCCGCATCGCCGTCAGCGGCGGCAAGGAGCTGGCGCTGGAGCTGGAGGCCGAGGGCTACGCCAAGTATCAGGGGGCCGCCGCCTGATGAAGCCCGCCGCCGGCCTCATGGAGCATCCGTTCGGCGCCGATTACGCGCGCCGTACGCCTGCGCCTGCCGACGCCATGCTGGCCGCTTTCCGCGACCAGGCGCGTTCGGTGTTCGAACCTCAAGGCTTGCCGGGTCCCAAGAACGAGGCCTGGCGGTTCACGCCGCTGCGCGCGCTGGCCAAGGTTCCGTTTATCCCGGCCGCCGCGGCGGACGACGTCGATGTGACCGCTGTACCGGCCCCTGTCGCGGTTCTCCCGGGCGCCGCACGTCTCGTGCTGGTCAACGGCGTCTACCGCGCCGATCTGTCGGACAAGATCGAGGGCGTCGAGATTTCTACCGCTAGCGACCGCAGCCTTCTCGGCCATATCGCCACGATGGCCTCGGTGCCCATGGCGGCGCTGAACGCGTCCTTTATGGGCGCGGTCTTGAGCCTGAAGGTGACAAAAGCCGCGACGACACCCGTTCATCTCATTTCCGTTGCCGCCGCTGGCAGTCAGCCCGTGGCCTTCCACCCGCGTCTTTTGATCAACATCGCGCCGGGGGCCGCCCTCACGCTCGTTGAAACCCATTGCGGCTTGCCCGGTCAGGCCACCCTCGCCAACCCGGTCACGGAAATCAGGCTGGGCGAAGGCGCGCAGTTGAAGCGTTATGTGCAGGTGGCCGAGCAGAGCGATAGCTTCCATCTCGCCGCCACCGGCATTGCTCTGGCCAAGGACAGCCGCTTCGAAGGCTTCCACACCGGCCTCGGCGGCGCCCTTGTGCGCCAGGAAATCGCTGCGGTGATGCACGGGACCGGCGCTCACTTGGAACTCCATGGCGCTTATGCGCTGGACGGCCACAGCCATCACGATTTCACCACCAGCATCGACCACCATGTGCCCGGCTGCTCTTCGAACCAAGTGTTCAAGGGCGTGGTGGGCGGCGAGTCCCGTGGGGTCTACCAGGGCCGCATCCACGTCGCGCGGGACGCGCAGAAGACCGATGCCCGCCAGCTGCACAAGGCGCTGTTCTTGGAGCGCGGCCCGCAGATCGACTGTAAGCCTGAGCTGGAGATCTACGCCGACGATGTGCAGTGCGCCCACGGCGCGGCCACCGGCGAGATTGACGCCGATCACCTGTTTTTCCTGGCGGCCCGCGGCATCGACCCCGCGACGGCGCGGATGCTGCTGGTGGAAGCGTTCCTGGCGGACGCCACGGAACGCATCTCTGAGGAAACCGTGCGTGCGGCCTTCACGCGCGATATTCAAGGCTGGCTCTCGCGGCGCAGCTTGAAGGCGGCCGCATGAACGCGCCTGTTAGAGCAGCGGGCACGAAGCCCAAAGCCTTTGACGTCGCGCAGGTTCGCGCGGATTTCCCAATCCTCGCGCGCCAGGTGCATGGCAAGCCGCTGGTGTATCTCGACAGCGCCGCCTCCGCCCAGAAGCCGCAGGCGGTGATCGACGCGATCAGCCGCACCTACGGTCACGAATACGCCAACGTGCATCGCGGCGCCTATTACCTCTCGGAGATGGCGACCCGCGCCTACGAAGACGCACGCGAGAAGGTTCGCCTGTTCATCAACGCCGTCAGCCCCTCGGAAGTGGTGTTCACCAAGGGCGCCACGGAAGCCATTAATCTGGTCGCGCACAGCTTCGGCCGCGCCTTCATCAAGGCCGGCGACGAGATCGTCCTGAGCGCCGTGGAGCATCATTCCAACATCGTCCCATGGCAGTTGCTGCGCGACGCTACCGGCTGTGTGCTCACGGTCGCGCCCATGGAGCCGGATGGCTCCTTCAACCTCGAAGCCTTCGCCGCCATCATCGGGCCGAAGACGAAACTGGTGGCAATCACCCACGTCTCCAACGTGCTGGGTACGATCCTGCCGGTGCGCGAGATCGCGGCCCTGGCCCATGCCGCGGGCGCCAAAGTGCTGCTCGACGGCTGCCAGGGCATCGTCCACCAGCCCGTGGACGTGCAGGATCTCGGCTGCGACTTCTATGTGTTCTCGGGCCACAAGCTCTATGGCCCCACCGGCATCGGCGTTCTCTGGGCCAAGGCGGCGCTGCTGGACGCCATGCCGCCTTACCAGGGCGGCGGGGATATGATCGAGAGCGTGTCCTTCGCCAAGACCACCTGGGCGCCGGCGCCGGCCAAGTTCGAAGCGGGCACCCCGCCGATCGTCGGCGCCATCGGCCTGGGCGCGGCCATCGACTATCTCAACAGCATCGACCGCGCAGCGGCCAACGCCCATGAAGAAGACCTTCTGCGCCACGCCATGACCGCGCTCGCGCAAGTGCCGGGCGTCAAGCTCATCGGCACCGCCCGCCACAAGGCCGCGGTGCAGTCCTTCGTGATGGAAGGGGCGCACCCCCACGACCTCGCCACCGTGCTGGACCGCTCGGGCGTTTGCGTACGCGCCGGACATCATTGCGCCCAGCCGCTGATGGACCTTCTGGGCGTCAGCGCCACGACGCGCGCGTCCTTTGCCTTCTACAACACCCATGCGGAGGTGGACGCGCTCGTGGCCGCGCTGCGCCGGGCGCAGGAGGTTCTGCTGTGACCGCCGAACCCCTCAGCGATGACCTGCGCACCCTGTACCAGGAGATCATCCTGGACCACGGCAAGCATCCCCGGAACTTCCGGGTGGTGCAGCACCACACCTGCAAAGCCCAGGGCAATAACCCCATGTGCGGCGACCGCGTCACCGTCACGGCCAAGGTGGATGGCGGCGCGATCGCGGACATCGCCTTTGAGGGCAAAGGCTGCGCCATCTCCATCGCCTCGGCGTCGATGATGACGGAGGCCTTAAAGGGGCAGCCGCCGGAAACCGCCCGCAAGCTGGCGGATGCGGTGAAGGACATTTGCACCGGAAAGGCGGCCAGCCCTGAGATGGAACCCCATCTGGAGAAACTCGCCGCGCTTTCGGGTGTGCGTCAGTTCCCGGTGCGGGTGAAATGCGCGACCTTGCCGTGGCAGGCGCTGCTGTCCTGTCTGGACAACGGACCGAGCGCTACGACTGAGAAATAAGGCATGCACGATGACAAACAGGAGACCGGTTCCATGATGCCCCCTTATGACATGCCCGCCGACGACGGCGAGCCGCCCAAGGAAGGCACCACCGTCACGGCAGGCGCGCCCAAGGACCCGAATGTCCCGAGCGCCACGGAAGAGTCCGTGATCGAAGCGATGCGCTCGGTCTATGACCCGGAGATTCCGGTCAATATCTACGACCTGGGCCTGATCTACGACATGAAGACCCGGACCAACGGCAACGTCGATATCACCATGACCCTGACCGCGCCGGCCTGCCCGGTAGCGGGTTCGCTGCCCAAGGAAGTGGCCGAGGCGGTGGCCAGGGTGGACGGCGTGGGCGAGGTGGCTGTGACGCTGACGTGGGATCCGCCCTGGACGCAGGCCAATATGTCCGAGGTCGCCAAAGTCGCCCTCGACATGTTCTGATCCCGACCTATATCGGAGAGCATGACCATGGATGCCATTCAAACACCCGCTGCTTCCAAGCCGCGCACCCCGCCGCCGTCCGTGATCAGCATCTCGGATGCGGCCGTGAAGCGCATCAAGGCCATCATGGCGAAGGCCGCCAAACCGGTCATGGGCGTGCGCATCAGCGTGGCGGCCAAAGGCTGCTCGGGGTTCGCCTATGTGGTGGAATACGCCGAGAGCCGCGCCAAGTTCGAGGACATGGTCGAGCGCGACGGCGCCGTGGTCTTCATCGACCCGAAGGCGGTCATGTACCTGCTGGGCGCAGAACTGGATTACGCCGAAGGTAAGATGGAAAGCGGGTTCGTGTTCAACAACCCGAACGAAAAAGGCCGTTGCGGCTGCGGCGAAAGCTTCTCGATCTGATCTAAGCTAGTTCAACCCGCAGACCTGCTGGCGTGCGGCAAGGCGCTTGTCGATTTCCGCGAGCAGCATCACCGGATGCACCGGCTTGTAGAGGATGGCGACACGTCCGGTCTGAAAATCGGGATCGTCCTCGACCAGGCCTTCGACCCGGTCGGGCTGGCCCGTCACCAGGATGGTTTTTACCTGCGGCGCCTCGTCCTGCAGGCGCTGACGGAATTCGAGGCCGCCCATGGTAAGCATCATCACATCGATGATCGCGAGATCGATGGTATGGGCGCGCACGGCGTCCAGCGCCTGTTCGCCATCACCCGCCTGCAGTACATCATAACCGCGATGACGCAGGAGTTCGGTATACGACTCCCGCACCATGATGTTGTCATCGACAACGAGAATGCACCCCAGCACGCGCTCACCCCTGATCCTGTCCACGTTCCCCGGCAATAGGATAGGGCTCGCCCTTTGAAGCCGCAATGTCCCAACGGTATCGCAGATCAGGAATCACGCGCTTTGCGTGTTGCGCCGCGGGCACTTGGCACGTAGATGACAACCTATCGCGCGCCATGACGGCGCGGGTGCAATGCGCTAGTCTGTTACACGCCATTTACAGGATCACCGATGGAAACCGTGCTCAACATTCTCCTCGCACTAGCCATGGTGTCGGTGGTCGGCGTGCTTGCCACCGGTTTGGCCGGCTTTGCCATGGGCGGGGAATTCAACCGTAAATACGGAAACAAGCTGATGCGCTTGCGCGTCGCCGCGCAGGCGTTCGCGGTGCTCACGCTTCTGGGCCTCTTGCTGCTCCGGAGCATGCAGGGTCAGCCCTGAGCGCGTCCGGCTAGATTGAGGTGAGCCGCTAGATAAGGTTGGGCCGTTCCGGGCGGTAGACCACTTTATTGGCCTGCTCGAAATCCTCGATCTGCTGAATCAAGTCTTTGCGGCGGTTGCGCGTGGCCTGGATCTGCGCCGGCGTGATGTTGGAGTCCTGCATCTGGTTGGTGGCGATCATGTCCTGGACCCGATCGATGAAGGATTTGTGGGTCAGGGTTTCCGCCAGATCGGCGGCAAAGCCGATGACCGCGGCTAGGCGCACAGGCCGCTGCGGCGAGGGGTGATATACGGCGATGGCGTAAGAGCCGGTCTTGCGGTCACGGCGTTCCAGAATGGCGGCGCGCAGGTATTGCGCCGTGGAGGTGAACACGAAGGCGGTCTGGCTGTCGTGCTCCACCGCGAGGTCCTCAAGCGCGCCGAGCACATTGTTCGCCGCTTCCTGGACCAGCGCATCGGTGACGTCGGCGCCGGCGGCCAGGGATTCGATCTCCGCCAGGACCTTGACGTTGTCGCCCTCGGCGCTCGCGAACGCCAGCGTGCCGCCCACATGCACGGACACCCAGGCCTCGCGCATATAATCGTTCTCATACTTAGAGATCTTGCGGCGCCAGAACGTCTCCCAATCCACGTCGCGGGGATCCTGAAGGGCATGCGGATCGCGGCGTATTTCGTCCACCACCACCGCCGCCATGCGCATGGTGCCCGGGATGTTGTGGCCGCGCACCACCACCGGGATGGTCGCCATCTTGGTCTTGATCGGGCTCGTCACGCGATTGGAGCGCAGCGACAGCACCGGCGCCTGGCGCTCCTCGTCCGCGCCATCGTCGCCGAGCCCGCTCTCCATCCGGTGAACGATGGATTTTTCGCGGTAGAGGGTGATGGTGCC
>CANJOI010000141.1 GCA_947475365.1 Fidelibacterota bacterium | reverse complement strand
GAAATCGTCAACGCGGCGATTTCGGAAGACGCGCAGGGTGTCGCCATCACCTCCTACCAGGGCGGCCATGTCGAGTTCTTCAAGTATCTCTACGACCTGCTGCGTGAGCGCGGGCGCGGCGACATCAAGATATTCGGCGGCGGCGGCGGCGTGATCGTTCCGGACGAAATCAAGGAGCTGCACGCCTACGGCATCACCCATATCTTCTCGCCGCAGGAAGGCGCCGCCCTTGGCCTGCAGGGCATGATCAACGAGCTGGTATCGCGCTGCGACGCCGATCTGCCGCTTCCACCAACCGATGACGCCGCGTTCATCCAGGGCCTGAAGTCCGGCGACCGCCTGAAGCTCACGCGCGCCATTACCGCCCTCGATAACGGCGCGGTCTCCGACGCCGTGAAGCAGAAGATCGTCGCGGGCGCGGCCGGCATCCAAACCCCTGTGCTCGGCATCACCGGCACCGGCGGCTCGGGCAAGTCCTCGCTGGTGGACGAACTGGTGCGGCGCTTCCGCTTCGACCAAGGCGATAAGCTCAAGATCGCCATTATCTCGATCGATCCTTCGCGCAAACGCACCGGCGGCGCGCTCTTGGGCGACCGCATCCGCATGAACGCCATCGAGCATCCGAATATCTTCATGCGTTCGCTGGCGACCCGCGAAACCGGCGGGGAAATCTCGGCCGCGCTGCCGGAGATCATTGCCGCCTGTAAACATGCGGGCTTCGATCTGATCATCGTCGAGACCTCGGGCATCGGCCAGGGCTCCTCGGCGATCGTCGATTACGCCGACGCTTCGCTTTACGTCATGACGCCGGAATTCGGCGCATCCAGCCAACTCGAGAAGATCGACATGCTGGATTTCGCCGATTTCGTCGCCATCAACAAATTCGACCGCAAGGGCGCCGAAGACGCGCTGCGCGACGTCAGTAAGCAGGTCCAACGCAACAAGGGCCTGTTCACGACCGCGCCGGACGCCATGCCGGTGTTCGGCACCATTGCCTCGCGGTTCAACGACGACGGCACCACCGCGCTCTACCAGGCCATCGCCGCGCACCTGAAGACACTCGGCCTGCCGCTGGCCCAGGGCGTGCTGCCCTCGCCGAAGATCCGGCACTCCACCAGCCAGTCGTTCATCGTGCCGCCGCAGAAGGTGCGCTACCTCGCGGAGATTTCGGAGACCGTGCGCGCCTACCACGCCGAGATTCGCGAACAGGTGAAACTCGTGCGCGAGCGCCAGGCGTTGCGCATCGCCAAGGGCCTGTTCGAGGCCGAGAAAAAACCGGCGGGCGATTTCGACGCCCTGATCGAAGCCACCGACAAGAAGCTGCTGCCGGAGCCGCGCAAGCTGCTGGACTCCTGGCCCGCCACTGTCGCGGCCTATAGCGGCCAGGAACTGGTGGTAAAGGTGCGCGACACCGAAAGCCGCACCCAATTGCGCCGCGAAAGCCTCTCCGGCACATCGATCCCCAAAGTCTCGCTGCCGCGCTACGAGGACGACGGCGAGACCCTGCGGTTCCTGATGAAAGAAAACCTGCCCGGCTCCTATCCGTTCACCGGCGGCGTGTTCCCGTTCAAGCGCGAGGGCGAGGACCCGACCCGCATGTTCGCCGGCGAAGGCGATGCCTTCCGCACCAACGCGCGCTTCAAGAAGGTGTCCGAGGGCATGCAGGCCGCGCGCCTGTCGACGGCCTTTGACTCCGTCACTCTCTACGGCTGCGATCCCGACCTGCGCCCGGACATCTACGGCAAGGTCGGCAACTCCGGTGTTTCCATCGCCACCATCGAGGACATGAAGGTGCTGTATTCGGGGTTCGATCTATGCGCCCCGAACACCAGCGTTTCCATGACCATCAATGGACCGGCGCCCACGATCCTCGCCATGTTCTTCAACGCCGCCATCGCCCAGCAGGTGGATAAATTCACCGCCGCCAACGGCCGCGCGCCGACCCCTGCGGAACACGCCCAGGTAAAAGCCAAGGCGCTGGCCTCCGTGCGCGGCACCGTGCAAGCAGACATCCTGAAAGAGGACCAGGGCCAGAACACCTGCATTTTCTCGACCGAGTTCGCCCTGAAGTGCATGGGCGATATCCAGGAATATTTCCTGAAGCACGCCGTGCGGAATTTCTATTCGGTGTCGATCTCCGGCTATCACATCGCCGAAGCCGGCGCGAACCCGATCTCCCAACTCGCCTTCACGCTGTCGAACGGGTTCACCTACGTCGAGACCTATCTCGCCCGCGGCATGAAGATCGACGACTTCGCGCCCAACCTGTCGTTCTTTTTCAGCTTCGGCATGGACCCTGAATACTCGGTCATCGGCCGCGTCGCGCGGCGCATCTGGGCGGTGGCGATCAAGCGCAAGTACGGCGGCTCCGAGCGTTCGCAGAAACTCAAGTTCCACTCCCAGACCTCGGGCCGCTCGCTGCACGCCCAGGAAATGGCGTTCAACGATATCCGCACCACCCTGCAGGCGCTGATCTCCCTCTACGACAACACCAACTCGCTGCACACCAACGCCTATGACGAGGCGGTGACTACGCCGACGCAGGAATCCTTGCGCCGGGCCATGGCCATTCAGCTGATCATCAACCGCGAATGGGGCCTGGCGAAGAACGAGAATCCCAACCAGGGCTCGTTCATCATCGACGAGCTCACCGACCTGGTGGAAGAAGCCGTGCTCAAGGAATTCGACGCCATCTCCAGCCGCGGCGGCGTGCTGGGCGCCATGGAAACCGGCTTCCAACGCGGCCGTATCCAGGAACAGTCGCTCTACTACGAAGCCAAGAAGCATGACGGTTCCTACCCGATCATCGGCGTCAACACCTTCCGCAACCTGGAAGCCGAGGCGGCGCCGGAGACCATCGAGCTGGCGCGGTCCACCGACGGTGAAAAACAGTCGCAGCTCAAACGCCTGAAGGAATTCCACGACGCCCATGCCGCCGAAGCGCCGGCCATGCTGGAACGCCTCAAGCAGACGGTCGTGCAGAACGGCAATGTGTTCGAGGTGCTGGTGGACGCGGTGACCTGCTGCTCCCTGGGGCAGATTTCCACGGCGCTCTATGAAGTCGGCGGCCAATACCGCCGCAACATGTAAGGAGGCCCGCCCGTGACCGACTCCCTGGTTCTGCGCAGCGATCAGGGAAAGGTCGCGACCTTGACCCTGAACCGGCCGGAGGCGCGCAACGCGTTGTCGCGCGCGCTCATGCTGGCCCTCACCCGCGAGATCGAGGCGGTGGCGTCCAACCCCGCCATCAAGGTCATCGTGCTGGCGGCCAACGGCCCGGTGTTCAGCTCCGGCCATGACCTCAAGGAACTCAGGGCCGAAGCCAAGGACACCAAGGAGATCTTCGAGATCTGCAGCGCCCTGATGCTGGCCATGACCCGCGCGCCGCAGCCGGTGATCGCGCGCGTCCATGCCATGGCCACGGCGGCCGGCTGCCAGCTGGTGGCGACCGCGGACCTGGCGGTGGCGTCGGATAACGCCAGCTTCGCCACGCCCGGTGTCAACATCGGCCTGTTCTGCTCAACTCCCATGGTGGCCCTGTCGCGCAATATCGGGCGCAAGAAGGCCATGGAGATGCTGCTCACCGGCACGCCGGTCAACGCCAAGGACGCGGCCGCCATGGGCCTGGTGAACGTGGTGACCACGCCCGAGAATCTTGATGAAACCGTCCAGGGCCTCGCCACCCTGATCGCCTCCAAATCGGGCAAGGTGCTCGCCATCGGCAAACGCGCCTTCTACGAGCAGATCGAGTTGGGCATGGCCGACGCCTATACCTACGCCAGCGCGGTCATGGCCAAGAACATGCTCGAACCTGACGCGTCCGAAGGCCTCGACGCCTTCCTCGGCAAGCGCAAGCCCGCCTGGGCCGGCGGCTGAGCCCCGTCAAGCGCGGCATAGACAGCCGCGCGGGCTTTACCCGTGGAACACGGAACGATTGTTTCACGTGAAACCAAATCCGCGTTTTCCCCACAGGGCCCGACGCGCCAGAAAAATCTCGTGGAATCACGAGGGAATGACTAGAGTCCGGACCATGCACCAGCAGGGGAGGATCTCGATGTTCCGTTCCATTCTTCGCGCCACGCTGATCTCATGCCTCGCGCTCACGGCCTGTTCGAAGGAAAAGCCTTACGCGGTCGAAGAAGTATCGCTGGCGCAACTCTCGGCGGATCTTACGGCCAAGAAAACCACATCGGCCGCGGTCACTCAGGCCTATATCGACCGAATCAAGATGTATAACGCGCCGCTCAACGCCATCATCGCGGTGGCCCCGGACGCCCTCGCGCAGGCCAAGGCCTCCGACAAGCGCCGCGCGGAAGGCAAGGCGCTGGGGCCGTTGGACGGCGTGCCCGTCATACTCAAGGACAACATCGACGCCACCGGTATGCCGACCACCGCCGGCTCGTTCGCGTTGGCCGAGAATGTCCGCGCCGAGGATGCCGAAGTCACCAAGCGCCTGAAGAATGCCGGCGCTGTGATCCTCGCCAAAGCCAACCTGTCCCAATGGGCCGGCTACCGCACCACGGACTCCTTCGCCGGCAGCACCGTGGGCGGCACCCCGCACAACCCTTATGACCTGACCAAATCCGCCGCTGGGTCCAGTTCGGGCTCCGGCATCGCCATGGCCACGAGTTTCGCGGCCGGCGCGCTGGGCACCGACACGTCCGGCTCCATCACCGGCCCCACCAATGTGAACGGGATCGCCGGATTGCGCCCGACGCGTGGCCTGCTCTCCCGGCGCGGCATCGTGCCGATCACCGAGTTGCAGGACACCGCCGGCCCCATGGCGCGTTCGGTGACGGACGTGGCCATGCTGCTCACCACCCTGGCGGGCTCCGATCCTGGCGATCCGCGCACCAAAGACGCCGATGCGCATAAGACCGACTACGCCAAGGCGCTGGACGCCGGGGCGTTGAAGGGCGCCCGGATCGGCGTGCTCCGCCCCCAAGGAAATGCCGACGCCAAGGCAGGCCCCGTGTTCGACCAGGCCCTCGAGGTGCTGAAGGCGCAAGGCGCCGAGCTGGTGGAACTGCCGGTCACGCTCGAGAACCTCAACGACATCGGTCTCGCGGCCGAAGCGTTCAACTTCAACCACGACATCGCTGCTTATCTCAAGGATTCGCCGCCCGCCGTGAAGGTGCGCAGCGTTGACGATCTCCTCGCCTTCAATAAATCCGACCCGCGCGAGTCAAAGATCAGCGCGCTGTACTGGGAAGAAGCCGCGGCGTCCAAGGGCGATCTTACCAATCCCAAATATCTTGAACTGATGGAGTTGATTCAGCGCAAGGCCGGCCCGGAGGGCTATGACGCCTTGTTCGCGCAAAACAACATCCAGGCCTTTGTCACGGTGGCGGGCGCGCCCGCCGGCGTGATTCCCGCGGACGGCACGCCGCGCAGCGGCGGACGGGGCGAAGGGCCCGGCTCCTTCACCCGCAACGCGGCCATCGGCGGTTACCCCATCCTCACGGTGCCCATGGGCGCGGTCGAAGGGATGCCAGTGGGCCTTTCCTTCGTCGGGCCGCAGTGGTCCGAACAGACGCTGCTCTCGTTCGGCTATGGATATGAGAAAGCCGGCTACAAGCGTGTGCCGCCCGAGGCCTATAAAAAGGCCGCCGCGGAAGCAAAGTGAATTACCTGATCGTCTTCCTGGGCGCGGGCATTGGCGGCGCGGCGCGGCACGGCATCAACGTGCTGGTGCCGCGCCTGACCGGCGGGGCCTTTCCCTGGCACACACTTATGATCAACGTGCTCGGCTGCTTCGTCATGGGCGTGATCGCGGAATATTTCGCGCTCAAGGCCGAACTGCCCCAGGCGTGGCGGCTGTTCCTCACCACCGGCGTGCTCGGCGGTTTCACCACCTTCTCGGCCTTCTCTCTCGATGCCGGGCTGCTCTATGAGCGTGGCGACCTGACGGGCGCCGCGCTCTATGTGGCGGGGTCGGTCATGTTGTCCATCGCGGGGTTGTTCGCGGGACTGGCCCTCATCCGCCACGTCGCCGGCTAGGACCGCGGCGCCGCGGGTGTGCGCGGCCGATGCTCCCAGACAGGTGGGGGTGATTCAAAACCGGCCCCCTGCCCAAACCCCGCTCGGCGATGGCAATTGCGCCCTGCGGCGGCTAAGTATAGCCGCGCCATGGCCTCTTCCTCACAGCACCCGATCCCTCTCAAAATCGACCTGGGCTGCGGCAAGCGCCATATCCCGGGTTTCGTGCACGTGGATCTCGCGCCCGCGCCCCATGTCGATCATGTGGCCGACGTCCGCAAGCTGGACTTCATCGCCACCGGCACGGCGGATCTGGTCTACGCCTGCCATGTGCTGGAGCACTTCGGCCGCCTGGAGTTCAAGGACGTGCTCAAGGAATGGCACCGGGTGTTGAAGCCAGGGGGAATCCTCCGGCTGTCGGTTCCCGATTTCGCCGCCTGCGCCAAGGTCTATTACGAGCAAGGCCTGCGCGATGGCCTCACCGGGCTCGTCGGGCTCATCAGCGGCGGCCAGCGGGACGAATACGATTTCCACAAAGTGATTTTCGACCGGCCGTTCCTGACCGATGCCTTGCTCTCGGTCGGCTTCGTGGAAACGCGCTTGTGGGATTGGCGCGCGACCGAGCACGCCCATATCGACGATTTCTCGCAGGCCTATATCCCGCACCTCGACAAGGAAAACGGGCTGCTAATGAGTTTGAATATCGAGGGCGTGAAAGGCTAGCGGTCGGGCTGGCCTGCTTCTACCCGCATCTCGCCAAGTGGCCTCCAAAGGCGTTGCATCTCATTCGCCGATGCGCCGAAACTATTAGCCCTCATAGACGTTTGGCTGTCGCGCCTACGAGCGGCTGCCGGTCGCCGTGCGGATCGCACGCCTCTTACCGCTAGGACTTGTCACGACATTTTTGCTGTTGTGCCGATCGAGGCCGAAACATGAGCGAATACGCGACGGAATTTGCCCCACATTAAACACAGCGAGCAGAATGAAGACGACAATGTTTTGGTGGATTGCAGTGGCGGGCGGCGTCGGTGCTGTTGCTGGAATCGCGCTGTTATCGGGATCTATCGTGAGTAACGTAGAACAGCCGAAATATGAGGTCGTCGCGGCGGACCAGAAGGTTGAAATTCGCGACTACGCGCCAATGATCGTCGCGGAGGCGGAGGTGTCCGGAGAACGCAGCCAAGCCATTCGCGACGGCTTTCGCATCATAGCGGACTACATCTTCGGAAATAATATGTCCTCGCGGAAGGTTGCGATGACCGCACCGGTCACCCAACAGCCCAGCGAAAAAATTGCCATGACAGCGCCGGTGATACAGCAAGGAAAAGAAAACGCCTGGCAGGTGCGTTTCGTCATGCCCTCCAACTACACGCTCGAATCCCTCCCACGACCAAACAACCCTGCCGTAAAGCTCAGTATGATCGCGGGAAAGCGCTTTGCTGTAATCCGCTTTTCAGGCTTGGCGGGCGAAGACAGGCTGAAGCGCGAAACCGATGAGTTGGTGGAATTTATCAAGAACCGGAACCTAACCGTCACGTCGGGGCCAACATATGCCTTTTATAATCCGCCCTGGACAATGCCCTTCCTACGCCGCAACGAGATCATGATCGAAGTCGCCAGCTAGAAGGTTCTCCAAAGGTCCTAAGCCAAGCCGGAATCGAGTTCTTATCGATGTCCGGCGATGCTGAGGGCATCCGCTTCCTGAAGCCGGCTAAACAGCCACCAAAACGTCCAAAGAACCCACGCTCCGGATCCGAAACCGCCCGGCTGCCCTAAGGCTGCCCACGCGGGCGTTAACGCCTGATGGGGCCCGGAGATGGGCCCAAGTAAGCAGACGCCCCGTTGGCGGGGCTCCTGGCGCGTCCTAGGGCCAAGATACCGTCAGTGCGAACAGGAGCTCCAAAGCCGGCCCAGTTTCAGGGAGTATTGGATTGCGCGACCAGTTATCGACAATCGACACTTTTGGCAGACTTAGTAGAACTTTCCGTCTCGGCGCCGATTGTTACCCATGTGGTACCCGCAAAACCGCAAGAAGCCGACATCCCTTTGAGACGCCTAGATGATCGCTACGGGACGGGACAGGCGTAACACCATCGTCAGATGTCTCGAATCCGGGCCAAGTTTAGTCGCTGCGCCGGCCTCAAATTTGTGGATACGTGTGGATAACCCCGGGAGGCGCCCTTAGGGCATTCCGGCACCCTAGTATCCTTTGGGCTATGAAAAATATCCCGGCTCTGTTGCTCACCCTGTCCCTGGCCGCCTTAACCGCGATCCCGGTGCTTGCGCCCGCGCCGGTGCGGCTCGAGGGCATAGTCGCGAAGGTTACGACGGCGACACATTCACCCTCGTCGGCGATCAGAAAATCCGGGTCTTCGGCATCGACGCCCCCAAGCTCCACCAACAATGTCGCGCGGACGCCATCCATGCGGCGGGACCCTCGCCATGCCTTCCCTGCGGCGAGGCATCCCGGCAAGCTTTAGAGGAGTTGATCCTGGGCAAGGAGGTCCGCTGCCAGAGCCGAGGCCAGAGCTACGACCGGGTAGTGGGAGCGTGTTCGGTCGGAAAGGTTAAGATTGGCCCGTGCACCCACGCCCATGCGGTGGTTTATGAACAGTTTCTCCACAAGAAGGACGGGCGTCCTACCTGGGCGCGCAAGCGGGGGCCAAGCGCGCCTGAGCTGCTCCCATTGAAGTGGTCCTCCTTCGAGAAACCATACCTCAGGATGGACCACTTCAATGGGGGCACCTCAGATAGCGGCGATGGTGTACCTGAGCCTAGTAGCTCTGTTGGCGCGCCTATCCCGCGCGCCCTATCTAAAGTCTTAATGCTTTCCGTCGGCGTGATCCTGGCGTTGCCTGTCGGCATCAGGCGCATTTACCTTTGGGTCCATTGGCTGGCGGATGTCGTCGCAAGTTAGGCGCTAGGCGCTATCCGGGCAGGCGCGACCTGGCTGGCAGCATTTGGCCTTGACAACGCCTGATGGCTTGAGGCCGACGGTCACTGAATGTAATTTCAGGGCGAGCGCTTTCTCCTTGCAACACGCCGAGCCCAGCAAAGAGCGCCAGCATGGAACCAAATTATATCCGGTTTCGATCCTCCCGACGGTTAACGGGTACTTTCGGGAGAAGATATAGACTCTGAGAAGGGATAATGGCGAGAACACACCGGGAGCGAGTTAATGTTGTTAGAAGATCAAGGAGCCGCGACGGAGGAACGAAATGCGAGCGCCTTATCTATTATTAAGCGCTGTGGCTGTGGGTATTCTCGGAGCGGCGAGCGTCGCAGTTTCCGCCATTCAAGACGCGCCTTATCCGAGCGCGGTGGCGTTGACGCAGGATGCTCCCGGCGTCTGGACCTATAAGTCCTTTCCAGCCTTTTTGCCTTTGTATGTGTTCGACGGCGAGCCGTTAGGCCAATCGACGTGTGATCAGGCATGCTCTGGTGTGTGGCCCATCATCGCAGCGGTAGGTAGCAGCAAGCCCATGGGCGATTGGACCATCGTGCTGAGAGCGGACGGGCGGAAACAATGGGCCTATAAAAACAAGCCCCTATATACCTACTTCGAAGACCGCTCCGGCGCCCCTCGCGGCGTGGGTAAGGAGCAGCACTGGTACCTCTCGGAAGCTGGAGCTGCATATTTGGTAAGGGCGGGGGTGGAATTGCCCTCGGATTTTGGCTCCGCCAATGCCCGGACGACTTCAGGGGAAAAGACGACCGCGAGGCTTCTTCAACCTTAGGGGCGCTGACGGCCGTTCAGTTCAAGCCGGCGCAAAGAGAGCGGGGCGGCCCGGTGACCCGAACCGCCCCGTCTTGGGGTCTTAGACGTGTATCAAAGCGCCCGGACGATCATCTCGGGACGCAGTTCCTTGACGCTGGTGACCCCGACCTGCTGCATAG
>CANJOI010000140.1 GCA_947475365.1 Fidelibacterota bacterium | reverse complement strand
GGCGTGATGGCGACGAGGCCGGCGACCGCACCCGAGATGATCCCGAGGACGGACGGCTTGCCGCGATGCATCCACTCCGCGAACATCCAGGTCAGGCCGGCCATGCCGGTCGCGATCTGGGTGACGGCCATGGCGAAGCCGGCGTTGGCTCCGGCGGACACGGCGGAACCGGCGTTGAAGCCGAACCAGCCGACCCACAGCAGCGAGGCGCCCATCAGAGCGTAGAGCAGGTTGTACGGAGGCATCGGCTCGGTGCCGTAGCCGAGACGCTTGCCCATGACGAGGGCGCACACCAGACCAGCGACGCCGGCGTTGATGTGGACGACGGTGCCGCCAGCGTAATCAAGCACGCCCAGGCCGAACAGCCAGCCCGACGGATGCCAGACCCAGTGCGCGATCGGCGAGTACACCAGAAGGCTCCAGGCGATCATGAACACCACCATGGCCGAGAACTTCATGCGGTCCGCGAAGGCGCCGCAGATCAGGGCCGGGGTGATGATGGCGAAGGTCATCTGGAAGCACATGAACACCGCTTCCGGGATGGTCGGCGCCAGGGCGTGGGCGGAATCGATTTCCATGCCCATCAGGAACAGACGCGAGAGCCCCCCGAAGTACGGCGATCCATCCGTGAAGGCGATGGAGTAGCCGATCACCGCCCACAGCACCGTGATCAAACAGGTGATCGCGAAGCTCTGCATGGCGGTGGCGAGGATGTTCTTCTTGCGGACCATGCCGCCGTAGAACAGGGCGAGGCCGGGAATGGTCATGAGCAGCACGAGCGCCGTGGAGGTGAGCATCCAGGCGGTGTTGCCGCTGTCCTGCTTCGGCGCTTCGGCCGCGGGAGCGGCTGCAGCGGCGGCGGGAGCGGCTTCGGCCGGAGCGGCCGCGGGCGCTTCGGCGGCGGCGGGCGCCGCGGCCGGGGCTTCATCGGCGGCGAAGGTCGGCGCCGATGTCACCGCGAGTAGTATCAAGAACGCCCCGAGCAAGGGCGTGAGGGTCTTAAAGAGTTTCATTGGGTAGCTCCCCAGTCCTAGGTTGAGTGTGATTTTGAACCACGGCGGCGTACCAAAAAGACCGCCGGGGTCCTGACCTGTGGTGTGTGATTAGACGCGCGAGATTTAGAAGCTGCGAGAAAGAGTGACGACGGCCTTGGCGTCGCAGGTCTTCTTGCCCACGAGCACGCAGCCGCCTTTGATGTTGGTGTCGTAGTAACGGGCGTCGATGCTGAACCAGTTGTTCACGTTCAGCTTGGCGCCCACGTTCCAGTCGGTCTGGTTGGCGATCGGGGCCTTGAGGTCCCAGTAGCCGATGCCGCCCGAGATGGCGAGTTTGTCGGTCACGGGAACCGAGAGGCCGACGTTGAAGTAGATCGCGTCCTTGGTGCCGCCGAAGTTGTCGGGCGTGTAGTTGACGCTGCCGCTGACGGCCGCCGCGCCGAAGTCATATCCGGCCTTGCCGTAGGCTTCCCACAGATCGTAGTTCAGCGAGCCGAGGGCGCCGGGATACCAGTAGTAGATGAAGCCGACGTCATAGGTGAAATTCTCGATTTTGCCGGCATACCCGCCGTAGAGATCGGTTTCGACGGAGGCCTGGCCGCCGTCCTTGAAATTCAGTGACGAGCCCCAGAAGCCGAAGTGGAAGCCGGCGCCGGTGTCCCAATCCATGCCGCCTTGGATGGCCGGGCCGTTCCAGGTCTGGGATAGACCGCGGAATACGTAATCGGAAGTCAGCGCCACATTGCCGGTGAAGGTGCCGGGCAGATAGCTCGCGGGGGCGGCGTCTTCCGCCATCGCGCCCATTGGCGCCAACGCGCCCGCCATTGCCGCCAGCGCCACGATCGATTTCATCAGCTTCATCAGGTGTCCCCTAAAATGCCTGTTTGCGGTAGTCGCTGTGGCCCCAAACCCCGCACCACACATCCCTCAGCGGGTGGTGCCACAACACCGTAACAATCATTAGCAATCCCCGTGCCACACCTTTGTGCGCTGCAGCAGTGGTCCGTAAACCCCGAAATTTGCTGTTTTTCAGCCAAATCACAGGGTCGAGGATTGCACTGCGGCATAGCCCAGTGCAAGTGCAAATGCCTAATTTTAGCTCAACTGAAACGTCTGATTAATATTTAAGCAAAATGCGCTGCCGAATGTGCGCAGAGCGGGCACAATCGCGTTGGGCTATTTCTGCGGAATAGCCTTTGTGGAGGCGTCAAAGAACGCCTCCGCGCCCGGGTGCAGAGGCAGTGTAAGGGCGCTGCGGGCGGAGCGGGCAGACACCAGACTACCTAAAGCAGCGCCCCGCCCCAGGTAGTCGACTTCCTTGAACATGATCTGCAACAGCGCACTGACTTCGCTGGCGGGCACCACCTGCATGGACACCAGTTGGGCGGTCACCGCGATGGTGGCGATCGGTTTGGTCTGGCTGGGGTAGGTCTGCGCCGGGATGGTCATGGCGATATAGTTGGAATTGCCGGCGGTCATGAGGGCGATGGCGTCCCCGTCCAGGGGCAGGAACCGGATGGAATGGCCGCGGGCGAATTCCTTGACGTCCGGCGCCGGCGCCGCCGCGGTGATCACCAGCGCATCCAACTCGCCCTTCTCGACCGCCATCAGCGCCTTGGCGATGGCGAGCTCTTCGGGCGCCGCCGACATGGAAGCAGCGCCGACACGGTGTGCTTTCAGGATATCGGCGGCTTCCGAAACCGCCGCCGGGCCGGTATCGGCCACGGCGATTTTCTTGCCGTACAGTTCGCTCACCGACGCCACTGTGCTTGCCGCCATCACCACCACATGCACCGGCTTCGGGAACAGGCTGGCGACCACGCGCAAGTCTGGGAGCGTGCCGGTATGGGCGAACGGGCCCTCGCCGGACGCCGCCATGGCCGCTTCATCATTTTGCACAATGGCGGCGGTGATCTTGCCGTCGCGCAGGAGACTCAAGCTTTCCATGGTGCCGCGGGTGGCGATGTTGATCACCGGCGTGGTGCTGCCGCGCTTTTCGATACGCGCGGCTTCCGTCAGCAGCCAATCGTCGCTGCCGACCGGGCCGCTGGCGACCGCGAAGCCAGAATCCAGGCGCGCGAGCCGCGCGGTCGCCGCGGTGAGCTCGCCTTCCACGTCAGGCGCGCGGGACGGGATCACCATGACGCGCGCGGTGGTGAGGATGAGCTGGCCGAGGCGCCGCATCACGCTGGCGCGGGAGGGAACCTCGGGCGCGGCCTGGATCGGTGGGTGCTCGTTGCTTTCCAGAATCCACCCGGCTTGGTCCTTGTGATAGGCCGCGACGCCGGTGATGCGGATGACATCGCCGGTCTTGTTGCCGCCGCTTTTGAGGCCGCTGATGGCTTCGGGCCGGCCGCCCAGAATTTGCAGGAGCGTGTTGGCGTTGGCCTGGTCCCAGGCGCCGAAATCATGGTCGCGCTTGAGCTTCAGCGTGATGGTGAAGGGAATGATCTTGCGGGTGATGTCCAGGCGCGAGGCCGGCGCCGGTTCCGCGGTCGCCACGTCCGTCACGTCGAACAGGCCGGGCGTGTAGCTCTCGTCCAGGCGTTTGGTGATATCCGACGCGAGAATCTGTTGCGTCGGCCCCTGGTCGCAGCCGCTAAGGGCCGCGAGACCCGCGACAGCGATAAGGCAGCAGAAGATTTTTCTCACCGGCCCCCCGGGATCGGACAGGCTAAGCGCGGGCGGTCTTGCGGCCGCGCTCGCGGGCGGAAGGCCCGCTGTGTTGAGTTCGCGCGCGTTTACCGCGCGCGTGGCCCCATTTCACTTTAACTTTGCGCGCGACGCGGCGCACGCCGGGAATATCGACCGAAAGCACGGTGATGCCCAGAGGCAACATCCATAGACCCAGGACGGGTAGGACGATGCCCGCGACACCCCCTACGGAGAGTAATACGCCCAAGCCAATGCGAACGGCGCGGTTGCGCGGCAGGTTCTCGCGCCGGAATGCTCCACGCATCCTGGCGCGAGTCCTTGCCACAATTTTGGCGGGCAGCGACTTCGGGTTCATTCTTGTCAGCTGAGGCCGCGTCCCTGGAATCTCAAGGGCGCGGCGCTCACCGGCGCGTGACATTACGTAATATTAAACGTGCACCACGTCACATTAAGCGTGCACCGCCGGCGTCTGGTTCTGCTTGCGCGCCTGCACCACGCGGTCCGCGTCACGCCCGATAAGCTCCTGGTAGTGGCTGAACGCTGACGTGTAGGTGCCCATGCCTTGCGAGATCTGGCGCACCTCCAGGATCAGGTCCTGCATCTCCGACTCTGGCATGTTGACGTGGATCACGTCCCATCCGCTCCAGCCTTCGCGCGCATCGAAGCCCAGGATCTGGGCGCGCCGCTGCGTCACCGCGCGCTGGACCTTGGAGGTGAACGCCGACGGCACAAAAATCTGCACGTCGTGGATGGGCTCCAGCAGCACCGGCTCGCATTGCGCCAGCCCCTCGGTCATGGCGATGCGCGCGGCGGTGCGGAACGCCTGGTCCGACGAATCCACACTGTGATATTGGCCGTCGAATAACCGCATATTCACATCCACCACCGGAAATCCCAGCGGCCCCTCCTGGGTATTGTCGCGCAAGCCGGCTTCAACCGCCGGGATGAAATTACGCGGCACCACGCCCCCGACAATCGCATCGGTGAAGGTGATGCCGCCGCCGCGGGGCAGGGGATTGATCTCGACCTTGATGTCGGCGAATTGCCCGTGCCCGCCGGACTGGCGCTTGTGCCGCGCATGCTGCACCACGCCGCGGCGGATGGTTTCCCGGTACGCCACCTGCGGGCGCCGCGTGTCGATATCCAGATCGAACTTGCGCCGCGCGCGCTCCAAGGCGATCTGCAGGTGCACGTCGCCCATGCCGGAGAGCAGAAGCTCCGCGGTCTCATGGGCGTGGCCGAGCTGGAGCGAGCAATCCTCCTCGCATACCTTGCGCAGGGCTTCGCCCAGTTTGACGTCGTCCTTGCGGGCCTTGGCGGCGACGGCAACGGTGTAAAGCGGCGCCGCCGGCCTGGGCCAGGACTTCGGTTCGGCGGCGGCGTGTTCGGTCAGCACGGCGCCCGTGTGCCCGGCCTCGAACTTGCACAGCGCCACCACGTCCCCGGTATTGGCGCGGTGGAGTTTCGCAGTCTTGGAGGATTTGGGCTCGGCGGCTTCCTGAATGTTGCTGACGCGCAGGCCCGCCAGGGTATCGCCGTCCTTCAGTACGCCGCGCCATATGCGCACCAGCGAGAGTTTGCCGACGTGGGTCGCATAGGTGATTTTAAAAATCTGGGCGGCTGTTCCGCCGGCGGGAATGCCAAGCCGGTCCGCGGTCACGCTTGCGTCCGGCACTTCGTGGCGCAGGGCTTTCAGCAGGCGGCGCACGCCGTGGTCGTGTTCCGCGGCGCCGATCAGCACCGGCACAATCAGGTCTCCGGCCAGGTCCCGGGTGAGGTGGCGGTAGACCTCATTCTTGTCCGGGACAATGTCCTCGAGCAGCTTTTCAAGCAAAGCGTCGTCGAAGTCGGACAGCTTCTCCAGCAACTCGCGCCGCGCGTTCACCGCGCCGCTGGTCATGACGCTGGGCGCGGTCGATGTTGCCTGGATGCGCTCCGACGGCTTGTCGAGCTTGTAGTGATAGGCGCGCTCGGCCACCAGGTCGACATAGCCGGTGATATGGCTGCCGTCACCGATCGGGATATGCCGCAGCACCAGAGGCCGGGCCGATTGGCGCTGGGCGGCGGCCAGCAGGTCGCGCACGGGGCCGGTGACCGAGTCCATCTTGTTGATGAACAGAACATGCGGGATGGC
Organism: Fidelibacterota bacterium; assembly: GCA_947475365.1. Classification (GTDB taxonomy): domain Bacteria; phylum Pseudomonadota; class Alphaproteobacteria; order Rhodospirillales; family Rhodospirillaceae; genus SHVO01. The sequence goes on along the minus strand of CANJOI010000140.1, from coordinate 4,134 downwards.
GTGATCGTCGAGAAAGCGGAACAAGGGCGCCAGCGCCATCATGCGGCCTTCGTCGGGGTCCGCCACCACCACCACCGCGTCCGCCACCATCATGCTCTGGGTGGCGTCCTGGGCCAGGTCGAAGGCGCCCGGACAATCCAGCACCACCCAATCGTCGCCGAGATAGGTGAAGCGTACGGGAGTCAATTCCGTCGACATCTGGCGCGTTCGCGCCTCGGGGCTGTGGTCGCTGACCGTGGTCTTGTCGATCACACGCCCGCGCTTCTGGATCGCGCCCGTGGCCAACAACATGCTTTCCACCAATGTCGTCTTCCCCGAGGACTGGGCGCCGACAACGGCGATGCAGCGGGTGGTCTTGACGCGGGCAGCGTTGGTCATGGGACTCTCCTGTTGGATCAAGCGGGGGTGCGGGCGTACTCCGGATATGCAAAAGGGCCGCGCGTCCTGTGCGGCCCTTTCAGGGATGCGGTGCTTCTTGCCGCCCGCGCATCAGCGCGAGCGGCCGGTACAGCCGTGTCATTGAGGTTGTGATGCGCGGTTCCGGCAGCGATGGAGAACGGCCGGGGGCCCGTGGGGCGTCCCTTCATCGTCGTCCTTGCGGCTGTTGAATGAGAGAAGTCTAGCAAAGCCCTACCGGCGGCGGAAAACAATACCGCCGCTGCGGCGCAACATAGACGGGTGAGGTGCGGTGGCAGCCTTGCTACCCCGGGTAAGCCCGGCCTGATTGGCGTCAACGCCCCAACTCGGGTAAAATACTGGCTACACAAGGGGGAGGACGGCAGTTGCGGTTGCGCAAGCTGTTACAAGTATTGGTGCTCGCGCCGGTTCTGGCGTGCGGCATCGCACCCGAGGCCGGCGCGCAGATCATGAAGCGCGACGGCTTCACCATCGACTTTTTCAGGTCGCCGGCCGAACGGCGGGCGCGCGAAGCCTGCGAAAATAATCAGTCGGACTGCCGCCCGCAGGTACGGGCGCAGATTGACCAGGAAAAAGCGATCTCACTCTTGCTGCCGTGGGCCATCGCCGGCGCGATCATCCTCGGCATCCTGTTGTGGCTGCGCAAACTCGAACAGCAAAAACTGAAAAAGCGCCGCGAGGCCCAGCGCAAACATGACCCCAAGGCCTACAAGAAGCTCGATCAGACCAAGGAAGACCGCGCGGCCGAAGCCGCGAAGGACGACGACTAGCCGAGATTTTTTTTGAAGAAGGCCGCGCCGATCTCGGCGCCCTTCGGATCGATCCCGTGCTGCAGGCCTGGGATCAGGTGCTTCTCGACACTGACGCCGAGCGGCGTGAGGCCGTTGTCGATATCCGCCATGCACTGGGCGGGGACTACCGGATCGTCGGCGCCATGCACCAGGCACACCGGCGGCTTTGACTTGATCTCGCCGGCGATCTTGTCGGCGCCCACCAGGGCCCCGGAGTAGCCGAGAATTCCCGCGAGCTGCTGTTCGCGGCGCAGTCCCGCATACAGCGCCATCATCGTGCCCTGGGAAAAGCCGAGGAGGGCCAGCCGGTCCGGCGCGAGCCCATGTTCCGCCAGCACCTGGTCGATGAACTTATTGAGCGGCACCGCGGCCGCCGCGGCGCCCGCGGTCATGGCCTTGAAGCGTTCGGTACGAAGGTTGGGGTCGCGCTGCATGGCCATGGGGTCGTAGCCCGGCAGACCAAACCACTGACGCCCGCCGAAACCGCCGCCTTCCCAGGGCTGCGGCGCATTGGGCGCGTAGAAGATCACATGCGGCAAGGCTTGCGCGAAGAACGGCGCCAGGCTGACGAGGTCGTCGCCGTTGGCGCCATAGCCATGAAGGATGATGACAGCAGCTGTGGGAGCGCCCTTGGCGGCCGGCAGGTACGGGCCGGAAAGCGCGTCGATCGCCACTTAGAGAGCGCCGTCGTCGTGAGAGGATTCGCTGCCGGCGGCGGCGGGCAGGGCGTCGGGCTCCGGCGTGTGGCTGGACGCGTCGTCGGAGGATGACTGCGTCGAGTCCGACTGCGTTACGGGCGCCTCGAATTCTTCGTCACTCTCGGCGGCTTCGTCGATTTCCCGTGTGCTGGGCGCGCCCTTGCCGTTGTAGGGATCGACCAGCATGAACTCGGGCGTATAGCCGCCGAAGGCCAGCACGTTATCGCCGTATTCCATTTCCGCGATGCCGTGGGGATTGCGCCGGGTCTTCTTGGCGCGGTCCTCGGGGCCACGGATGTCGCGGTTGCGGTCAAAGCGCTCAGGCTTGCGGCCACGCTCACGCTTGGGGCGGTAGTCATCGGTTTGCGAGGCGTCGGCTTCGCCAGAGGCCGCCTCGGCGGCAACCGGCTCGACCGGCGCCGCAAAGCTGTCGGCTTCGTGCGCGACAAACGCCGCGACGGGTTGTTCCGGGGTGATCACGCCTGCCACCTCGGGCGCATGTTCCACGGCCGCTTCGACCGGCAGCACGGCCGGAGCCGCGTCACGTTCGCTGCGGCCCCGTCCACTCTCACGGCCGCTTTCACGTCCACGGCCACGTCCGCCGCGTCCACCACTTTCACGTCCGCCGTTCTCACGCCCGCCACGTTCTTTTCCACGGTCGCCGCCGCGTCCGCGCCCACGGCGCGTGTCGCCTTCGTCGGAAGCGTCGGCGCCCACGGCAATGCCTTCCAGCTCCGGCAGGACCAGGGGCGGGATCGGGTTCTTGATCATCTTGGTGACGGCGGACAGCAGCTTGTCGTCGCCCGGCGTCGCCAGGGTGTAGGCGTGCCCGGTCAGGCCCGCGCGTCCGGTACGGCCGATGCGGTGCACATAGTCTTCCGCGTTCACCGGCACGTCGAAATTGATCACATGACCGACCGCGGAGATGTCCAGGCCGCGCGCGGCCACGTCGGAGCACACCAGCAGTTCGGCTTCGCCGGCCTTGAACTTGGCCAGCATCTCGTTGCGCTTGGACTGGGGCATGTCGCCATGCAGGGCGACGGCGTTGAAGCCATGCTTGGTCAGGGACTTGTAAAGGATGTCCACGTCCTTCTTGCGATTGCAGAAGATGAAGGCGTTGTGGATGTTCTTGGCCCGGAGGATGCGGCGCAGCGCCTCGCGCTTGTCCAGCGTCTTCACCATCACCAGGCCCTGCTCGATGGTGCTGGCGGTGGTGGCGGGCGGAGAGGCCGCGATTTCCTTGGGGTTCATCAGGAACTTGTCGGCGAGCTTCTTGATCTCCTTGTCCATGGTGGCGGAGAAGAAGAGGGTCTGCCGGATCTTGGGCAGCAAGGACGCAATGCGCTCCACATCCGGGATGAAGCCCATGTCGAGCATGCGGTCGGCTTCGTCGATCACCAGGACCTTCACGTCGTTGAGCAGGATGCGGCCGCGCTCGAAATGATCGAGCAGGCGTCCGGGCGTGGCGATCAGCACGTCGACGCCGCGGTCCAGGGACTTTTCCTGGTCGCTCATGGACTCGCCGCCGATAAGCAGCGCCATGGAGAGCGGGTGATACTTGCCGTACTTAACGAAGTTGTCGGAAATCTGCGCCGCCAGCTCGCGGGTCGGGGCGATGATCAGCGAGCGCGGCATGCGCGCCTTGGACCGGCCACCCGCGAGGATGTCGATCATCGGCATGGTGAAAGCGGCGGTCTTGCCTGTGCCGGTCTGCGCCACGCCCAGGACGTCGCGTCCCATCAGGACCACGGGTATGGCCTGTTCCTGAATCGGCGTCGGTGTCAGGTATCCGGCGTCGGTGACGGCTTTAAGAGTTTCCGGCGAAAGGCCGAGGTCTGCAAAATCCATGGGTCTCGGAGGTCTCCGTCGCGGCTCTTTTTGGGCCTCAAATGGGGCCTATTCATCGCGACAGGTTCACGGCGCGGGATAATAGGTGCTAGCTTGCCGCTGTCAATCACGCAAAACCCCTAGTGACCAGAAATGCCGGGGATTTCCGCATCTTGCGCATGCCCCGCCAAAACTCCTTATGAGCCAACCCCATAAACTTGTTTTACTGCCCGGTTTGCTGTGCGATGCCGCGTTATGGCGCCATCAGACCGAGACGCTGACCGACATCGCCTCGGTGACCGTGGCAGATCTGACACAGGATTCCAGCATCGCGGCCATGGCCGAGCGGGTGCTCGACCAGGCGCCCGGCCGTTTCGCCCTGGCGGGTCTGTCCATGGGCG